>NZ_PYOB01000012.1:0-118750 GCF_003026165.1 Photobacterium sp. GB-1 | reverse complement strand
TTATTATATAGGTTAATGATTGCCGATTTTACAATGTAAGGAACTGATAATCATGCATTTTTTACAGTTATCCTAGTAGGCGTACAAAGATTATTTATTGATAGTTACTTCTAATCTTTCAGGGTATTTGAACATACACTGCAAGCATTAATAGCAACCCGTGATATACATATCCGACACTATGTTAGCCACATAACTTTTTAACGAATCCAATCATGGATTGTTACGGTGTCACTCTATGTTTATTGATAAGTGTTGATGTTTCTTGGTAGGAAAGTTCATAAGCAAACAATAACGAATAAAACAACTTATAGTATTGAAGTGCGGTAGGTTATAGAGACTAACTACCTACATTCTCATCCACCAATTCAGTTTGGTTAGGTACCCACCATAGAATAAATGTAGCAACAACCACCGAGATAAAACCAAACAGCAACAGGTTTAGATTTGGGATTAATGCATTAAAAGCGAAAATCAAAATGACTGGAAGAACTGACGTAAACATTCCAAATAGTTTTCTTCGCCGATTCCATTTTATAAGTGCTGAACATTTCACACAGCGATATTGAGTTGTGCATTTGCTAAATAATATATAACTAAGGGAAATAGGAGAGTGACAGTTAGGGCATTGATGCTTAGCCATAAAGATTCCTAAGTGTTGTGTGTCATGTAATCGAACGTCAACTTTACCAAGTTAGCTCATCTATTTATAAACATTTACACAAAGCAAGGTTAATGCTGGCGACCATCTCACATAATGATGAATCGCCATGTATCGATTAAAACTTATTTTCACTGTTGTATTTGTTAGTGATTTTGAAGTCATTTAGGTCTAAGTTTTCTAAGAACTCAAAACCGTGATGCTCATGGTAATACCAAGCAGCAAAGCCAATGATCGCGAGTACAATTAATTTTTTCATACAATCCTTTGTTTTGTTATAAACAGTAAAATCAAACACAGCAATCCTTGCTGTTCAAAAGCGTTTTAATATACAAAACAATGAATATGAGCATTTTTAAAACGTCACAGAACAGTAATCACACTAGTACTCATATGCTAAATGTGACGAATCCTAGACGTAAACAGCGATGTAATACGGTGATATATCAGTAGCAAATGCAAGGGGTGTCAAAATGATACATCAAATAGATAGTATTTAAATATTTATCATTAATTCCTTATACCAATTTTCTTCACGGATTGAAACTAAATCTATATCATTTTCAATGAAACCTTTTTCTGGTAACGTTCCAGCATTTAAACAATTATATAATTCCTTCTTACAATTAGAAAAATCATGTCGAAGAGCATATATACAAGCTAAATTATAGCTAGGCTTATCATTTAATAATTTTGCATCCATAAATTTAGATTCAGCTTTATCTATCAAATCATTATCTTTTTCTAAGCTATATATTCTTAGAAGAGACGACCCCCAATTATTTATTGCATCAGAATATTGAGGATTTATTTCAACTGCTTTTTCAAATTTCACTATGCTCAATTTATAAGAATCAATATCATCTTTGAGTGTCGCCAACTCAGACAAAGCAAGTCCCCAGCTATTAAAGGCTTCATATGTATTAGCTTCAATAGATAACGCTTTTTCATAATGCTCAAAACTTTCATAAAATAAAGTTTCATTATTTTCTACTACTGCTTGATCTGATATTTTATTACCAAGTAATATGTGTGACCATATTACTGATGATTTTTCTTCATCTTTTAATTTAATACCGGTTGATTGAGCAATACATTCTTCATATTTACCTTCCATAAAAAGGCTTTCAAAGTTAGGTCTATCCTCATTTTTATCATCTTCGCATGCTTTTTTTAAGCTTAATCGTGTAGAAGTTAAAATATCTACTCCTACATTTTCCTGAGTTGGGAAATCTAATATAGATTCAAACTGCTCTAGTAAATATGAAAATGGGTCACTAAAAACTAGTGGAGGAAAACATTCTAATTCTTGTGCGAGTTCAATAAAAAAACGATCTGCATCAGAATAGTACAAATAATGCGCAGCGTTATTTGGCGAAATTAATTCATCAGTTATATGTTTAGGAGCAGTTTTATCTCTACCCACCCAGAAGAGTTTCTTTTGATCAGAAAACTTTTCCACTAATAAAGGAAAAAATGCATCGGCCTGTCCACTATATCCTATAAATAAGCTAGGGGATTGACTTAATGTTGTCGCAATAAATTGACTTAAGCGAGCAGCATGTAAGTTTGTTTCCTGATCAGTATTAAGTTGCGTGAAACCATGACTTTGCCCATGTAAATGTACTATAGCAGGGTTAATTATAAGATCGAGTAGATCAAAATTTGCAGTTGTAAAATCATATATTGATGGATATAAACCAAGTAAACCACAACTTCTTGCTAAAATATTATCAAAATTAAAAGTAAATACACGCTGAATATAATTCTGCTCTAATAATATTGCTTGTACAATATGCGCCCAGTTTATTTTAGCGTTCTTTATATATCTCTGTAATAGATCTCTTCTGTCATCTTTTGTAAGAGCAGACATACATTTGCCGTAGTCTCGCTTTTCATCTTCTGATAGAGACTTTAGGTCTAAGGTATATTTTTGATTAATTTCATCAACCAACTCTGATGCCAACGGCATTCCAGCACTTTTTGAACAGCCTGCACCAGTAAAAAGTACAAAGGGTTGTCCTTTTTCTTTTGCACGTTTTATATACTCAGCTAGATCTTTTACATTATAACTGTTCATGGTCGACTAAAGTTCCCAACTTTAAAATTAATAAGTACTAGAAACAAACCCAACCCTTATCTAAAAAAGAACACCTATTACCATAGAGGAATTGGGCTAGTTATTTGATTTCTTTGATAAGATAAATCATTACGTGTAATTTATGTATAGAAAAATAGTCACAAGATATTAATAAAAGGAAAATTTTGTAGTGAAGCATGATACATAGCTTTAAAGCCTAAGTATCTTACCATCATTTTATGGTGCGCATTATGCTGCTTTTATGTAAATGAGTTGTGTATTTACTAAATAACAAATAGCTAAGGGAAATAGGAGAGTGACAGTTAGGGCATTGATGCTTAGCCATTAGTATTCCTAAGTGTTGTGTTTATCGTGTAATCGAGCTTAAACTTTACCAAGTTAGCTCATCTATTTATAAACATTTACACAAAGCAAGGTTAATGCTGGCGACCATCTCACATAATGATGAATCGCCATGTATCGATTAAAACTTGTTTTCACTGTTATATTTGTTAGTGATTTTGAAGTCATTAAGGTCTAAGTCTTCTAAAAACTCAAAACCGTGATGCTCATGGTAATACCAAGCAGCAAAGCCAATGATCACGAGTACAATTAATTTTTTCATACAATCCTTTGTTTTTGTTAACGGTTAAACCAACAACGGCAATCCATGCCGTGTATCCAAGGAAAATAATATACAAAACAATAACGCTGTGATTGCAGTATCAAATGGCCAATCTGTGTATTAAGCAAATGAATAACACTGAAACAGATTCAAATACCAATACAAGTTGTGATGATCGTTATGGTTAAGACGAGAAGCTAAGTAATATTTATACGCCCTTAACGATTAATGAATTAATGATACGGCGCATAACAATCAAACAGAATGTTGTTTAGATAAGTTTTTTAAGTGTAATTGTTCGGTTTCATCATTATCTGGCATACGTAAATACTCTAAACGTCCATAACAAAATTGGATACGATTTAAGGTAAATATATGATTTTCATGTTGATTCATCCAATCTTTAATACCATCCAATAAAACAACATCTTTAGGTAACGGTGTTTTAAATTCGCCGTCACCCGTAAATACAACTAATGACTTAATGTGTTCTTCTGGTACAAAGTCGAAAAGGGCTTGAATTGCTTTAATATGCTTGTAATTTTGATGGATAGGGTTTTGAAAATACGAACGCTTTTTGAATAGCACTTGCATCCATTTCTTTTGTTTCGGATCTCCATATATCCAGCCACTATAGTGCTTAGTTTCAACAACAAACACGCCTCTGGTACAAATTAAGATATGATCAATTTGGGTTGTGCTGCCATCAATAGGCAAAGTCACATTGTTTATAACAATGCCAGCAATTTGCTCATCCATTAGATAAGCGTTCAATCTCTTAGAAACTAATCGTTCACCAATATTAAGTCTAGACTTCTCAACATCAAATATTTTTCTTTTGGCAAAAGCAACGCCGCAAATAAAGCTGAACAATAATCCAAAAATGTAAATGAAATCAAACATAAGAAACCCGAAATTAAAAGCGAGAATTTACCACTGTGTAACTATATTCACTACAATTTAATTGAATCTTTTGAAAAAGCTTTGTCAGTACTTAAACGAATTTCATCTGTAGTTTCCGCTATGTTTTTCTTTATAAGAGGGATGTATTTATAGTTCAGTCTGTAAGATGTAGCTAACGTAGTATTTCCAGTAAGTGAAATTATGTTATCAGAGTTAGCTCCCCATATTTTCTCTGTACCAACCGTATCTTGAAGTATAAATTTTGAAAGGATATTAGCTGTAGATGGATAATCTTTAGCTTCTATGTATTGACTGTACTTCTTTGTGAGCTGATTAACTAAGCTGGTATAAAAGTATTCCTTTTCTTCAGCTGGCATTGATATAACAAAAATATTAACTTGGATACGATACAAAGATTGAGATTTTTTAGTAAAGAAAAGCGAAACTTTAGCTGATTCACCAGCGACTTTAGTTGAATAGCTAAAAATTCGAGCATCTGGCTTTTTATTAAGGTATTTTTCATTATATTGATTATAAAGTATTGAAGTACCAGTATTAATCGGGATGTTTTTCAACTTAGAACGCTTTTTAAAGGCTAGAATATTCATTCCATACTTCCAACCATCAAATGTATCTAACGCTGTAAGTCCATATTCATAATCTTCAGCACAGGGAAAGTCCTGAAATACAACTTTATCATCAATAGTGCACTTATATATTTCTGCAGCACTCGTTGCCGAACTAAGTGAGACAAGTAAAACGGATAAAGCTAGTTTGTAATTATTCATATCTTTCCTTGATTGAATATAATACGTATAAATATCAACAACTAATTACCATAATCTACAGAAGCGAATAAACTTCAATCATTAATAAATGCGAGTGATGATCGTAAATTGAGATAAAATAAACACTTATACCTAAATTGATGTTGATGACACTTTACTTTGGGATCTATACCTTCGGTGCGCATTATGTACCTTATGTTAAATAGGATATCTAGCTTATTATCGGTCATAGACAGCAAGCTAAAGTGTCACATGTATTGCTCTACTCTGCTGATTTATTGATAGTTTTTGTTTGTTACAGGGTTATTTAACAGTATTGCGTATTTACCATAAAATAGGTAATTACCATTAATAATTCTTGTTCTGCGAACGCTATGCATTCTTAAACAAGGATTATTTGGAATTACCAAAAAAGAACAGCCTCAAACGCTATTAGAGTTTGAGGCTGCTTTAATGTTACTTAATACTTAACTTACTTTTCGCCAACCAATTTCAATGGATTGGAGTTGCTCGGTAAGTAACGTAACGAAAACATAGCGTCTGGATGGCATGTTTTTTCGTTCAAAATGCTGTCGAATTTTTCTTTACTCACACGATCGGCATTGAAACTTTTAGCCGCTTTATCTTGCACGAAGATTTCGCGGATAATGCCGACATTACAGCCTAAGTCATCTAAGTAAGCATGGCGTTCATCTGTCGATAATGCTTGTGTTCCCGCACCATCTTGTACATAAACAATTAAACCTAAGTTGGTAAGTTGATCTGTCCATTGTTTTATCTGGCTTTGAGTTAATTGGCCTGATAAGTAAAGACTGATCATTAATGGCTCATCATACCGTTTTACTTGCTGCTTTAGGATTTGTGCCAGTTGCTCTCTTTGTGCCGGTGTTTTGAAATCGTAATCTGATAACTCTAACGGTAAATATAAACCTTGTACTTTGTTTGAGTGTATTCTTAACCAAGTTTTCCACTGCATGTATGATTTATGCAGCTTGTTAAAGTACTCTGTTAAATACACTTTTTGCTCAGTAGCATTGGTATGTATCTCACGGAAATAATTAGGATCGGAATATAATCCGACCCATAATTTTATATTATCATCTTGCAATGCTTCCATACGCTGCGCTAACCAGCTGTGAGACTCTCCAAAGGTTTGATTGCCGTATTGTGTCCATTGAATGACGATGTTTTTTATACCTATACCCCTGATTTCTCTACCAAACTCTTTCCATTGCTGTTGTGAGATATCACGATCTTGATTAAGCGGTTGATAGAAAATACTAAGATTTTGACTATCTGCCTTTTGCTGACAGCTAGTTAAAAAGATAATGAAAAACGCAGTAAGACAGCATCGTCTGATTTGTTTCCCTGTGAACTTTGTAGTGTATGTTGCCATTCAAGACCTACTTCTGAATCTACGTCTAAGCCATTGTATTTGGTGTAATGTGAATTCCAGTTCCAACTTGCTCCTAAACCTGCCACAGTAGATGTGTTGTCACTGTCGTCGGCCCATTGTATAAATGTGTATGGCGTAAGTCTTTGTTGGTAATCATTTTTCATCTTGAATGTTTGACCAATTTCGTAACGACCAAACAAAATATAGTCATTTGTATTATCTAGATATAATAGTCCGTCAGCATAAACGCTCTGATATAACCAATGATTGAGATCAGGCTTCCATGCTTTTGACCATTTATCGTTTGAAAGTACGTTGGAACTAACACGTACATAAGGTCGTAATTTATGGTCATCGCCTATTACTTGTTGGCGAACACCGGCTTTTAAATAAGTATCATGGCTTGCTATGGGTTGGACTTGATACGATAAATCCAAGTCAGTGGTATTGTCTGATGATGTATTAGCAAATCCCCCATTACTTAATGCTGCAATAGAAAATGCACTGCGTGGGAGCCACGGATGTTCAAAATAGTATTTAGCATCACTGTATAAGAAATAGTTTCCTGCTCGACTAGATACCCCTGGCATTGCTTGTTGTTGATCAGTCCCAATCCAACCCGCGATATTATATTTCCAGCCTAAATTGATGTTTTTATGTGAGCTTTGTAAGTAATTAATCAGTTTCTTGTTTGGTGCTGGGCTAGTTAGCTCCTGATCAATAGCGGCTTTATATAGCTGTGATGAAAGTGCTGTATCACCGTTTTTATTTGCGATATCAGCATATTCTGCAGTCATATTGACATCTTTTTTATACTTCAGATGTTGATATGCATTAGCAAACGCCTGCTGCGCTAACTCAGGGTCTTTTTGATAAGTTTGGTAACCTAATAGCGCACTCGCGTTACCGGTTTTGTCGCTTTCAAACAATTTTTTTGCTAATTCGGTATCGTTATTTTCTGCTATGTATTTAGCAAGATCTTTGATTAATTCCGATGACTGGGTGTGATCAATCCCTTGCTCTATACGTGATATTACAGTGGCTTTATCATCCATTTTTTTAGCAATATCAATGCCTAGCTGCCACCACTGTTCATTCTGTTTATCAAAGTTTGATTCCAACCAGTCCTGATTTGCACGCTTTGTTTGCCCTACTTCATTCATCGTTTCTATATCTAAATAACGTGAGTATGGTGGTAGGTTTTTAAAATCTGACGTATTACGCACAGCTTTATGCCAGTATGATTCACTGACCTTATACGCTTTTGCTTTAGCGAACCATTGCGCTAACACTAATGATTGTTGAGTTGTCGGAGCGTTTTTTATTGTTGCCTGATACTGCTCTGCTGCTTTCAATGGATCATGATTAACCACACAATATGCGATCGCTTGGTTTAAATAGTCATTATTTGTTACTAAGCCATCAACCATCTTACATTGCTGCTGTAACTGCCAAACCTGAGGTGACAATGTCACTTTATTTCTGTTTGCGTCCGCAATGATTTGCGGGGTAAACAATGTAATATTACGTTGAGCAATATCTAAGATGTTATTAACAATTTTACGATCGGCCAATAGCTTTTGTTTATGTGTTTGTAAGCCGTATTTAATCATTGATGCTGCGAGTTTATCCCCATTGGAAGATTGTAACGCATTAAACACCGCATGAACTAAATCGGAGTTATGGTGATCATTTTTGTAAATCTGAAAAGATACTCTGGCTGCTTTACCGTATTGTTTTACTTTTGAATAGGCATACGCAAGTTCTCTGCCAAATGACTCCTGATGATCGTTATCTTTTAATAAATTGATTATCTTCGACCATGCGCGTTGATTCTTGTAGTGCGTTAATAGCACGCTTGTTTTCAATTTCTTTGCACTACTCTGCTTAAAGTCAATTTGTTCTAGTTGGCCATACAACCCTAATTTATCATCAAGTTCGATCCACATTGTTGAGTCTTTCTGCGGATCACATTGCTTCAATTTCATTTTGGCCTGTGTGATATTATCTTCCGATATACTATTCATTGTTTGTTTCAAACAAGGCGTCATTTCGGCAAATTCATTAATGACTTGTTCGTCTAATGAATTTAAGTAATCTCGTTGTTTAATAAACACATCAGAAAGCGCATTATTGTCATATAAGCGATTTAGTTCTTTTCGTGCTTTTTTATATTGGTATGTCGCCAATAAATGTTCAATATATTGGTTGTAAAACTCTTGCTGATCAGGAAGTGAAACAAGTTTAGACGCATAAGTCAGCGCCTTTATCTCATTACCATTCATTAATGTAGTAAGAGCAAGATATTTTAAATCCGTCTGATTACTCGAGTGTGATTGATAAATTGAATCAAGTATTGGTTGTGCTTCAATATACTTCTTGTCTGAATATAAATGATAAGCTTCATAGCGAAGCGTTATTAACGACTTATATTTATCTGGCTTATTATATGACCATTGTAATGCTTTGGTTGAGCCATACTGTTTATCTATATTGTACAGATTATTAGCAAAGAAACTCTGCATTTGTGTTGCTGTTAGTGTGTCAGCAATTTTTTTCAATTGTTCCTGCGTGTAAAACTTGCCATTTTTTGCGTTATTCAACCAGACATTGAGAACCTCATTACCCCTCTCATTCTTTGGTATTTTGGTTAAATATTTTAATTGCGTTTCAATCGGCTTACCGGCACTTACAGCTAACTGATAAGCGAATTTTAAAAAAGGAACATGGTTCGGAACAATAATGAGTGCGTGATCCACTTCTTTCAATGCTGCATTGTATTGTTTGTTTTTTTGTTCCTGATACGCCTTATCAATATACGGATAAGTGCGAAAATGCTCTGAATCTGTAAGATGCGCATAAATATTAGCTGACGCATGTACATTAACACTCAGAAATGCACAAGCCATAGCGATTGATGTTCTTTTGAAGTTATTCATAAGTACTGTTTGCATTCATTAATAAGTTGATTAACATTCATTTGCTGTGAAGCTTGAAGCTCCAATGCTTTGTCTATGGCTTCTTTTGTCACGTAATGGTGCTGAATTAAAAATGCACCAAAACTTTGCTCATATTCTTTTTCATAAGCAAGGATAGCCTGATTCAGCACCGCTGACTCTATTTGTTTACTCATTAATAAACACTGACCTAGTTGACTCTGTGTTGCAAAGTACTGATCAATCAGAGTGTTGTAAGCCTCTTGAGAAAGATTTTTCTTACCAACGGTTTCTTCAATCACTTTATGAGGATTAATCTCTTTTTGCTCTAAATACCAGTAGCGTAAACCTAATGTCACAGCACCATTAGTCGTAATTACTGATTTTACAGGGCACTTTAATCGTCTTTTTATCGTTGCTAACGCTACAGGGCTTAATGGCATTTCTTTACCTAGCACGAGCATTTCACCATCTTTTCGTAGTGGCAGTACCGAGTACTTCAATGCCAGTTTTTTAGGTAACAATTCAATAAGTGCAGGATCTAAATCAAAGGGATCACAGTGTTCAAATTCAGATTCAAATTGCTCAGCAATTGCTTTACTTAAATCGTCATTGCTCACAATACCTTGCTCAACTAAGTAAGAGCCGAGTAAACGGTCTTTCGGCATATTAATTAATACACTATTCAGCATTTCTTCCGTTATTTTATTGTTTTCTTTTAAGATCTCTCCAATTGGCTTTTTCCGTATTTCATCTTGAATGCTTGGAAAATCATGGGTAGTTTTATCCCAAGCAACACGCCTTGCATCACCTTGTTGAATAACTTGTGTAATAGCACGAACGTTAGCAGCAAAGTTAATAACAGTGCCCCAACATAAACGTAGTAGTGATAGCACGCCTTCTAAATAACCATAGTATTGGCTTACAAAGAAAAAACGTTGGAATAAGCGGTTAATAAACAATAAGGTATTAATCACTAAAAGAATATGAGTGGTCTTATCCTTAGCAATTATAGATAGGAAATGGAAGCCATCTTTCACAAAGTAGGAATAGATTGTTAGTCCCACTAATTGTAAAAAGATAAGCATAGATAGAAAGCCTATCGTATTGTTAATAAAACCTCTTCTGTCACGCCATAAAAAGTAATTTAACTTCCAATCGCTCGTCCATTTGGTATTTTTAAAACCTTGGAAAACGATACCAATAATCCAGCGGCTTTTTTGACGGACTGCTGTATTAAATGTTGTAGGGAAATATTCACGCACACAGACAACGTTACCGTCATGTAGGGATACCCCAATTGAGTCTTCTTTGAGTGTTGATTGGTCTTTATCAATAATAGGGAATCGGACAAAGATTTCGTTCATTCCCCATTGCTTCAGCCGTAAACCAATATCGTAGTCTTCCGTTAATGATTGAACATCAAATGGTAAACCATCACCTGCCACTAATAGTTTTAAAATCGCTTTACGGCTAAAACATGTCCCCACACCAGCACTAGGTACTTGTCCTGCTATCGCTTCTCGAACAACAACATCTTTACCATGTAATTCTGCAAATTCATCAGCGTAGTGGCCCGGTGTCATTTGATACCATTTACGGGTATAAGGATAAACAGGCAACTGAATCAGATCTTTTTCAGGCAATAAGTAGTTGTAAAGGCGCAGTTCCATTGGTGAAACAATGTCTTCTGAATCATGGAGAATAAAACCTGAAAATTCTATTTTTGCTTTTTTCTCAAACTCTATAATTGATGAAATAATATTGTTTAAGCAATCTGCTTTACTGGTTGGCCCTGGGCGAGCACACACCACTTTATGTACGTTAGGGAAACGCGCACAAACACGATCAACATCAGCTTGTGTTTCAGGGTCGTTAGGATAAGTACCAACAAAAATTTGATAGTTTTCATAATCTAAGCGAGATGCTGCCAGCTCAGCCATTTTATCGATTACGCCAAACTCTTGCCATGCTGGTACCATGATCGCTAATGGCTGCTCTTCTTTTTGATAAAGATCATTTACATTTTTACGTGAAAATCTTTTATAAACGGTGCCCTTTCGCCAAAAATGGCGTATCCAGTAGTAGAGATCGATGAACAAGTCATCGATACCACAAATACATAAAATCACCATGGTCACGAACAGTACAACGCGTAAGCCATATAAGTAGTAGAGAAAATAATCGAACATATCCATGATTAGAACTCGTGCACTCGCTTACAAATAAGGGCTGATGCATCGCCTTTACCGTATGGGTTTAGACAATCTTCAGATTTCCCTTGCAGCAACAGTGTCAACGCTGCATCGACAATACGATCACTATCATCGGCTCCCGCTAATATAGATAATCCTAAATTTAGCGCTTCTGGGCGCTCTGTCGTTTCTCGTAAAATTACAACTGGTGTTCCATAAGTCGGTGCTTCTTCTTGGATACCACCAGAGTCTGTCATAGTCAGCACAGATGAAGCGAGAGTCTGCTGCAAGGCCAAATAGTCCAGCGGCTCGACAATTGATAGGTTTTCCACCCCATTTAAATTATCCATCACAGCTTGCTTAACTGTTGGATTTGGATGCACCGCCAAAACAAAGCGCAACTCAGGCTTTAAGTTAATAAGTTTCTTAATTGCTTCGCTAATGGTAGGAATAGACAGCCAATTTTCACGACGATGAGCAGTAACAAGTACTGTATTAGTCGCTTCAAGGTTAATGATACCTTTGTCTAATAATAATTTTTGCGCATCAATTGCTGTATTACCTGTCACTATCACAGATTCAGGTTTTATACCTTCTGCAAGTAGTGCTTCCTTTGCCATTTCTGTTGGAGAAAAATGCAAATTTGCAATACGAGCGACTAAGGTTCGATTCGATTCTTCTGGAAAAGGATGTTGCAAGTTACCTGAACGCAAACCAGCTTCAACATGGCCAATGCAGGGTATTTGAGCATAAAACGCAGCCATAGCACCGGCTAATGTAGAGCTTGTATCACCATGAACGAGGACACAGTCGTATTCGTTCTTTTGTAATACCGATTGAATATTTACCATTAAACCAGAGACTAATTCCGTTAATGTATTTCCTTCTGGACGTTGAAAGAAATAATCTGGTTTGATCTCAAAAACTCGAAAAGTTTGCTCTGCAAGCGTGTCATGTTGCCCTGTATGGCACCATTCAACCCACTTTTTTTGTTTTTTAAATTCAGCATATACTGGTGCCATTTTTATTATTTCTGGTCTAGTCCCTGTAATAATAAGTGTTTTCATAGATATTTACTCAAACTATTTATAACTCAAAACCCATCTGAAATTTTAATATTAAATATTAATATAAAACTCCCCTATAATATCCAAAAAGCTATTAACCAATGATTGTTAATATTTATTAATGAATATGTAGTAAAAATAAATAAAATTAATGACTTTTACGTAACTTTCAATCAACCTATAATTCGGACTGAATTTACGATAATAAAACAATATATTCAATTATAAAAAGAAAAAAATAATACACCGTTTAAAATGATTGTAAGGAAAAGGTACTTATATTCTCTCCAACATCAGGAATTACATATACTTAAAACTAAAAAAGAGCGACATAGCGCTCTCTTATTTAATTGAAATATAATTTACTGCAAATTTATATTTCAATTTTAAATATAAAAAATATACCCACAATGAAATTACTTTTCGCCAACCAATTTCAATGGATTGGAATTGATGGGTAAGTAACGTAAAGAAAACATAGCGTCTGGATGGCAGGTTTTTTCGTTCAAAATGCCGTCGAGTTTTCCTTTACTTATACGATCAGCTTTGAAACTTTTATATGCTTTGTCTTGCACGAAGATTTCGCGGATAATGCCGACATTACAGTCTAAATCATTTAAGTATGCATGCCGTTCATCTGCCGATAATGCTTGAGTTCCCGCACCATTTTGTACGTAGACAATTAAACCCAAGTTCGTAAGTTGCTCTGTCCATAGCTTTATCTGTTTTTGAGGTAATTCACCCGATAGATAAAGGCTTATCATTAATGGCTGGTCATATAACTTCACTTGTTGCGCTAAGATCTCTGCCAACTGTTCTCTTTGAGCTGGTGTTTTGAAGTCATAATCGCTTAATTCCAATGGTAAATATAACCCTTGGACTTTATTAGCATATACCTTTAACCATACTCGCCATTGTAAATAGGATTCATGTAACTTATCGAAATATTGCTTTAAATATACTTTTTGTGCGGTTTGATCTGTATGTATTTGTCGAAAATAATTGGGATCTGAATATAAGCCAACCCATAGCTTTATATTGTTGTCTTGAAGTACTTCCATCCGCTTAGCAAGCCAACCATGTGATTCACCAAAAGTTTCATTGCCATATTGCGTCCATTGGATAACAACATTTTGCACGCCTAGCTTTTTTATTTCAGTTCCAAAATGCTGCCATTGCTTTATTGAAATATCGTAGTCTTGATTGAGTGGTTGGTAAAAGATGCTGAGATCGTTTTTCTGGGCTGTGTTCTGGCAACCGATTAAAAGGAAAAGGAATACCGTACTAATGCAGCATCGTCTGATTTGTTGCGTTGTGAACTTTCTACTGTATGTTGCCATTCAAGACCTACTTCTGAATCTAGGTTCAAGCCATTGTATTTTGTGTTAAACAATTTAAAGTTCCAACTTACTCCCAAGCCAACAACAGTCGATATGTCTTCACTGTCGTCGGCCCATTGTACAAATGTATATGGAGTAAGCCTTTGCTGGTATTTCTCTTTAATTTTAAATGTGTTACCTATTTCGTAGCGAGCAAACAAAATATAATCATGTAAATTATCAACGTAAATTAGACCATCAGCATAAAGACTTTGATATAGCCACTGGTCAGACTCTGGCTTCCAATCTTTTGACCATTTATCATTTGATAATACGTTGGAACTAATACGAAGGTAAGGTCGTGTTTTACGATCTTTTCCAATAACTCGCTGACGTATGCCTGCTTTTAAGTAGCTGTTATGTTTAGCAAAGGGCTGAATTTGATATGATAAGTCTATATCGGTGATATTGTCCGATAACTTATCTTCAAATCCCCCATTACTTAACGCCGCAATAGAAAATGCAGAACGTGGTAACCAAGGTTTTTCAAAATAGTATTTGGCTTCTTCGTATAAAAAGTAATTGCCTGTGCTGTTAGTTAGTCCAGGTATCGCATTTTGTTGATCTGTTCCTACCCAACCAGAAACATTGTATTTCCAGCCTAGATCAATATTCTTATGTGAGCTTTGTAAGTACGCTAATAATTTCGGATTAGCTTCTTTTTGTTCAAGTACTTGATCAATCGCAGACTTATAAAGCTGTTGTGCATTGCTAAGATTGCCATTTTTATATTCGAGATCAGCATATTGAGAGATCATATCTACATTTTTTTTGTGCTTCGGATAACGATATGCACTTTCAAATGCACGTAGTGCTAACTGTGGATCTTTTTTATAGGTTTGATAGCCCAGTAATGCACTCGCATTGCCCGTTTTATCATTTTCAAATAGTTTGTTAACTAATCTACTATCGCTAGTTGTCACTATGTGTTCGGCTAGATACTGTGTTAATACTGCTGATTGTGTGTGATCAACTCCCTGCTCTATACGTGCAATCAATATTTCTTGGTCTTCTAACTTTTTAGCAATATCAATGCCTAACTCCCACCATTGTACATTTTTTTTATCAAAGTCCGATTCTACCCAAGACTGATTAGCCAGTGTTGGTTGTCCTACCTTATTAAGTGTATGAATAAAGAGATAACGTGAATATGGCGTAAGCCCTTTTAGGTCGGTACTGTTACGCACAGCTTTAAGCCAATATGTCGAACTGGCTTTATAGTCGTTTGCTTTTGCAAACCATTCTGCTAAGAGTAATGCTTGTTCTTGGGTTGGTTGTTGCTGAAGCGAAGATTGGTAATGTTTAGCTGCTTTTAGCGGATCCTTATCAGCAACACAATATGCGATTGCTTGTTTTAAAAAGTCATCATTTGTAGATAAGCCTTCAATCAAATGACATTGATGCTGCATTCCCCAAACTTTAGGTGACAATGTCACTATTTTTCGGTTGGCGGCTGCAATACTCTGTGGTGAAAATAATCTTACGTTACGTTGCATCATATTTAGAATGTTATTAACAAACTTTGGGTCAGCTAGTAATTTTCTTTTCTGTATTTTAAATCCATAGTTAACCATCGAAGCTGCAATTTCATCCCCATTTGGCGACTGTAACGCATTAAAAATAGCATGGCTTAAATCGCTATTCTGATGGTTGTTTTTATAGTTGATAAAAAAGATCTGAGCAGATTTATTATATTGATTTACTTGTGAATAGGCATAAGCCAAATCACGTGATAATGATGGTGATTTATAGCCATCATCTTTTAATTCGTTTATGATTTTCAACCATTTTTCTTGTTGTTTATAATGTGTTAGTAACACCTCTTTTTTCAACTTTTTAGCACTTGCTGTATTAAATTGGGTGTTTTCAATTTGTGTATATAAATTCAATTCACTTGCCAGTTTAATCCACATTACTGAGTCAGTTTCTGGCTTACAGTGTTTAAACTGAAATCGCGCTAGTTCTGCTTTATTTGTACTGATCTTGGTAACTGTCTTTTTTAGACAATCAGACATTACCGAAAATTCTTTAAGTGTTTGTTGATTTAATAAATTAAGATAATCATGCTGTTTGGCAAAAGATTCTGGTAGCGCATTATTATCGTGTAATTTATTGAGCTCAATTTTGGCTTTACGGTATTGATAAGTTGATAATAGGTACTCTATATACTGGTTGTAAAAGTCTTTATAACTACTGTCTAATATTATCTTTTCCGCATATTTTAATGCTTGAGTTTCATTGCCATTTGCGAGTGTATTCAAGGCTAAATACTTTAAATATGTTTGGTTGCTATGTGATGACTCATAAAGTTTTTCTAGCAACGGCTGGGCTTTTTCATGTTTTTTTATTGCAAAAAGGTTATACGCTTCAAAATGCAAAGTCGCTAATGATTTATATTTATTAGGCTTACTATACGACCATTCGACTGCAGTTTCTGCATTATATTTTTTTAACAGTTTATAAACATTGTATATAAAGAACTTTTTCATCTGTTTAGATGTTAATGTACTAGCAATACGTTGTAATTGGGTATCCGTATAGATCTTGCCGTTGTTGGCATCGTCAAGCCAAACATTAAGAATGTCATCCCCCCTTTTACCCTGCGGAATTTTAGTTAGATACTTGAGTTTAATGTTGATAGGTTGATCGGCTTTGACTGCTAGCTGATAACCAAATTTTAAAAAAGGAATATGGGCTGGAACAATTGCTAATGCATTATTTAGCTCTTCTAATGCCGCATTGTATTGTTGATTATTTTGCATTTTAAACGCTTTATCAACATACGGGTATGTACGAAAATGTTCAAGATCGGACAAATTAGTGTAAATATTGTCATCCGCATCAACTCTGATACTTAATAATGTACAAACGCTTGCGATTAAAGCTTTTTCGATATAATTCATTAGTACTGTTTACACTCATTAATAAGGTTATCAACATTCATTTGTTGGTCGACTTGTAATTCAAGTGCTTTATCAATTACTTCTTTGGTGACATAGCGATGATTAATCAAAAATTTTCCGAAGCTTTTTTCATGCTCGTTTTCATAAGCAAGAATTGCTTGATGTAATACAGCAGGTTCAATTGCCCTACTCATTAACAAACACTGCCCCAACTGACTTTGTGTTGCATAGTATTTATCAATCAAAGGCTTATATTTGGCTTTTGAGTATTTATGGTGACCGACCATGGTCTTAATTATGTGATAAGGATTGATCCCTTTTTGTTCTAAATACCAGTATCTTAGCCCTAGTGTCACTGCACCATTGGTGGTGATCACTGATTTAACTGGGCACTTTAAACGTCTCGAAATTGTTGCTTTTGCGACAGGGCTTAATGGCATTTCTTTTCCTAAAATCAAAGTATTACCATCTTTCCGCAAAGGTAGTACTGAGTATTTTAAGGCCAGTTTTTTAGGTAATAGATGTATGAGTGAAGGATCTAATTCAAAGGGATCACAGTGTTCAAATTCTTCTTCAAATTGTTCTGCAATCGCCTGACTTAAATCATCATTGCTGACTATCCCTTGCTCAACTAAATACGAGCCTATCAAGCGATTTTTAGGCATATCAAGAAGGACACTTGTTAGCATCTCTTCTGAAATTTTCATGTTACGTTTTAATATCTCACCAAGTGGTTGCTTTCGTGAATCATTAGCAAGAGTTGGAAAATCATGGGTCGTTTTATCCCAAGCAACACGATGAACATCACCTTGTTGAATTACTTGACGAATCGCACGTACATTAGCTGCAAAGTTAATCACCGTTCCCCAACATAAACGTAGCAATGATAGGAAACCTTCAAAGTAACCATAATATCGGCTAACAAAATAAAATCGTTGTAATAAGCGGTTGATTAGTAGGAAAGTGTTAATCACTAATAGTACTTGAGTCACTTTATTATCAGCAATAATTGACAAAAAATGATAACCATCTTTCACAAAGTAAGAATAAATACTGAGCGCCACTAATTGAAGGAAAATAACCATAGACAAAAAGCCTATCGTATTATTAATAAAGCCTCTTCTATCGCGCCACAAAAAATAATTTAACTTCCAGTCATTGGTCCATTTTTGTTTATTAAAGCCCTGAAACACGATACCCACTATCCAACGGCTTTTTTGACGTACTGCAGCGCTAAAGGTTGTCGGAAAATGTTCACGCACACAAACCACACTACCATCGTGCAGGGATACGCCTAATGACGATTCTTTTAGTGTTGGTTGTTCTTTATCAATAATAGGAAAACGTACAAATATCTCGCTCATGCCCCACTGTTTTAAGCGTAAGCCTATCTCATAATCCTCAGTTAATGATTGAACATCGAACGCTAAACCATCACCGGTAACCAATAGTTTTAAAATTGCTCTGCGACTAAAACAGGTACCCACACCAGCACTAGGTACTTGCCCTGCAATAGATTCACGGACAACAACATCTTTGCCATGTAATTCTGCAAATTCGTCCGCATAATGCCCTGGCGTCATTTGATACCATTTGCGGGTATACGGATATACAGGTAACTGAATGAGGTCTTTTTCAGGCAATAAGTAGTTGTAAAGACGTAATTCCATTGGCGATACAATGTCTTCAGCGTCATGCAAAATAAACCCCGAAAATTTAATCTTTGCCTTTTTCTCAAATTCAATAATTGATGAGATAATATTATTTAAGCAATCAGCCTTGCTAGTCGGTCCTGGCCTTGCACACACAACTTTATGCACGTTAGGAAAACGCATGCAAACTCGATCAACATCAGCTTGGGTTTCAGGATCGTTCGGATAAGTGCCTACAAATATTTGGTAATTTTCATAATCCAAACTTGACGCGGTAAGCTCAGCCATTTTGTCAATAACACCAAATTCCTGCCAGGCTGGTACCATGATAGCCAGTGGTTGTTCGTCTTTTTGATAAAGATCATCCACGTTTTTGCGTGTGTATTTTTTATAAACGGTTCCTTTACGCCATAAGTGACGCACCCAGTAATAAATATCAACAAATAGATCATCGATACCGCAAATACATAAGATCACCATAGTCACAAATAAAACGAGACGTAATCCATATAGGTAATAAATGAAAATATCGAACATATCCATAATTAGAACTCTTGCACTCGTTGGAGAATGATTTTGGATGCATTTCCTTTACCATATGGATTAAAGCAAGCGTCTGATTTACCAATAGATAATAATGTTAAGGCCGCATCTACAATAGATTTATAATCTTTTGCTCCTGCAAGTTTTGATAAACCTAAATGTATTGCTTCTGGTCGCTCTGTCGTTTCTCGTAAAATCACAACAGGCGTGCCATAAGTCGGTGCCTCTTCTTGAATACCACCAGAATCGGTCATAATTAAAACAGCAGAAGCTAATAGTTGCTGAAGCGCTAGGTAATCTAACGGCTCAACAATGGTAATATTTTCAATGCCACTTAAGTTATCTAATACAGCTTGCTTTACTGTTGGGTTGGGATGCACGACAAAGACAAAATCTAATTCGGGCTTAATTGAGGAGAGATGTTTAATTGCTTGGCTGATTGTGGGAATGGATTGCCAATTTTCACGACGATGAGTCGTAACTAATACTGTATTGCTCACCGTAGGGATCACTAACCCTTTATTTATTAATAACTTTTGTGCATCAATTATAGTGTTGCCCGTTACAACGGTTGTATCTATATTAATCCCCTCTGCTAATAATGCTTTTTGTGCAATTTCAGTAGGGGAAAAATGTAAATTCGCAATACGAGCGACTAATGTTCTATTAGATTCTTCCGGAAATGGATGTTGTAAGCTGCCAGATCGAAGCCCTGCTTCAACGTGTCCAATACAAGGTACTTTTGTGTAATACGCTGCCAAAGCCCCAGCAAGAGTTGAGCTGGTATCACCATGAACCAAAACGCAATCGTAGCTATTTTTTTGCAGCAACGGTTGAATATTTGTCATTAAGCCAGATAAAAGATCAACTAATGTAGTACCAGTTGGACGTTGAAATATATAATCAGGTTTAATATCAAAGACTTCAAATGTTTGCTCTGCAAGAGAATCATGTTGACCAGTGTGACACCATTCAATATCTTTATCTTGGTTTTTAAATTCAGTATACACCGGAGCCATTTTTATTATTTCAGGTCTTGTCCCTGTAATAAGTAATGTTTTTTTATCCATAATACTCACCCATTAATAAAATAAAGCGTAATATTCTATCCATGTAAAAACAGTGTTTACTAATTGAAATAATTACATTTACTTTCTTTAACTTGTATAAACCGTAAACCTTTAATTAAATGTAATAAAATCTTAATATAAAATTCATATAACTTTACTATAGGTATCAGTTAAAAAATGAGTTGATTTAATCGGACTTCTAAAATAACACGAGATAAACTTTATAAATTATTAGTATATTTATAGTTTCTAAATGAATAATTTCAAATCTTTATTTCAATTTTTTATTCATATACATATAAAAAAAGTGCCACTATATCAGCAGCACTTAGTTTACTTTATTTCATTAATCGTCTAATCAACTAATCGACGTATTTGCCATAGACGTTTACGCCAATAGGGATGATTAATATTGGATATAGCCACACCGCGTGAACTTGTTGCATTCACAAAACGTCCGTGATCTAAGTAGATTCCAACATGGTGATGCCAGCCACTGGTTTTAAAGAAGACTAAATCACCATAGTGAAGGTTTTCTTTTCTAACTTTATAACCTAATTTTACTTGCTGTAATGTAGTTCTTGGTAAATGTACATGATAGACCTCATTAAACACTCGACGAACAAATGCTGAGCAATCAATACCATGATGTGAGTTACCACCATAAAGGTATGGCGTATGCGCCCAATGTGAATAAGCATGCCAGATCTTAGAACGCCATTTTTGAGACAGCCTCAAATTCCTGACATCAGACCAAAATGATCTGTGATGTACGTAATGCCCTTTCAAGGTGTAGTAATCGACAGGAATTCTATGCCTCCTAGCACTAACATGATGCCTTGAGTGACTATCATGGTACCTTGAGTGACTATCATGGTGTGAGTAATGCGATTTATGCACTACATGATGATTTGTGCTGTGGTGTGTTGAATGTGCATGATGCGTTTCATGCTTCTCACTATGTTTTGGTGTTTTGCTATGTTTATGTTCAATATTATGACTGTAATGGTGAGTAACTACATGATGATGAATATTTGAATGATGTTTTTTATCAAGTTCAACATGATGTTCAGAATGCGTATGTGCGAATGCTGTTATCGGTAAAGCTATTAAGGACAATAATAACGTCTTTCTTAATTTAGCTTTTAATACGTTTTTAAGGCGATATGAAGACATGAGTGATGCTGCTATGTTTTTATCGTCTACTAATATAATCGCTTATTATTGCAACTTAATAAGCAAGATATTGCTTTTTTCGATAGTTAGTATTATGACTTTGATTCTATAGAGAATAGACAGTTATAAAAACAGATATTAGATATTACTAACTTTTTATTTTTGAAAAATAAGCTATTAGTCATCACTATGAATAGTCTACATTGATTATTTAGCAATAATTCGATTTTATTTACAGAAATATGCAGCTATTTATCACACAATCATTCACCTTATGAATGGCTCTGTTTATATTTAAATATATTGATTATCGTTTTGTTGTCATTTATTGATAGCGATTAAAATGACAAGAAAAGCACCTCATTTATTATACTCAGTAATTTAATAAAGTTTATTATTGCTTAATGGAACTTCTAACGTATTATCTTGTTTGCCATTTGGCATACCTATCATTTCATCGTAAGCACTTTGTTGTCTAAGTACCCAGGTTTTTACTTTTAATTTCCTGCATATTTTTTGTATTTCTAATATAGAAATCGCTTTGATGTAATCACCTTTTTCATTAGTAATGTAATGCTCTTGTTCATCTATAACCACTGATACTTGATACAATGATAAATCTAACGAATGAACAACCAATTTATCAATGTAAAAGAATTTTTCTAGTTTACTTAGTGGCATCGTCATCATGTGTCTCTTCTCTTTGTTTCAAACATTAAGTGTAATGACTGTTACGTACCAAGTAAGAAAAAAGATTATTTACTTCGTAATGTTATATACCCAAGCAACCTCAAGATGCAGTGTTCAGCGAGACGACCTTAGCTCTGAATCAGGCATATTAAAGTCGCTTGGGTATACATTGTTTTAATCATACAAGTACTCTAGATTGATGAAAAAAGTAAATGTGTGTGGCTTATTGCGATTTATCGGCCAATCATTGGAAGATATGAACCATCAGTTTGCTGTGTAAATAGCCAAGTCTTTATCTTTCACGGTAATCTGGGATCCCTCTTATAGGTGCTTGCAGGCGATGTTTGTATCACACCGGCTATATCAATTTCAGAATGCGTTCAATGCTTGTTAACTTTCTTACCCACCACTTAAATATTGAATGGCATGACGATGTCACTCACCTTGCCCAATTGTTTTTATATTTCTACCCCGCTATTCATTACAGCCAATTCCAAGTGCAAGCTGGAGTTACAAGTATTAACACTATTCGTCTTTATAATCCGACTAAGCAAGCTAAAGAACATGATCCTGATGGTGAGTTTATCCATAAATGGATACCTGAATTAGCAAATATCCCTGTTCCTTTATTATTTGAGCCTTGGACTCTTACTGAGCTAGAAGTTGTGATGTACCAATTAGATAACAACAGCTGTTATCTCTATCCTATTATTGATCTCGAACGCAGTGCCAAAAATGCGAGAGAACGTTTGTGGGGATGGAAAGCTCGTAAAGATGTTAAATCAGAGGTAAATGCCATTCTTAATCGGCATGTGAGAACTAAAAACACTAAATGACTGTTTTTAGCTTTTTATTGTCAAACATTATCAATTCAGCAATAAAATTATTCGTTATAGTTTGTAACAAGTTAGAAAGATAATAAATCTGTAGAAACGCTGAAGCATGTGGCATTGAATCACAAGTAGCCCCAGGGGGAATTATGATGACATTTTCAAAACAACTAGAAAAAATGCGTACTCAAGATGGTTTCATTGCAGCACTTGACCAAAGTGGCGGCAGTACACCTAAAGCATTGAAAGCTTATGGCATTAATGAATCAGACTACAATAATGACGAACAAATGTATGATCTTGTTCATGCCATGCGCTCTCGTATTATTACAAGCCCAGTCTTCACTAGTGATCGCATCATCGGTGCTATTTTATTTGAAAATACGCTAGACCGTGAAATTGAAGGTAAACCAACTTCACAATATTTATGGGAAGAAAAAGGTGTTGTTCCTTTTTTAAAAGTCGATAAAGGCTTAGAAGATAAAGCTAATGGCGTGCAATTAATGAAACCAATGCCTGAGCTAGATCAACTCTTAGCTAAAGCAAAAGCGAAAGATGTATTTGGCACTAAAATGCGCTCTGTGATTTGGGAAGCCAATGAACAAGGTATTAGAGATGTTGTTGCACAGCAAATTCTATTTGCTCAACAAATTATCAATGCTGGTTTAGTGCCTATTATTGAGCCTGAAGTGAGTATTGATAGCCCAGAAAAAGCGCAGGCTGAAATTATCTTAAATCGTGAGTTAATGTCTCAATTAGATAATTTACACCCTAGCCATTACGTTATGCTAAAACTCACACTTCCAGAGCAACCTAATTTATACGCTGATACGATCTCACACCCTAATGTAATTAGAGTGGTTGCTTTATCAGGTGGTTTTCCACTTATGAAAGCGTGTGAAAAGTTATCTGAAAACAACGGTATTATTGCAAGTTTCTCTCGTGTACTTACCGATGATTTATATGCAGATCAGCCTCAATCTGAGTTTGATGCTGCTTTGGCAGAAACAATCGAACCTATTTATCAAGCTTCCCGCACCTAAGTTTGTAAGTAAATAACTTAGCTGCTCATGGTTAAGTTATGTTGGAATTAATTACTGCCACGGCGATCAACATGTTTGATCGCCTTTTTTTTGATCCTTCTTAATCACTTTCTATTTCTACTTTGTAAAAAATAGATTCTGATTTCCTTACCCGTTGTTTTTTAATTTTAACTCCCCAACATCACAGTAAAATTATTCACGCCCCATGTCTGTATTTAGTTTTTTTGTGTCTTTAACTCTAAATACAGAAAAAAACATCCACGATATAATACTTCTAACTTAAGAACAATTCGTATTTAAATGTATGTCGGTTTAATACTTTATTATTTTTAGTAAATCTTAATATCACTTTCATCTATTTTGAATTTTATAAAAATATATGTTTGATACTATTCCTGAGAATTAAAAAATAAATCACATACATTATTAAAAATCATTGTATATTATCAATAATAATCAGGGTCTGTTATGCCTAATAAAGAACTTTTTTCTAATCTTTTAAATCAAGC
This sequence comes from Photobacterium sp. GB-1, assembly GCF_003026165.1. Taxonomy (NCBI): domain Bacteria; kingdom Pseudomonadati; phylum Pseudomonadota; class Gammaproteobacteria; order Vibrionales; family Vibrionaceae; genus Photobacterium; species Photobacterium sp. GB-1. The sequence goes on along the minus strand of NZ_PYOB01000012.1, from coordinate 94,304 downwards.
TGACATTAAAATTAATGGTGACCGTCCGTGGGATATTATCGTTAACGACGATAAGCTTTTCGATAATATTTTATCTCAAGGAACTATTGCCTTTGGTGAAGGGTATATGGATCACCTATGGGATTGCCAAAGAATTGATATTCTAATAAGCAAATTATTACGTTCAAATATTGAAGAAAAACTTTCAAGCACAGATAAGTTTAAAATAGCAGCTAAAATTGGCGTATCTAAACTAAAAAATCTCATCAATCATCAATCTGTATCTCGTGTAAAAGAAGATGTTCCTTTCCATTATGATATTGGTAACGATTTATATACTAATATGTTAGATGATCGTATGGCTTATACTTGCGCATATTGGAAAGGAGCAAAGAATCTAAACGAAGCTCAAGAAAATAAAATGGAATTAATTTGTCGAAAACTGGATTTGAAACCAGGTATGCGCTTGTTAGACATTGGTTGTGGTTGGTCTAGTTTTATGAACTATGCTGCTGAAAAATATGGTGTTATTTGTGATGGCTTAACGTTATCCCAAGAGCAAATGAAACTAGGTCAAAATATTGCAGATAATAAAGGGCTACCTGTAAGAATTATTTTAGAAGATTATCGTGAGTATCAGCCAGTTCAACAATATGATCGCATTGTTTCTATAGGCATGATTGAACACGTAGGTCCTGAAAATTATACCGAGTTTTTTAATTGCGCTAATCGTTTTTTAAAAGATAATGGTATTTTCCTTTTACATACTATTGGTAGCCCAGTATCAGTGAATCAAACTGACCCGTGGATTAATAAATATATTTTTCCTAATGGTGTTGTTCCATCTATTACACAATTAAGCAGTGCGCTTGAAGGAAAAATGAATATTGAAGATATTCATAACTTTGGTCCTGATTATGATCAGACATTAATGGCATGGTGTGAAAACTTTGAACGTAACTGGCATAAAATATCTGATCAATATAACGACCGTTTCTATCGTATGTGGCGTTATTACTTATTAAGTTGTGCTGGTGCATTTAGAAGTCGTGATTTAAACCTATTACAATTTTCACTAACAAAAAATGGTTGTGAATTACCATTACATGTTCGTGCTGCGTAAACAATTACCGATAATTTTTAGGTTAAAATTATCGGTATTATTTAACTAAAATGGATTTAACCATGACTGGAAAACATATCTCATATTGTCGTAATAATTTTGAAGCTCTTTGTGCTACCAAAAAAAATATTTCAGATATCGCACTTGTTACTGAAGGCGGAGGCCAACGAGGTATTTTTACTGCAGGTGTTTTAGATGCGTTTCTTGAGCATGAGTTTAATCCATTTTCGTTATTAATTGGTACTTCTGCTGGTTCATTAAATCTTGCCTCATATATCTGTGAACAAAAAAAACATGCTTATCGTGTGATCACAGAAATCACCACCAAGAAGAAGTTTTTTAGCTATTCCAAACTGTTTTCAAATCGAGGTGGTATGGATTTGGATTGGTTATTAGAACAAACCCAAACCACATTAAAGTTAGACTGGGAAACGGGTCGCCGTAATATGCAAAATAAAACGGTACTTGCTAGTGCTTCAGGTATTGATCACCATCAAGCAGGATTTTTTGATTTAAATTCTGACTCATGGGATCAACGCTTAAAAGCCTCTTGTGCTATTCCTGTATTAAACCGTCAACCTATTTATTCTGATAATCATTATTGGGTTGATGGTGGCCTTAATGCTCCAATTCCAGCTAAAGAAGCCTATAACCGTGGTTTTAAAAACATTGTTGTTATTCGCACTAACCCTATTGGCCTTAGCGCGAATCATGAATGGTTACATAAAGTAAAAGCAGGCTTATCAAAAACTAAAGCAGCAACATTAATTGATATGCTGTTATTACACGAGAAAAGCTATAGCGAGAGTGAACACTTTATTGCCAACCCTCCTGATGATGTTAATATTTATGAAATCTTCCCGCATAAGTCTTTGAAATCTAAACTTATTGGTAGTGATATAACTTCATTAAATCACGATTATGAACATGGTAAACATTTGGGAATATATTTCCTTAAGACGATGATGTCTTATTGCCAGTGTACATGTTGTAAAATCGCGTAACGGGTTATTTACCTTGTATAACACGAGTGAGTTTAGGTGCCATCATCAATGTGATTATGGCAATAATACCCGTGATAACGCCGATTTCTTTAAACACTACACCATAAATTTCTAGCGTTGTATGTGGATCGGTTACCCCTTTAGGTGCGGCTGTTAATGTTGCCACCCACCCTGCAATAACCGCTGCAGTTGCTGATGTTAAAAACCACATCCCCATGGCAAATCCCATCATCCGTTGTGGCACTAATTGGGCTATCATCGCAAGCCCTAATCCTGAAACTAATAGCTCACCAAGAGATTGCAATAAGTAGCTAAGTATTAACCAATTTGAGCTCATTATACCGTTAGCATCTGCATAATGGCTGCCTAAGGTTAATATAAGAAATGCACAGCTACATAACACCATACCTAAAGCAAACTTATAGGGCATGGAAAAGTTTTCGCGCGTTTTGTTATATACCATGGCGAGTATAGGGCTACAGATCATGATCCAAAATGGACTGAGTGCTTGAAATTGCTCTGGCTGTACTTCGATACCAAATATCTTATGGTGAATGTTGTGTATAGCGAAAAAATTTAACGACGTTGGCATTTGAAAATACAGAACAAAGAAGACGATTCCTTGTAGCATGAGTACAAACGCAACCATCATCTTTGCGCGCTCTAATCCTGTCGTTTGTAATGCTTCTTTGAAATATAAGGTAACAATGGTGACACCCACAACGGCAAGGATCAGGTGAGCATAAAAGATATGTTGCAACAAAAATGCACTCACAAACGCTAATAAAATAGTTCCTATAACAACGATAAAATACTTACCGTAATTAACTGGCTCTTTGTCTGGTTGAGAACCAATGTTCTTTACTAATCGACGGCTAACAAGAAAATTAGCGATGGTGATCAATAGACCAATTGAGCTTACACCAAATGCGATTCCATAACCTAGATGCTCAGATATCCATGGGGTAAGTAATGTAGAGATAAATGAGCCGAGGTTAATCGCCATATAATACATGGTGAAAGCACCATCTAATCGTGGATCATTTTTTTCATAAACTTTAGCTAATAAGCTGGATGGATTCGCTTTAAATAGGCCATTACCAATAGTAATAAACCCCATCGCAATATAAATCAGTTCCTTGCTATTAAATTCGCCTGACGCTGAAATACCCAGTAGTGCATACCCTAACATAAGCACAATTGCACCCAATACGATGGTGCGTTTTGTACCTATAATTTTATCACCAACCCAGCCACCAATAGCAATAGAGCCAAACACCAATGCTGAAAATGCGCCAAATAAGGTAAATGACTCGGCTTCTGACATGGCAAGCACATCGACCAAGTAAACGGTAAGGATGGCTTGCATGCCATAAAAACCAAAACGTTCCCAAAACTCGATGGAAAAAATGAGATAAAACGGCTTGGGTTGTTTAAAAACATTAAGTTCTGACATGTCTATTCTCTTTATTTTTATGCATTTTCAGTAACCGTTCCAACATAGTATTTTACTTAGTAAGCGCTTTTTATGTTGCGGCATTATTTTAAATTTTATTTATATATGACACCTTCACTATAGAACATTCTTGCTTCTATACCTCAATTCTTAATTATGCGATTTGTGATTATTTATTGCTCACTATCCTTTCTGTAATTGATTCTAAGCACAATAAGTACAGGAATGATTGATGAAGTACACGATACTTTTTGTGTTATTAGCTTCTTTAGCCTACACAGGATGTGGAGGAGGAAGCTCTGATGACACAACAAATACAACTGAAGTTGATACACCAACGGCTGAGCTCCCTCCCCTTGATGAACAACTTCCCAGCACACCAGAGAACGAAACTGAACCTACTGATGATCCTGAGCCTAAATTTTTGATCAGTGATATCTCAAGCGGTTATTACGATAAGTTGTATGACGCGGTAGGTAATGAGTTAACGCTAGATAAAGATCAGGTTTTATCTATGCAAGACGCATTAGTTGATGATGTGTTACCTATTTTGACAGAGGAACAGCAAAATACATTTAACGAAGCCTATAAGGCATTTGAAGACCTCGACGAAAAAAATGAGGTCGATAAGGTCTTATTTTCCAACAGCATGATTGATGCGATGTTAAGCAGTGCAGATAAAGAGACACAAGATAAATACCTTTCTTCTTTTCGCTTGTTCCGTAAACAGACACATCATCTGTTCCCTATTTCACGCTTAGGTGATTACAGTTGGCTATTTGAGTTTCTAAATCAACGCTCTTGGTTAACGCATATTATATTTATCCCACCAGAAACGACTGACGATTATGCTGCGACTTGCCGTGAAAATAATGTCCCTATTCCACCCGATTGGGGCTCTGATTTATGGGTACACCAAGGTACAGCAACCACTGATTTTCTTGCTAGCCGAAGAACTGAAGTTTATGCCTATGAAGATCCTAGTGTTGCAGGAACCTGTATGGCACTACCTCGCTGGAGTTTAGGGGCTTCAGGAAGTGAATATATACAATTTCTTGGCATCATTTGCCAAAGTAAAACCACAGGTAAAGCGTGTTTTTGGGATAATATCAGTAAAGAAACAGGCGGAAGAATTACAGGTGGTGAAGATTTAACGTTTAAAATTTCGGATATTCAAAATGGTGATAACCTCGCTGAAAACTGTACTAACTGCCATAGAGGTAAGAACGTTTTCTTAATTCACCCCGACACGCCAATTGATATTTCTGATGATTACGACATTGATCCTAATGTTCGCTATCAGCCGATCTCTGCACAAGGCTGGACAAATCCCCCTGCCTTTGCTGAACTTGGCGATGGTGCATGTGCGAGTTGCCATGAGATAGGTGGTATCTCCTTTGATTATTGCAACACAGTGCTAAGAAGTGCAGCTAATCAAACCATGCCTGGCACAGCTATTTCTCCCGATCCTGCGGGTTGGGTCGGAGACGATTCGTTCTACGGTACACATATTCAAGCAATGATTGATGCAGGCTGCCCAGAGTGACATGATGTACTCACTACAACAGGCTGCTTTGTAGCCTTTTCAATTAAAATTCAGAGCGTTAAAAATATAACTCATTTCAAAGCAAAAGAGGCCGCTTAATGGCCTCTTTCTATATTGCTGACTTAACCGCCAGCTAATTTTACTGTGTGACCTTTTTTCTCAAGGTGCGCTTTAATTACATCACGCTTATCGCCTTGAATTTCAATTTTTCCATCTTTTACTGAACCACCACAGCCACATACTTTCTTCAATTCGGCAGCAATTAACTTTAGTTGGGTGTCCTCAACATCTAAGCCCGTGACAATAGAAACTCCCTTGCCTTTACGACCTTTAGTTTCACGCTGAATACGGACAATACCATCACCTTTTGGGCGAACGGGTGCTACAGTTTCTTCTTTAATTCGACCAGTTTCGGTTGAGAAAACTAAACGACTGTTATCATTCATTGTGCAATTAGTCTCATTGTTTACGTGGTTATTGTGAATAAGCTTTCAAGTTCACATATGAATCTTGCTAATTCGCTTTAAGCTAATATTATCAAGAAAAGAACACTAAACGGAACAGCTTATGATTCGGAATGTTATATTTGATTTTGGTGCAGTGTTATTTGAGTGGGATCCACAGAAAATAGTAGATACTTTTACTCAATCTATAGATGAGCAAAATATCCTAATGAAACAAGTACTCGCCCATCCTGATTGGTTAGCGCTTGATCGTGGGACCATGCTACTAGCAGAGGAAATACCTAAATTTTCAGCAAGGACAGGAATTTCATGCCAACGGATGGAAGATTTCATTAACCATATACAATTAAGTTTGGAAAAAATACCAGAAACTGAGGCATTATTTTTTAGAATTCTAGATAAAAACTACCCTACCTACTACCTAACCAATATGTGTAGTGCTTTTTTTGAAACCTTGTACGAAAAGCATCATTTTATTTCATTTTTTGACGGTGGTGTTGTTTCAGGAAAAGAGCTAACTATGAAGCCAGAGCCTGAAATCTTTCATCTTTTGTGTCAACGTTATCATCTTAATCCCCATGAATGTCTCTTTATTGATGATCATTATCCTAATATCGAAACAGCTAAATCACTCGGGTTTAATACGGTGCATTTTACACCAACGCAAGACTGTATAAGAGAAATAGAAGAAGTACTTGCAATGTTTAGCCCTGAAATCCAAGCTTTTTAATGAATTTTAACAATCACTTGAACCAATAATGGTGTATCCAGTCTATTATCAGTAAATAGATATATTATTTGTTTCAGGAGTATGTGTGAAAAACATTTTTATCTCTGCGGTGCTTTTGCTTGCCTCAGGAACAACTTTTGCTACACCACAATGTGATGGAAAATCCATTGTGGGCCCCGTTGAAACGATCAAAGTAAAAGATCTTGGTATTAATTATAAAGCCCGTATAGATACAGGAGCTAACACAACATCTATCAATGCTTACAATATCAAAATCGACGGAAAAACTGAGAACGACGACAGTAAGCAAGGTATGCATAATAATTTAGGACGCAAGATTACTTTCACAACTGAGAATGAGCTTGGTCAAGAAGTCACGCACACCGCTAAAATTATTAAAGTAAGTAAAATTCGTAATGCGCAAGGTGTCGAGCGTCGTTATGCCGTTGTCATGGATCTGATTTGGAACGGTCAGAACAAAGCAATTCCTGTTAACTTACGTGATCGTAGTAAATTAGAATACAAACTCTTAATTGGACGTAACTGGCTAGAAGGTGATTACCTTGTTGATGTTACAAAAGAAGATGCTGACGATTAGATAATAAAAAACAAAGAGTAAGTCATAACGATTAAAACAAAGCCTGCTGAATTAGCAGGCTTTGTCGTTTATTGCGCTTTAGATTGTTTCTCAATGACTTTATCAAGGTATTGCTTAATGGATGTCGCATTACCCTTTAATAACTGCCCTCTTAAAAGCAAATACCATTCGTTAGGCTTACCCGTATCATTACGTATGATAAAACCACGATAGTTCTCAGATGAACCTTGGGAAACGGGCTTTGAGGATTGAGATGAGAACTTCTGAGGATGAATGAATGTACTCATGTCCAACCACCAATCAACACTTTTTTTAATTTCAGTCAGTGTGCCGCTGATAGGGTTACCTTTAATTGCTGATTTCCATTCATTGGTAACGCCCGTTGTATTTTCAATAGTATATCCACGGTGAAAAATCCGTTTTTTCATACTGTTGATCCTTGTCTTACTTTAAGTCCAACATCATGATAACAAGGTTACCATTTGTTAATAAATGCTCTGTAATTTAAGCATGATGTTTTATTGATGACTAGTATTTTAATGCTACTAAAGCGGTTTATTTAAAGTTTGCATACTTTGTTCAATATATAGTGTTATAATTTACTCTAGATATAAAGTTATAGTGCGCTAGGTGTTAAGTAATGGCGAAAAAAATTCCAATTATTGATTGTGATGTAAAACGTGCCAAAAGTATTACTCAGTTTAAACAAGTGGCAGATAACATTGCTATTTGGCAATCACTTACCCACCATAGTTACGCTAAAAATACCTTGGTGGCGTTTAAAAATGACTGGAACCACTTTTTAATGTTCTGTGAAAACAATAAGGTATCAGCATTACCTGCAACAGCCGAAACAGTGCATCGTTTTATCGAAAAAATGGCAGAGTCACGTAAATTAGCCAGCCTAAAACGTTACATTGTCACTATAGGACTTATTCATAAATGTCATGCCCTAGCTAATCCATGTCAAAGCCAAGAAATTAAGCTCGCAATGCATAAGCAGCGGTTAGATAAACATGATGACTACACCCATGCACAAGGCTTTAGAGATAATCATTTACAGGCATTACTTGATATCTTTGCCCTATCAACAAAACCCAAAGATGTCCGCGATATGGCCATTTGGGCTATTACCTTTGAGGCAATGTTAAAACGTTCAGAAGTCGCAGCACTGACAATAAATCATATTGAAATAGAAGATTCGGGCTTAATCAATATCACTGTAAACGATAGGATTATTGCCCTTAGCGATTTAGCCTCTAAAGCGGTTCAACGCTGGTTAACACTCGGCATGATTATGGACAGCTTTGTATTTAGACGTATTGATAGACACAGTAACATTGGCGATAAACCACTGGATCACTCATCAATTTACCGTGTTTTCCGTCGTGCAAGCCAAGAGTTGGATTTACCTGCTGATGTCATTTTCTCAGGACAATCACCCCGTGTTGGTGCAAGCCAAGATTTAGCCGATTCTGGTCTATCTATTAGTCAAATTCAGCATCAGGGACGTTGGCGAAGCCCTGCTATGCCCGCACAATATATTGGCCAACGTGGGAAACGTGATAATGAATTAAAAAAATTCGCTAAGAAAAACAGCGATAAATAACTTCACATCCACCAGCAAAAAGCCCGTAAACTTGTTCATAAACATCTATACGGGCTTTATTTTATATTTAGCTAAACGTGGCAATGATTACTTCGCTGCGCTCTTAATTGCTTGTTCGATGAACTCAGCAAATTTATGTCCGTGATGCTCTAGCATTTTCGGGAACATAGAAATTGGCGTCATTCCTGGGAAGGTATTGATTTCATTCAGTAGGATTTCGTTGTCTTCACTTAGGAAGAAATCAATACGAGAAAGATCTTTTAGCTTCATTTGTACAAACGCTTTACGAGCATAAGTGCGGATCGCTTCAATCTGCTCTTGCGTTAAGTTCTCTGCTTCAACCATGGTGGTTGATACACTATCAGCGCTGTATTTTTCTTCGTAGCTGTAGAATTTATCAGTTGGGCAAGATACTTCACCCGGCTTGGTGATCACTAGCTCGTCACCGTATTGGTAAGCAGCAATTTCCAGTTCACGTGGACGAATCGCTTTTTCAATAAGTACTTGATCAGAGTAACCAAACGCATTGTTAACAGCATCTGTTAGTTCTTGTTCAGTCGTTACACAGTAACAACCAACTGAAGATCCCTGACAAGCCGCTTTAACAAAGACCTTGCCCCACTTTTTAAATGCTTCAAGCGCTTCTTGATGTGCTTCTTGGTTGTTTTCACTTAGGAAAATATAAGGCGTGTTAGGGATGTTTAGTGCATCAAACCACAGTTTAGTTGTGATCTTATTAAAGCAATTTGTGCTTGCTTCTGCTCCACACCCTAAGAAAGGTAGACCAGCGATTGTCAGTAAAGATTGCAGATCGCCCGTTTCACCTGGGAAACCATGAACACAAGGAATGACATAATCGATCACTATTTCTTGATCGCCAACAATCAATGTTTTGTCTAAATTTAACTCACAAGAACGATTTTCAGCGTCTAACCAGCCGTCATTTTTAGTCATCTCTACTCGAGTATAAGTAACACCGCTGATCGTTTTTAGTTGCTCTTCAATAAAGTTTGCTGATACGAGAGAAACTTCATGCTCAGCACTACCGCCGCCGCATAATAATAAAACATGGATAGAGCTCATCATCATCCCTTGTAAACGCCGCTAGCTTTAGATGTCGCTAACGTGAAAATAATTAATAACTTTGATACAAATAGAACCAATGCAAAATCGTCAAAGTCTGTGTGAATAACATAGTAATCAAAAAAATCGATACTGTGCACCCTCTGCTATCGCGAATCGTGATTTATTTTAAATTTGACTCGTTACTTGCTTAGTAAATCAACGCTTCTAACACCGTGCTTACATGTATCTACTGGACTTACGGCAATAAAAAAGTCATTTACCGTAATAAATGACTTTTCATCAATATAATCTGTTATGTGAAATGCTTAACGAATACGTTGTAATGTTGGATATTGTGTTGCTTCAATATCTGCGAGGTTACGAACAAATGCGCCAGATTGAACCACTTTTTGAGGCATAGCTGCCAGTGCTGCTTTTGCAGTTTCATAATCCTTGTAATGACCATATAACAAGGTATAGACACTACTACCATTGATCATCTTATCATTGAGCCATGCGGGTTGATCCGCTGGTAACTGACTTAAATAAGGTTTAAATTCATTTGTTTCACGCATGGCTAACAGTTGAATACTGAACCCTTTAACGGCTGTGGTTTTCTCCCCTACTGCCGCTTCTTCTGTCACAGCCTCTTTGCTAACTGCGTTTTGTGTTTCATCGATTGGCTGTGTATTTGGCGTGGCTTCTGTCGCTTGTTCATTCACAGCTTCAGGTTCTGGTGTGCTTTCAACCGCCATCTCTGCCGCTTGTTCAGCCGTTGTTGCTGCTGTCGCTACATTCGCTGCTGCTTGTGGTGTTGCCTCGACTACATTTTTGTTCTGAGTGTTTTCAGCAACACGTTGGGCTGATACTTGATGGTCTTCACCCACGATATCAACCATATCATTAGATTCTTGAGCCTCTGAATTATCCGTTTGTGCTATATTTTGCTCAGGCTCTATTGCTGTCGTCTGCGTATTTGGGGTTTCAGTTGTTGTTGGTACAACAGCAGGTGTTGTTTCTGTTGCGAGTTGTTTTTCACTAATGGCGACAGATTCACTGGATAAATATAAAGGTTCAGACACAACACTTGGATCGACTTCCGCTACGGTATCGATAGGTTTTATTGTTTGTTCTGCATTAGATTGATTAATTGTTTCAACCGGTGCTTGAGTTTGCGGTGTAGACATACAGCCAGTAAGTGCAGCTAGCATACTGATAGTAAATATTTTTTTCATGATTGGATTCAGACCTAACGAAAGTGTAGCAACTACATTAATGATATTCTGCCGTGCCTTTATTCACCAATCAACAGTAACCTTCTATTAATAGATTCTTTATTAAGTAATTGTTTTAAAGGTCACGCTAAAAAGGAAAAAAGCCCCCTGCATTATACAGAGCGAAATGTTAGCGATAAAAAGAATTAATACGGTTCAGTTGATTATAATGTTGCATTGATGCCTAGCCTTTACTCTCGATCACCAACTACATTTGTATTTGTTTTTCCACCACCGCCAAAGTACTCAATATCAAATAAGTTCTTCAGATTTAAGCGTAATTCAACATCGGTTTCAGTAGAACTCATACCGTCAGATATACCTGAGTCAAAACGTATATATTCATTTTAAGCATCGATATTTTTTCTCATGAAAGGTATTTTTTTAAAGCAGGTCAATGAAAAGCTATATTGACTAAATAGTTATTTAAGTCAGCATCTTCATTCAGTAAACTGACGTTATTATTTTGTATTGTGTTTTATTTTGGAGTAGATATGGCTGATCCCCATATTAAATGTGAACTTGATGTATTAGATAAGCTCACTGTTGTGCTTTACCGTTCTGCACTAACGATTGCTGCACTTATCATGGCTATTATTGGCTACGAAACGATACCAGCAACGCCATTCTTAATTATTGTCGCTTTATTAGCTTCAACAACCGTCCACATTTATGACAAACGCTTCCGTTGGTTAATTCAAGGGGCTGGTTTATTTGCTGCTATTTGGCTAATTGCTGGTTTATGGCAACCGTTAGCATTAGGTGCTGCTTTATTTGTGTTTAGCGCACTCTCCGTCAAAGAATACTTTTGTTTTCAAATTAAAGCATTGCTGCTTACCCCTATTGTATTAGCTGGCTTTTGGTTCTGTTTTATCTTTAATGTTCCCGCCGGCGTTATTGCGTGTGCAATGCTTGGCGCAATCTTATTAGGCGTAGCTGCATTTAGTAAGTGGCGTATGCCTTTACATTTTGATATTGGTGATAAAACACGTTATCAAGTTTAAGCAATGACATTTTATTGATGATAACAAGAGATCATAGCGATCTCTTTTTTATTACTGCTTAGCCAACTTTCGAATATGTTTCTGTTCATACATATTCTGATCTGCAATGTTGAGTGCAGCTTTAACACCATCATCTAAGGTGCTAATACCATATGAAAAGCTCAGATATAGTTCTTGAGCTGAAAAATACTCTTCAATACTAGTACGTATTTTTTCCATTCTTTTACTTACAACATCAACGTATAGACTATCGAACAGTAATATAAATTCATCGCCGCCAAAACGAATCATGACATCATTCGCACGTAACATAGTTTTCAAAGTGTAAGCAAAATCACGTAGAACCTCATCGCCTTTACTATGTCCGTACGAGTCATTAATAGGTTTAAAACCATCTAGATCAATAAACACTAATTGTTGGCTATGTTTAACATAGCTTGATTCTAAGTAATCTTTTTGAAAGCAACCCGTTAAATTATCAATCGAGATATTACCGTTATCTTCATAGACACTACAAATCACAAAGTCTTGGCCAAAGTGGGTTAACTTTTGGCGATAAGTCTGAAAAAACTGACTACCATTGTCTGTTTCTACGGTTTCATTTGATGTAATGAAACAACTATTACCATTAAGTAATTCTTGATCTAGCGCTAAGCAAGTACGGTAATCAGGAAATATTCTGCATACCTCATCAACAGGTACATCAACTAAATCCATATTAAGGTAATCAATATGCTTTTGATTGTTATAAATCGCATTACCGTTATTATCACGAATAATGACAAATGCATCACAGGTACTAATCAGTGATGACATCAGTAAAGATGGTGCACTATTACAGTTTTCTAAGATCTGTTTATAATTCTCGTTGATCCTTTGTTGCTCTGCATAAACATCAAAACTATTGGGACTCACACCGATAATATTATAGTGATCAATTTGAGTTAACTTTTCTATCGCCGCTCTGGCTTCTAGTGGGCTTTTAGAACGATTAAGTTCATAAATCGCCTGATCAAGTGCTAAACATAAAGACTTTTGCCCTTTTTCATTAACTGACAAGGACTTTGTAGGTTGCAATTTATCTACATGTAACGGTTTGGAAAAATAGAAACCTTGGTATTCCATCTCTCCAAACTGCTTTAGCAAATTCAACTGTTCAAAGGTTTCTATTCCTTCAACAATAATTCTTTTACCTAGAACTTTAGCTATTTTTTCATAAGTTGTTCTTACTAACGAATAGGCGACATAGCTTTGATCTATATTCTCAATTAATTTTCTATCTAATTTAATGTAATCGACATCAAGATGAATCAACATCTCACTATTGATATAGCCTTTGCCGTAATCATCCAGCGCAAAATTCACACCAACGGCTTTTAATTCAGCAATTGCCGCTTGAATTTGACGAAAATCATGACACTTATCATGGTTCGTTAATTCTAATATAACATTTTTCTCAACAGCGAAGATTTCTTTACATTGTTTAATAAACTCAAAGTTAATCAAACTGTTAATTGAAATATTAATCGCAATTCTTATCTTTGACGCACAGTGATTAACTCCACGTTGCTCAAGTACCTGACGAATAACCATGAGATCAAAATTCACAGTATCTTCTACAGCATTGACATAGTTTTGAATATTAATCGATTGTTCGGCAGCACATAATAGCGCTTCATAAGATGAGATTTCGCCGTTGATATATCTGGGCTGATAGTGGAATGTAAATTTAGATAGCATATTTATTATTCTTTCTTGTTCTATATTAATGAATAATAATTCAACAGTTAAAAATACTCCAAAAAGAAACTGTAACAAAATCTATATAAAAACAATTAGATAACTTATTGATAAAAAATAATGTTAATTGAATGAATTGTGTAATTATCTAGTCAAGTATCGATATTAATGATCCTCTTAGCTTTATCTCTTTATGAATTTATTACGTTCAGATCACAGCTCTTTGGCTAGGTTTTCCATCTTATCTGATTCAGGTTTATCCTATAACTAGCTTATCTATTAACTATAAAGGATATCGATCATGGATGGGATGAGACGTTTGCTCAAACCAAAATCAATTACCGTTATTGGCGCATCAGATAACCCTTCGCGTGCCGGTAATGTGGTTATTCGGAATCTCTTATCCGATCAATTCCGTGGTCCTATTATGCCTGTCACACCAAAATATGATGCGGTAGCAGGTATTCTCGCTTATCCTGATATTGCTAGCCTACCGCGTGTCCCTGATTTAGCTATTGTGTGTACTCGGGCTGAGTTAAATATTGATATCGTTGAACAACTGGGTAAGAAAGGCGTTAAAGCTGCTATTATTCTTGCGGCAGGAATGAATAATCCACAGTTAAACCCCGCCCCTTTTACGCCAAACCATCAGCCAAGCCTTGAAGATCAAATGTTGGCGAAAGCCAAAGAATATGGAATGCGATTAATCGGCCCTAATAGTATGGGATTGATCTTACCGTGGCTAAACTTGAACGCATCGTTTTCTCCCATAAGTGCTAATAAAGGAAATATTGCCTTCATCTCTCAATCGGCGGCTGTTTGTACCACTATTTTAGATTGGGCAAAAAATAAGAGTATTGGATTCTCTACCTTTTTGTCACTCGGTGATGCTTGCGATATTAACTTTGCGGAGTTATTAGATACCTTATGCCAAGATTCTAAAACAGAAGCGATTTTGCTTTACATTGATTCGGTAAAAGATGCACGCCGTTTTATGTCTGCCGCTAGGGCCGCTGCTCGTAACCGCCGAATACTGGTGTTAAAAAGTGGCCGAACCCAAGCCGGTAGCTCTGCTGCACATATCCATACCGGTGGTGATATTGGCTTAGATGCGGTTTATGACGCTGCGATTAGGCGATCAGGTATGTTACGCGTAAACAATACTCATGAACTGTTTGCTGCGGTTGAAACACTTGCCCACTCTGTGCCGTTACGAGGTGAGCGCTTAGCGATTTTAACCAATGGCGGCGGGCCTGCAATTATGGCTGTCGATGCGCTTTCAGATCGCGGTGGAAAACTTGCCCAACTCAGTCCTGAAACCATTAATCGGCTTTCTGCTGTGTTACCTTCATCTTGGTCTCACTCTAATCCCATTGATATTATTGGTGATGCTGATATAACGCGTTACCAACAGGCAATTAAGATCTTATTAGACAGTGATGATTTTGATGCCTTATTGATCATGCACAGTCCATCTGCTATTGCGCCCGATACAGCGACCGCTGAAGCACTCGTTGACACTCTCCACCAGCACCCTCGGACTAAACGTTTTAATATATTGACTAATTGGGCGGGTGAAAACGAAGCGGCTATAGCACGAAGAACCTTTACAGAAGCAGGGTTTCCTGCCTATCGCACTCCTGAAAGCGCAGTCTCCGCTTTCATGCATTTAGTCGAATACCGACGTAACCAAAAGCAACTGATGGAAACACCGGCTTCTGTTGGCTATGACAATCATAATTCACATCAAGTCCATGAATTAGTGAATATCATGCTGACCAATAATATTCATCATTTAGAAACGCATGAAGCTCGCCCTATTTTAGAATGTTATGGCTTTAATACTCTACCAACATGGATTGCGCTTGATGCTGTTGAAGCGGTTCATATTGCTGAGCAAATAGGCTATCCCGTTGCGGTTAAGTTACGCTCTCCTGATATACGACATAAATCAGAAATACATGGCGTTGTTCTTCATTTACGTACCGCAGCAGAAGTTGAAACCGCAGCGCAAGCTATCTTTGATAGGGCTACTATGCTTTACCCCACTGCGCGTATTGATGGATTGTTAGTACAACGTATGGCAGATCGTTCAGGGGCACAGGAATTGCGGATCGATGTACATAATGATCCGATCTTTGGCCCTGTGATCTTAATGGGCGAAGATAATGCGCATTGGGATATCCACCGTGACGCAGCAGTAGGTATACCACCATTAAATATGGCGCTGGCTCGTTATATGGTGATCGATGCTCTAAAAACAGGAAAAATCAAACAGCGCAGTGCATTAGAGAAAATAGACATTCCTGCTTTGTGTAATTTATTGGTTAAGATCTCACATTTGATCATTGATTGCCCAGAGATCAAAGCCCTTAATATTCATCCATTATTAATTAGCGGTAGTGATCTCACTGTGTTAGATGCCTCAATGGAGATTCAATCTTTCAGTGGTGATAAACAAAAACGCCTTGCGATACGTCCTTACCCTAAAGAGTACGAAGAAAGTTGTGTGCTCAAAGATGGTCAAACCTTACTATTGCGCCCTATTTTGCCTGAAGATGAACCGTTACATAAAACCTTTATGTCTAAGGTTTCGGTTGAAGATCTTTATAAACGCTTTTTCTCTGATGTCGGCGAGCTAAACCATGAAGCACTCGCTAAGTTTACGCAAATAGACTACGACCGTGAGATGGCTTTTGTTGCCGTTGCACAAAATGCCAATATCAACCCAGATACAAATGAGAAAGAAGATGTTGTTTTAGGTGTTGCTCGGGCGTTATCCGATCCTAAAAACCACGATGCCGAGTTTGCGATTCTAGTACGCTCTGATATGAAAGGATTAGGACTTGGCAGTATCTTAATGGACAAGTTAGTGAGATACAGTAAACAACGTGGATTGCAATATTTAACGGGAATGACGATGCCGTCAAATCGCGGGATGATCCATCTTGCAGAGAAAGTCGGTTTTAGCATTGATGTACAACTAGAAGATGGCATTGTGGAAATGCTAC
Organism: Photobacterium sp. GB-1; assembly: GCF_003026165.1. Lineage (NCBI taxonomy): Bacteria > Pseudomonadati > Pseudomonadota > Gammaproteobacteria > Vibrionales > Vibrionaceae > Photobacterium > Photobacterium sp. GB-1. The sequence goes on along the minus strand of NZ_PYOB01000012.1, from coordinate 77,701 downwards.
TTCCACTTACTGACAAAAAAGATAGCTAAGCTCCGAGGCAGCCATTCGATGAAATCATCAAATTGCTGCCTTTTTGATTTTATTGCTTATATTCAACATCTAACGTTAAACTTTAAATTGACGAATTATATAATGTAGCTGTGATGATAAATCAGATAATTCTTGGGTGGATTTAACGGTTTCATTAACGCTTTGAGCACTTTGCTGAGAAATCATATTCACCGTTTCCATGTTTCTATTTATTTCTTCAGTCGTTGTACTTTGCTCTTCTGAAGCATTAGCACTTTGTGTATTCATATCGTTGATCTTGGCAATAGATTCGCTGATCACCCCAAACGCATCTCGGGATTTCGTCGCATTCACAACACTTTCTTTCACAAAGTTATTACTCTTATCCATACTGACAACTAGTTCGTTAGTGCCTAGCTGCACTTTTTCAATTAATACTTGGATTTCTGTCGTTGAATCTTGCGTGCGTTTTGCTAACTCTCTGACTTCATCAGCCACAACCGCAAAACCTCGCCCTTGATCGCCAGCCCGTGCTGCTTCGATTGCAGCATTTAAAGCCAGCAAATTCGTTTGATCTGCGATGCCGCGAATAACATCTAAAATTCCACCTATATTTTCAGTCTCTTGCACCAATTGATTTAACCGTACTGAGGTGAGGTTTATTTCTTCATCAAGTTGATGGATACCTTCTATTGTATCTTTAACAATGATAATACCTGATTGCGCTTCCCTATTTGCTTCATTAGCGAATTGAGCGGCTGAAAAGGCATTCTGTGCAACTTCTTGAACTGACATAGACATTTGATTCATCGCCACTGCCACTTCATCTGTCATATGTTGTTGTTCTTTCACACCTTGGCTTGATTGCGTCGTTATCGTGGTTAAATTATCTGATGCATTTCCAAGTTGATCACTCGCATTACTCATTTTTAAAATGATTTGTTTTAAGCTATCTGCTGTTGTTTGCAATGCAGTGAGTAATACACCTACTTCATTATTACCATTTGGCTTGATTTGAATCGTTAAATTACCGTTAGCGAGCTCTTTTGCGGCAACAACCGCTCGTCCTATTGGTCCAGTGATGGTTTTCGAAATAATAATGCCAATAATCAAGGCAAGAATCGCTGTAATGATTCCCCCCCAAGTAATCACTTTGGTTGCTAAATCCGCAGCATTTTCTGCCGATATTTTACGTTGCTGCATTAAGTCTTTTTCAACTACGATGATATCATTCACTTTAGTACGCAGTTCGTCCATGTAGATCTTGCCTTGCTTCGTTGAAAGCTCTTGGTATAAATCTTCCATCACTTTGTAATCAAGCCCATTTTTTATCAGCTTAATTGCAACCTCAGCATAATTATTAATCCAAGCATTGACGTTTCTATCTTCAAACTTGTTGAATTTAAATATATTTTCTAACTCTTTCTTACCGATGTAATACGGCTCAAGGTAAGCTTCATCTTTATTAATGATATAACCACGTAATCCTGTTTCCATATTAATTAACGCTTGGAGTACATCAGTGCTTTTATAGCCAAACTTTCTATCTTTTACTTCAACTCGAATCTGATCCATAAGCTTCTTCCCCATTCCAGAAGCTAATAGTTCATCGATTTCAATGGCTGCATTCTCACCACTTTTAATATCTTTTCGAAGCTTAATGATATTTTCTGCATACTTTTGCCAGTTCATCGCATCACTCTCGACTTTATCAAACCGTCGTTGTTGTGTTGGATTATCACTGGTCAATTGTTTAACAATATTAAGATCTTTTTTGAACCTATCTTTACCACTCACATAAGGTTCTAAATATTCAGTTTGTCCACCAATAGCAAAACCGCGCAGTCCTGTTTCTTGATCAATCATCGCACTAACAAGCCCATTCGCATGATCGATAACTTTATATGTGTGTTCTACTTTTTTGGATGTTTGCTCCATTGTATTAATTGCATTCCATACAATGGTAAATAAAACGCCAAGTAAAAAAATAACGAAGCCATTACTTATTAGTAGCTTATTTCTTATTGAAATATTGGAGATATTCATAATGTATTAGCCTTTTATTATTGAGTAATAACGGCAGATATGACGGCGATCACTTCAGTTAACCCAAAATGTCCATAGCTTGTAGCCTTATATAGAATAAGCAATTAATTGCACTTAAATTTATAAACTACAGTAATTTGTTTTAAAACTGAGAATATCAAACGTATTGATAAAATTATCTTTAAAGCCGTAGCATATTTAGCTAACAAAAATGCCTTATACACTATAATTTTCACTTTAAAGACAGTTATCCGAATTATGTGAGGTGTTACTGTGTATAACTATCTACACACTGAGGGATATAAAACACGTCATTATTTATATTTACTCACCACTATCATGAGCTTTTTGTTTCTATCGCATTTTACTTACGCAGGAACGACCAAAAATATTGGTACCAACATTCCTCTTGATGATCAGTACGGATTAGCACTTGAACCTGCTCCAACTATCACTTATCGCTTTTTACCACCAGCAGCTGGACAGCAACAAATTGAACAATTTATAGAACAATCTCCTGTACTCGACACCATCAAACAACTTAGCCAACGTCGTTTTATTTTCTCACCCAGTTTACAGGTTGTGTTCGGTTCTAAAGATGGCCCACTGTTCGATCCTGAGAAAAATTCGATCCACATTCCCTATCAATTTGTCATTGAAGTCCGTAAACGTTTTAAAAATAAAGGCTTGATCAACAATCAACGAGAGTTAAATCAAGCAACAGAAGATGCATTATTACATACCCTACTACATGAAATTGGTCATGCTTATATTCTTGATAGAGCAATACCCATTTTAGGCAAAGAGGAAGATTCCATTGATAACTTTGCGACTATCCTATTACTTAACGATATCGCAAGAGGAGATGAAATAGCGATGAACTCCGCCGATTTATTTGCGTTAGAAGATCTGGATATAGACAGTTTTGATGACGCGGATTTTGTCAGCGAGCACAGTTTAGACTTGCAGCGTTACTATAATATTTTATGTTTAGTGTATGGTAGTAACCCTAACCGTTATCAACGTATATTCGATGAGTTACCCGTCTCTGAACGCCAACAGCAAAAAGATCGTTGTCCTGAATATTTTTCTGTCATTAATCAAGGCTGGTTGCATTATCTTGCCGAATAACGATAAGCAAGCTGATATGAATGATATATTCATTGCAAATCAATATTTAAAGCTATAAATAACCCAAATATGACAAAGCAAAAAACAATCACTTTACTATAGGGCTATAATCTTTAATATCAATAACATGATAACGATTTACATTGTGTTGTTACACTTTTACGGATGAGTTTGTATTCTATGTCGAATGGCAGTCAAAAAGATAATAAAGCAGAAACAAACTCAGATATAAGTAAGAATGATCATACTAATGCGGTTTCGCAGCCTAAGCGATTCCGTCGCTTTCTATTTTGGACGATTTTACTTTTCACAACGCTTCCGCCTGTCGTACTTTCTATCTGGCTGAACAGTAAAGGGATCCACCTTAACAGCGTTTCAGGGTTACATTTCAAACATGGTCTTTCTGCCAAGAAAATCTCTGTCAGTATTAATGATACAAAATTAGAGTTTAACAATTTATCTCTTCAACGACGTCTCGATAAAACCAGTGGAGAAGTGTCGTATCATATAGTGGCAACAAAAACGAAACTGGTACTTCCTCCTGCAGCAAAATCAATGCTTAAAGAGAACAATGTACAACTTAACTACATTCACTTTTGGGATGCTGATTTTAAGTTTACGCATTTTAAGACACCTTTTCGTTTTTCAGCCCATGCGCGAAAAGTAACAGCATCAGCGCTGCATACTAACAGTGTAAGTGGGTGGCCTAACGCTATCCAGATACTAGAAGATGTTAACGTAGATTTTAATAGTGATCCTGATATTGCATTATCTGGCACAGTAAAGCACGGTGTGATAACCCTGTTTTTCCCTGACTATAATCCCTCTCCTCATTATCGTTTACCTTTTAACGATGGTGATTTTTCTATTGCTTGGAAGAAGGATTCAACTCCACTCAAAATTAATATTGGCTCTTTGGTTCCAGAGTGGGAAACCTTATATTCAATTTTAGAAAAGCAAATCATCACGAAAATGGCTTTCGCGATTGATTTCCATGATCCAATAGACTCTATGGTGTTAACCACTGATAAATTTCATATTGAAGAACCTAAATATTTGCCGCAATTTGTTGAGCGTGCCGATATTAATAATAAGGGCTACCACTTAGGACAAACCATTGCCAACCTTGCGCAATTGCCGATGCACAAATTTAAAGTGAAATCTTTTACTTACGGTGATTTAATTTTAGATGCGAAGGTGGTTTTAGAAACACCACTCGCAAATACAGAAGGTAAGACTGAACAAAAAAAGCATAAAAAGAAAACAGCTAAAAAACTGGCGACACAGAAACAAATTGATAGAAAAAAGGCAATAGATCAAGCGAAACAACAAGCAAAAGATCTTAACGTCACAGAAGAAGCGCGAACAAAAGCGAAATTTATTGTTCGTGGTAAAGCACTTGCGCCTAATCCCTACGATCTTGATGTGACAGTTCGTCACTTAACTAAAATTGATGCATGGGTTAATACCCACCTAACACGTAGTGACGGTAACAACCTTTACTGTGAATCTAAAATCCTCTTTAAACAGCCATTACCTACTTACTTCAATTGTAATGCTAACTTCAAAGACACCAAAGAATTTACAGATCGTCTAGGCCTAACTGAACTGCCTAACGCAAAGATCAATGGACCACTGCGCTTTTGGGCTAAACAAACATCAGCTCCTATTGATGCGCCTAAGAATAAAAGCATGCTGCTTAACAACAAACTTGCTACCGCTTATTATGATGTAGGATTTGAATTACCTGAATCTTTTGAGATCGCCTTAAACAAGTACGCTCTCCCAGCAGGCTTATTCAAAAAATTTAATGGTGAGCACGCAGAACAACGTAAAAACAAACAACTTGCCGATGTTAAAATGATCAGTGATGGCAAAATCGAATTTAACGTGAATTTCTACGACAAGCTACTACGTGTCAATTTGAAAGATGACAGTAAAAAAATTAGTTTTGTTAATAAAAAAACGCAATCGGCTATCAAACTAAATTTTAAAGATCTCAGCTGTCTTTACCCTAATTTGCAATGTCATATTAATGCAGAGATTGAAGCTAAAGCCGATAAGATTTATCCCATGCCTAATAGTTTGATTAAAAACTTCAATTTTCGCACCAACATGGTGGCAACATGGGCTAACAACCTCTTAGTCGCAAAAATGGCTAAGAATAATATTTCAATGGATAATGTTGATGTTCAAAGTATTCCTGGCTTTCAAAAGAGCCAAAGTAAGAATGTTAACTTCCAGTTAGATTCATTAGTCGGACTCTATACACAAAATAAACAAGGTACTATTGGTACATTTACCATATACCAACCAGCAGAAACAAAGGCATCACTGAATTCTGAATTTGTAGTAAACCGCCAAGAAGGAGCTCATTCAGATGAAAACAGGCATCCATCATTAAGTCGCTATCGCGCAGATCTAGGGATCAAAGTTAATAATTTTTATCTTAGCCAAGATTTGAAATTAGACGATGACACGTCATTAGAAAACGTGAAGGCTAATGCGGATAGTACAAATAAAGATCCGTCATCTAAAGTGTGCAATCCTGTCATGCGAAGTATTCCTACTCCACCGTATAAGCATAGTCACGCATATAGTATTGAAGCGTTAATTAAAGATAACGTCTACTCAGCGACGGCTCTACCACAATTGAATGTTTGTGCGGGAGCATCACATTTCACTGCGCCATTACGTAACGAAATTGATAATCCAGAAGCTTTCTTAACCGCGTCTATCATCGATACATCAGGTAATATAAACCACAATACAGATAGTGACGTTATTCTTAAACCACTGATCATTAGGTCTGATTACGGTATTGTATTTAATGTTCAACGTAATCAATTAAAACTGGGTAAAATTTACAGTGATGGCCACGTACAGTTATTAGGCAATGAGTTAACCCTCAACAATCAATTTAAAAACAGCAGAAAGGCTTTATTTGCAGATATTGATTTACACGCTAACTTTGACACTGGGAACTCTCACATAAAGTTACAGCGTCACACATTTGATTTTACACCAGAGCAAGATCTCAAAAGCTATTACATTCCTATATTGCCGATTGATTTAAATATTAACCATGGTCAATTAACCACGAGTGCCGATATTCATATAAATAAAGATGCACAAATTACAGGCTCTATTGAACTATCAAGTAAAGGCATTGCAGGTGCGTATGAAAGTTATCGCTTTGGTAACGTTGATAGCAATGTAGAATTAGCGCTGATTGATTCTAATGTGAAAACACAATCACCGCTGGAAATCTCAGCCGATTATCTTGATCTGGGTATTCCGATGTCAAACCCTCGTTTTATTGCTGATTTTGATACCGCAAAACAGTATTACCATATTGCACACGGTTCAACTGAGCTTTACGGGGGAAATGTCACTATTACACCACTCACTATCACTAGCCTGAGTAATATTAAAGAAGTTCCTTTAAAAGTAACGGGGATTGATTTAAAACGTGTAATGGCGATTGCGGATCAAGACAATATAGAGCTAACAGGAAAAGTAGATGGTGTTATTCCTATTGCGCTTGATAATGGCAGTATTGTGATACGTAACGCTTCGCTCGATACCCGTACACCCGGCGGCGTATTACGCTACATTGAAGGCTCAAGCCTTGATAAAAAAATTAAAGAGGCGGGCGCGTCAAGTCCGCTCAATATTGTAAAGGTTTTAGAAAATTACCATTATAATAGTATTGCTCTTACCTTTGATTACGCTAAAAATGGCGACCTTTCATTAATAACAGAAATCAAAGGTCAAAGCCCAGACTTCCAGAACGGACGTCCGATCCACTTAAACATTAATTTAAATGACAATATCCCTAAATTATTGCGCTCAAAAGATTTGATTTATTCATCACATTTAGTCGCTCAAATCAAACAACAACTTGGCATTCAAGAATAAGAAGACAACTACCAGATATGATTACCTATAACAAACATTGCCAAAATCAAGACAATAAGAGTCGCTCTGATGGTCATTTTTCAGCAGTAAAAGCCGCTTTTCTGCTATTAGGCCTTTCGAGTATTATTGTAATCAGTGGCTGTACACCAAAGGTTGAGGTTGCACTTTCAGAAAAGCCGATCGTTATTAACCTTAACATCAATATTAAGCATGAAATCAATGTGAAAGCCGATCGTGAAATTAATGAGCTATTCAATGACAAAGATGTATTTTAAATTCGCTCTAAATGTACTGACTGGGCTAATGCTATTGTCGTCAGTGGCTCATGCATTAACGTTACAACAAGCTAAACAGCACGGACTGATTGGTGAGGCAAATAATGGGTATGTGGCCAGTGTACAACCTACTCCTTCACCGTCTTTACGTGCGTTAATTGATTCCGTGAATAGCAAACGCCAACAAGGCTACTTGCATATCAGCAAAAAAAATAATCTATCATTAGATGAAGTGAGTAGCATGGCACAAGAAAAAGCGGTAAAGAAAACTTTACCGGGACAGTATTTTCAAACTAAAACGGGGGATTGGGTTAAAAAATAAACCCTTACTTATGTTAAGTTTTTCTTAACCCCACACTCAGTCTATTTAACTCTAAACTGTTCAGTATTCAGCGTATAATATTCTTAATTATAATTATATTTTTATCGCTATTACTATGCCCATCATTGATAACCTCAAACGTCTACGACCAATGGACGCGATATTTATTTGTACTGCGTTATTATGTTTACTGCCTATTATCAGTTCGCCAATCGCTTTAATCCTTGGTTTTCTTCTTGCCAGTTTTGGTTTAGTCCCTTCACAATTTAATATCGCTGCCCTAACCAAAAAACTTTTATCTTATTCCATTATAGGTTTGGGCTTTGGTATCCATTTAAATGAGGCAATTGAAGCCAGTAAAGCTGGATTAGGTTTAATCATTTGCTCTATTTTCTTTACGCTACTTCTAGGCTGGATTGCTACTCACTTTTTATCACTAGATAAGAAAACCGGTCATTTAATTGCCTCTGGTACTGCAATTTGTGGTGGTAGCGCTATTGCAGCGGTTTCCCCTGCTATTAATGCAAAAGATGAGCAAACATCACTTGCCTTAGCAACGGTATTTGTCTTAAACGCTGTCGCACTTTTTGTATTCCCGGCTATTGGTCATTTATTGGACATGAGCCAGCACGCTTTCGGAACATGGGCAGCGATTGCCATTCACGACACTTCATCTGTTGTCGGTGCAGCTGGTTCTTACGGGGATGAAGCCTTAAAAACAGCAACAACGTTAAAGTTAGCGCGTGCATTATGGATCATCCCTGTCGCTTTTATCAGTGCTTTAATTTTTAAAGGGAACAGCAAGAAAATCGCGGTACCTTACTTTATCGTTTTATATTGTGTTGCTATTTTAATTGCGCACTTTTTACCGCAATTTCAATCTGTTTACGATGTGATATTTACAGCTTCTAAACGTTTGCTGGTGGTGTGTCTATTCTTAATCGGCTCTGGGATCACTGTTAATAAGCTGAGAAATGCGGGTCCAAAACCAATGTTATTAGGTGTGCTACTCTGGCTTGCTATTGGTATATCCTCATTAATCTATATCGAAATGTTTATCCCTTAACTTTTCGCTATTGTCTAAACAAAGAGCCAGACTATATGTCTGGCTCTTTGTTTTTATACGCTGGTTAGCAGCCTTGAGTATTACATTTCCATAATTGGACGCCACATCTCTTCTAATTCTGCTTCTGATGGTATAGCACTATGCTCGATTTTTTTTACTACTCGACAGGGATTACCTACAGCAACAGAGTCTGCAGGAATATTTTTCGTTACAATACTACCTGCGCCAATGACACTTCTATCACCAATAGTAACCCCGTCTAATATTATGGCTCCGGCTCCTATCCATACATTATCACCAATAGTGATAGGATTAGCAGCGGCAATAGGTAAGACTCTTTCAGCAATATCTAATGGATGCCCTGCTGTACTAATAACCACATTCGGTCCAATTTGAACGAACTCTCCAAGCATCACTGGAGCAATATCTAAAATTTTAACGCCTGCATTAAGAAAACCACCACGTTTGAAATGTATATTCTTTCCCATATCACAATAAAATGGCGGAAGAATAGTAACGCCATTTACCGAACCCAATAACTCAGACAGGATGCGATGATATTTTTCGTCTTCTGATGGTCGAGCATGGTTAAAGTCATACAGCTTTTCTTTAACACTTTGCTGAAATTGGACAAGTTCTGGGTTGATGGGTAAATGTACGGAGAAATCTGATAGTTTGCTGCTCATCCTTGCCTCTAATACCAATAGACATTTCAATATAATAAATAAAGTATCTGATGGCGCGGCTATTTTATATAACAAGAAACACGGATAAATAAAAAAGCGGCTATCATTTTGCCGCTTCGTGATAGAGATCTTAATTAAAAAGGATAAATACAATTTTGTTTATTCAGGTGAATATAACAACAAGTCAAAACGGCCGTTACCATGAAGAATATCAAGATCAGGCTCATCCGCAATTAAATCACGAATAGATGGGCTTGCAATAATCGCACGCTCTAGATCTTCAATCGCTTGCTCTTCAATCCCTAATCGAGAATAAGCACAAGCACGCTGATAAAGTGCTGGACCATTGGTGTCATCCACCTCCAACACTCGATTACATAAGCTCAGCGCCCAATGGTATTCCTTAATTTCCATTGCCGCATCTGCTTTATAGGTTAACGCTTCAAGATCACCGGGGCGAATAAGTAAAATTTCGTCATACACGCCAATACGTTGTTCTGGTGTTTGAGAACTTTGCGCACGTAACCAAAGGTTATGAATTTCGTTAATTTTCTCAATTTCTTTATTATTTTCACTAATAATGCGTGTTTTACGTTTTAAATCTCGTTCAAGCGCCAAGAACTTCTTCTCATATTCTTGGGCAATCTTCTCTAATCGTTTATCCGCCATTTCAGTGGTGTTACTTTTAAACTCTCGAAGAGACTGCCAGCCAACAAAAGCGATAAGAGATGCGACACCTGCAATAATGTAGAAAAAGTAAGTGACGGTGACATTCGCATAATTTAATGACTTATCGGCAACTGATAATTCGCGATCGGTAATTTCTATCACCATTCGACGTTCAAGATCTTGCTGTGATTCACGTAAATCTTTCAATTCATCAAGAATATAACGTTCCATGAACGGCTTTTCTAACATGTCCGTTTCTGAGTATTTTTTTTCACTTGCCTGTACAGAAAAACAGAGAAGTAGAGAAACTAATAGCCCTATAAGCAAGCGCATAAGTATTCCTTTTACATAGGTAAACAGTACAACTTCTGAAACCATAGCAAATGGAGGGACTAAATAGCAAAAAGTGAAGGTAAATTGCTGAAAAATAGGTATATAAGCAGTTTAATAGAAATATATCGAATAATTAATCATCACTTTCTAGTTTTGTAATGATTGAAATAAGACCATTTACTCTTCTAAAATGTAAATCCCCTATTAAAAAACTAAATAGAGGTTATCAATAAATCAACATTACGAACTCACAGTATTATGGTTCAATTTCAACCCGATCAGATCTAGATACAGTTTGAATTGCGTGATGTTTACTCTCATCAACTTTAAGCCATACCACTGTAATAAGAATAACAAAGGCGATTAAATCGCAAATTGCACTGATTAATCCTGATGTCATTAGCGAAGCAACTATTAGCCCAATCGCAATCAATGCCGCTGTAATTCTAAGCTTTTTATCATTATTTTTATCTAACCATTTTTTCATACTTCACTCCTATCTGCTGATTAATAGTAATAGAGTGATGAAGGTTGAAAAATATCGATTGAGTATTTGATAGAGTAAAATAGTCTATCAAATACTCGTTATTAAATGTGAGTATTAAAAAGCGAACATACTATTTGGCTCTTACGATACAGATAGAGCATCAACTCGGTTAGCGATTATTGCTTATAGCAACGCTTTAATTCACTAAAGCGATAGAAATAGCTCCCAGCCTCAATAGGGTGACATGATGATTTAAAGCCAATTTCTTTCTCGTTATAAAGCATTTTCACAAGCAAATCATCAGCTTCACCACGATACACATCCCACTGAATATTACTGCTATAAGGTGCTACCCATTTACCGTGCCAATCATTGTTGTCGTAGCTAAAGGTCGTTTGAGGATCAACACCCTCTTCACTACCTTTCAATTGCATATTGGCAGCAAAAGGCATAATAGTTTCAGCATGGGCAAAACGTACCTTTAGTGCCGCCTGCTCATTACCTTGTTTAATTTTTTCGATTTCATTGAAAAAGTCATCAACCAATACCGATGCCATCTTGTAAGTAATATCAGTATTGTTAAAGCTTGGGCCTTTTTCATAAAAATCTTCACCATCTAATACATAGCTTAACCATTGAGTTTCTTCTGGAGTAAAGAATTGCTCAAAGTGCCAAGGCTCTTCACCTGCTTCTTGTGCCATACCTGGCGCAATTAAGTAGAGGTTAAACAAATGTATTACTGCATCGACTTCATTTTCTGCCAATAACTCATCAGGCTCTTCTGTTGAATAAAACTTCAGTTCACCATTTACTATTTGTTGTACAAACTCAGGACTATAGAGACTTTCTAATACTGCTTGTGCTACTTGATGAGATTTCTCGCTATCGAATAAACGATCAATAGCCGCTCTTAATGCAGCGTCGTGATCAACATAGTCATTGTATTCTTTGTTTTCTTTATGGAAATACAACTGCGCTTTGTTAACTTTTGGTTCTAACAGTAAATCGGCGAGATCTTGGTTATTTTCTGTCAAACCTTCAGTAAAAGCATTGGCACTTGCCAGTGCGCGATCTTTACCTGAATATTCCACCACAACATGACGTTGATTTTCTATTGCTTGATCAACCAAAGAATGATTGCGCTGTGCTGCACGCTTACCAATCGCCAACAATTCATCATGACCTAAACCGGATAAATTACCGTAACCTAACGCTTCGTTAGCTGCAGTCATACGTTCGATTTCAGCACCGAGCTTTTCACCTAATGGAGTAAGCGCACCTTGCTTTTGTGCCTCACGCCAAACTTGCATTGAAATATCGTCATATTTAAAACTGGAAAGTGCACGGGAACCATGACGAGAGACCAACTCAGAATAAACTAACTCATAACCTTGCGGTGCTTGTTGGTAACTACCGAGTTTCTGCTGTGGCGCATAAGTTGTTTTTGTACCAAATTGATACTCAGTAACGGGATCGGGTTTATCATCTGAATGACAAGCTGTGATCCCGATAACGCCCAGAGCACAACACAAAGCAAGATAACGCATATAAAACCTTAATATTCGTGTAAAAACGCGAGATTAAGCGAGTTATGTGACAACTTATCTTCATTTAGGTCAGGCTTTTGTCAACTTAAAACTATTCGCCGCGACAGAGGTTTAACATTTCGCAATCGGTAATTCATCAAGTCGTGTAGTCCAACGGTTAGAACGATGTGCTTGCTTCATATGCCAGTTGGAAGTTGCAATAACAGAGGCGGGTTTAATTCCATTTTTAAACTTCGCATTCATCATATCTGTGATTGCCATTAACTCTCGACGTTTAGATTCATCATAAGCACTGGTATCAAACATATCTAATTGAAAACTATTGTTTTCAGCTGGCGTCAGTTCATCTAATATCACACCAACTTTTTGATACTCATAGCCTTCTTTATAGAGCTGTTTTAGCTGCTGTATTGCGGATTCAATAAACTTATAGTTATCTTGGCTTGGGCACATAAGTGCCACTGCGCTACTACGGTTTCGCTGTGGGAGTTGTTTATAGCGATTAGTACGTAAGAACACACCAACAATATTGGCTTGGCTTCTTTGTTTTCGTAGTTTTTCTCCCGCTCGTTGACAATGAAAAGCCAAAGCAGATTTTAACTCTTCAAACTCGGTAATGCCTTGCCCAAAACTTCGACTCGATAAAATTTGTTTTCGGGTTTCATCAATATCCCCAGGCGCAATGCACGCGACACCTTGCAATTCCATTATTGTTCGTGCAAGAACGACATTCCATACTCGCCGCATTTCTGGCGCGCTCTTTTGAGATAGTTGTAATGCATTATCAATACCTAATGTACGTAACTTCGTTGCCGTTTTTGCCCCTATTCCCCAAATATTTTGAATATCTGTACGGGCTAATAACCATTCTCTTTTATAATCACTGTCAATTTGAATGACACCATTCACCTGTCGCTCATACACTTTGGCTGCATGATTGCCCAATTTAGCCAAGGTTGCTGTAGCACCAATCCCTACACGAACAGGTAATCCAATATTTTTATAAATAGTGTCTTTAATTTCGCGACCATAATCTTGTAATTGATCTAACTTGAAACCATCAAGACGAACAAAGGCTTCATCTATTGAATATTGTTCAACACACGGAGAAAATTTAGAGAGCTCTTCAATAAAACGACGACTCATATCGGCATATAAGTTGTAATTTGAACTACGTACCTGAACGCCTTTCATACGGACATCTCGTTCAACTTTAAACCATGGCGCACCACGTTGAATGCCCAGTGCTTTCGCTTGATCAGAAAGAGCGACACAACAACCATCGTTATTTGAAAGTACCACTAAGGGCTTATTCACTAACGTTGGATCAAACAACTGTTCACAAGAACAATAGAAACTCTTGGCGTCTACCAATGCCCACACTTGATCGTGTTTACCTGTAATAATTTCAGATATTGTCATTTCAAATACAGCATTAAAGTAAATTGTGAATATTACGGGTCACGACACCAAAAATTTCAGCATCTTGAGGTAGAGGAAATGATTTCATGGCTGGATTTTCTGCTTTTAACCACCAAGCATCATTTAAACGAATTAAACGTTTACAGGTAAATTCATCATATATGCGTGCAATAACTATTCGCCCAGGGATCACCTTTTCAGCCCGATCAACCACCAGCAAATCACCATCAAAAATTCCAGCGCCAATCATGGACTCACCGGATGCACGCAAAAAGAAAGTCGCATTAGGATGGCGGATCAAATACTCATCAAGATCTAAACTCTCTTGATGTCCATCAGCGGGAGATGGAAAACCACACATCACTGATTCAATAAAATACGGATATGCTGTCATTAAACAGACCAAAAACACTACTGTACATTTATACAGTTTAATACGATTGGTACTGTAAGGTCACTTTTTTTATTGTTTTTTCTCTTACTGCAAAAATCCATTATTCATGAAACATATTAAAAACCAGTAAATCAGTATTTTAATCGAATGAAAAATCATCAAACAGCGTTTTTTATACTATTTTAATGCGGAGAATATACCTTTATTGGATACAATGAATTTAATAAAATCCGATACTGAATATTGACGCCTATTTCTAGGCTTTCGTCGATATAGTATCTACTCTCAAAGATTATGGAGACACATATGACGTTACTGACTCGTAAGGCAGTTACTCTTTTAGGCCTATTAGCTTTATCTGGTTGTGCATCTTCTGACAGCCCATGCGATTCAGGTTACCTTATGCCATCAAAAATTGATGGTGCTAATTTTCAGTGTGAAAAACCAACTCATACTGTCGTTCCTGAAACAACAGTAACGCCACCGCCAGTGATTGATAGCGATTATATCAACAACAATAATGCGCACCTTGAAGATGAGACATCAATGACTAACGACCAAGCATTTGGTGATATTTCTCCTTCTCGTTACACAGTACAAATCTTAGCACTAAGTGAAGAGCGTAATTTACGTGGTTACCTACAGCCAATTACAGGTAATGAGCCAATTTGGGTTAACTGGAAACATGTCGACGGCCGTAACTGGTACGCTGTCATTTATGGTAACTTTGCAACAAAAGATGAAGCTCGCCAAGCTATTCACAGTCTACCTGCATCTGTTCAAGCACAAGGACCATTCCCATTAAGCTTTGCCAAGGTGAAAGCTGACAAAGAAGGTCAGGTATACCAACTACGTTAATCAACCTTTGATTACGCAATAAAAAACCAGCACTTAGGCTGGTTTTTTATCGTCTATATTTTTTAACATAAATAAAAAACCAGAGTCATACTCTGGCTTTTTTGCAGTGATTAAATAGAGAGCTTATTCGCCATCTTTACTCACGTCTGTATTGCGCTTTTTCTTCGGCATAAATACGTCGTTACCCACCGCTTGGTTTTCGTAAAAACGTTTATCCACTTTCTTCTTAGCACGTGGAGCTTGCTGCTTCTGAGCAACCACTTTATCGCCTGTTGGTTTCTTCTTAATAAACTTCTTCTTAGGCGCAGGTTTCAACCCTTTAAACTTACCTTCTAAACCTTCGATAGTGGTAAATTCAATCTTCTGCTTTAAGA
Source organism: Photobacterium sp. GB-1 (assembly GCF_003026165.1). Lineage (NCBI taxonomy): Bacteria > Pseudomonadati > Pseudomonadota > Gammaproteobacteria > Vibrionales > Vibrionaceae > Photobacterium > Photobacterium sp. GB-1. The sequence goes on along the minus strand of NZ_PYOB01000012.1, from coordinate 62,161 downwards.
ATGCTTCAACGTTTTTAAAGCTCTTCCAGTCTTTAGGGCCAACCAGTGATACAGCATCACCTTTGTTACCCGCACGGCCTGTACGACCTACACGGTGGACATATTCTTCCGCATGTTTAGGCATATCGAAGTTAATAACCAGTGATACGTTATCTATATCTAAACCACGAGAAGCAATATCCGTTGTAACAAGGATCTTATGACATGTGCGCTCAAATTGGCTCATGATGCTATTACGCTGGTTCTGGTTTAAGCTGCCACTTAGTGCAACGGCTTTTAGCTTGCGCTCGTTTAGTTCAGCGGTTAAACGATCAGTATCAGCACGGGTTGCAGTAAAGATGATAACTTGTTTGTAATCTTGGGTTTCTAAGATTTTATCCAGTAACGCTTGTTTATGATCTAAGTGATCACAAAGAATAAAGCGTTGTGTAATATCTTTATGCTCTTCTGCTGAGTGGCCAATCGAAATACGCTTGGGGTTATCAAGCATTTCAGATGCAATTTCTACGACATCTGAATGGTCTAACGTTGCAGAGAACATTAAGGTTTGACGACGACGGTGGTTAGCCGCTTCGTTAATACGACGAAGTTGTGCTTCAAAACCTAAATCAAGCATACGGTCTGCTTCATCAAGGATTAGCATTTCTAAACCGTCAAGGTGCGTACTACGGTGCTCTAGGTGATCAGCTAAACGACCCGGTGTTGCAACAACAAACATAGGGTCATTACGAAGTGCTTTAACTTGATCATTAAAGTTTTCACCACCAACAATCAAGGTACCGTCATAAGGTGTACCTGCATTTAATGTACGTAATTGCGCAAAAACCTGTTTAGCCAATTCACGCGTTGGTGTCAGGATCAATACTCGAGGATCACGGCGTGTAAACGGCTTACTACGATACATACGTTGCATTGCAGGAAGCAAAAACGCCAATGTTTTACCGGAACCCGTTTTCGATGAGGCTAAGATATCTTTGCCTGCGATAGCAACAGGAATAGCTGTTTGCTGAATTTCGGTTGCTCGATCAAACGCCAAATGATTGATTTTTTTCAGTAGGCGTGGGTCTAATCCAAGATCTTTAAAATGCAAAATGACGCTCCGGTAAAAACAACTCTTTGGATAGAGTTTACAGTTAACTATGATGAATATCACAATAACGTGAAAAACATTAGCCGTTGATTATAACACAAGTTCTGATTAAGAAAGCATATTTACCTTTTTCATTTTCTCATAAAGCGGCAGATAAAAGCGAATTGGAAAGCAATGAGCATTTAGTCTAATCTAGCGAAGATTTATTCAATAAGGATGTATGATGTCAGAAAATAAATTCCCATTATGGTTAGCCGTTTCCTATACCCTCTTTTTCATCATTTTAGGAATAAACCCTGCTTTTAGAGAAGTATGGATAGCAGAAGCCATTCCGCTGATTATTATTTTTGGAATACTCATTTTCACTTTCCGTTACTATCGTTTTAGTAACCTTGCTTACGCTTTAATGGCAGTATGGTTAGTACTACACAATATCGGCGCTCACTATACCTTTGCGAATGTCCCATTTGATTGGTTTAATGATTTAATTGGTTCCCGACGTAATAATTTTGATCGTCTTGCCCACTTTTCAATTGGCTTTTATGCTTTCCCTATCGCTGAATATTTAGTGAGAAAAGACCATTGTAAGCCGCTTATTGCCGGTTTATTTGGTTTATTTGCTGTCATGGCGATTGCTGCTGGTTATGAGATCATTGAATGGTGGTACGCTGCAAGTGCTGGTGGTGAAGCAGGCATTGAATTCTTAGGCTCTCAAGGAGATATTTGGGATGCTCAGAAAGATATGTTAGCTGACACCTTAGGTGCCGTGTTTAGTTTGATCTTATTCTTTATTTTTAAAACCTATAAGCAAACCGAAGGTTAAAACATCTGCTGTTAAATGCTCATATCAAAAAGGCGCTCACTTCAATATAAAGTGAGCGCCTTTTGATTATTCGTAATTCAGTGCTAACGCTAATTATTCAGAGTCTGGATAACCATTTGGGTTAGTCGACTGCCAGCGCCAAGTATCTTGTGTCATATCATCTAAGGTTAATTTCGCTTCCCAATGTAACTCTGCTTTTGCTTTTGCAGGATCGGCCCAACATTCAGCAATATCACCAGGACGACGCGCTGCAATGCGGTAAGCCACTTCCACACCTGAAGCATTAGAGAATGCATCAACCATTTGCAGTACGCTGTTACCTTTACCTGTACCTAAGTTATAAATGTGTAAACCTGCTTCAGAGCCTTTATGGTTCAGTGCTGCTAAGTGACCATCAGCAAGATCAACGACATGAATGTAATCACGAACGCCAGTGCCATCAATCGTTGGATAGTCATTGCCAAACACAGATAGGAATTCACGGCGGCCAACTGCAACTTGAGAAATAAATGGCATCAAGTTATTCGGGATACCTTGTGGATCTTCACCCATAGTGCCTGATTTGTGCGAACCAACAGGATTAAAGTAACGCAGTAACGTAATGCTCATTTCTGGATGAGCGTGTTGAATATCGGCCAAACACTCTTCAACCATTAACTTACTACGGCCATAAGGGTTGGTCGCACTGGTTGGAAAGTCTTCTGTAATTGGTACAGAAGCGGGATCGCCATAAACCGTTGCTGATGAACTAAAGATCAATGCATTCACACCAGCCGCACGCATAGCTTCAACAAGCACTAATGTGCCATGAACATTATTATCGTAGTATTCAAGAGGCTTCTCTACTGACTCACCCACTGCTTTTAAACCCGCAAAATGGATAACAGCATCAATTTCATTTTCAGCGAAAACTTTATCTAAAAAAGCACGATCGCGAATATCCCCTTGATAAAAAGTAGGTTTAACGCCAGTTAGGTTTTCAATACGACCCAATACTGTTTCTTTACTGTTATACAAATTATCGACAATAATTGGTGTCATACCTGCTTCAATCATTTGTACACAAGTATGACTGCCGATATATCCCATGCCACCAGTAACTAAAACACGCATAGTGTCTCCTAATCCTTAAAATAGAGGCTATCACATTCATACAAAGCTATATTAAGCCGTCATATTAAATGGATAATCAATCAGTTGACAATAATTATCGTGATTCATCACCATAGTTTCAAGTCAGTTATGCTTAATATTACCATCGAACGCACTTAATCTTTATTATCTATGTTTACAATTACAAACAATATCTTCAGTTTTAATGACTTGCACCGCTGTTATAAAACACCGTATTATTATGCAGTGCTTTTTTAACTATCGAGTCACTATGAAACGTTTATTTCCTATAACTATGATGGTATGCAGCTTGCTACCTCTTCTCAATGGCTGTGAAGTGGTTCAATGGAAAACCGATCATGATCAAACCGTACTACATGATGATGGTTTTACTAAACATTCCCTTGCATTAAAAGAAGGCGGAACGCTGACTTACTGGGAAGGTGGACAAGGTGAACCTTTATTATTATTGCACGGTTTTGGCGGAACAGCTGCGGCAACATGGAAAGCTGAAATGCTTGAGTTAAGCAAACATTATCGTGTTATCGCGCCTGATTTATTGTGGTTTGGTGAATCAAAAAGTAAAGCAGAAGCACGTTTAGCGACCCAAACTCAAGCAATATGGCAACTTGTTGATCACTTAAAACTACAAAAAATCAATGTTGCTGGTATCTCTTACGGCGGTTTTATTACTTACGATATGATGACGACACCAGAGAGGATCAATAAAGCCATTATCATTGCTAGCCCAGGCCCGCTTTTTAGCGATAATGACTTAGCTGATTTGGTTAAACGTGCCAATGTGAATACACCAGAAGCGTTATTTGTGCCGAATGGTGCTGACGGTATTCGCCGTTTATACGACAATGTTTTTGTGAAAAAAAAGCCAATGCCGGATTTTGTTGCAGAGCAAATCTATCAAGGCTATTTTTCACAATGGAAGCCAGAACGTACCAGTTTGATCCAAACACTGCCATTAGATCGTGATCGAATTCAGCAATTCGATCCTACTCATTTGCCGAAACTCATGCTCATTTGGGGTGAAAAAGATAAGATATTTCCATTATCTAATGGCATCAAACTCAGCAAATATACTCAAGCACCCATCGTGGTTATCCCAAATACTGCACACGGTGTGACTAATGAGCAACCCCACCTCACATCTGAACTGATTAATAACTTTTTACAACAATAAATCAGTGAGCAGTAGTAAATAAGAGGGAAGATACATTCTTCCCTCATTATCACTGGCTTCTAACGTTATTAACACGTTAGACAAAATAAATCATCGTTTCTATTCTTTATTGTTCTTGATAAAACTCGTTACATTAAATTTCAAAAAAAATTAGACATAGAGTAAAACGCTGCTATTCTCGCACAGTGCACAACATGCTGTATTCTTTCATTCTGTGCGAAGGCGTTTCCAACTTATGACGACATTAATCAAAAGCAATCAACTCCACCCCACCAATTTTGCTTATATCGAACTTAGCGAAAAAACACTTAAAAAACAGCTCGCATTACTTTTCCCTTTTTCTGGCGCTATTTGTGCTGTCATCGCATTTACTTATTTTGTTTCTGATGCTGAGTTTTATTTCACGCTTGTCGGTATCGTTGGCATGTTCCTTTGTTATAGCCTTGCTCTCCTCAACCGCTCTATTTTTTCAGCGAAAGTCTTATTCTGGATATTCTTGATTGCGACAACCTTAGTCTGTGCTAGTGGGTTTTATTTTGAAGGTGCACGCCACATCAGTAACACAATTGGATTAACCATTCCTCTGTTGTGTTTTTTCGCTTTAAGGATAAAAACAGCAGCATGGTATAGCACTCTATTTGGTTTTATCTATATCGTTCTGAGTATTTCTGAAATTTCCAATAAACACTTACAAATATCATCGGCATTACAAAACATCAGTGCTTATTCAATAATTTTTGTGATGGCATTTTTACTTTCTCGCCATCGCTATGATGCCATTATGCAAGTTAAACGTACCACAACGCATGACTACTTAACTGGGCTTCTAAGCCGTGAAGGCTTCATCCCTCTTTATCTTAATGAGTCATCTCGTTGTAAACGCTATCGTCGTGATATATCGATGCTACTCATTGATATCGATAATCTTCGCGACATTAACGATCGATACGGACTCGATGTGGGTGATAAAGCTATTATGATGCTGGCAAAATGCATGAAAGAGACTTGTAATGCCGATGTTCAAATTGCACGATTAAGTTGCCAAGAATTTTGTATTCTTATACCTAATGCAGATCTCCAAAAAGCAGAGTTTATAGCCATTGCATTACGCAATGAGGTCGCTAAATGGACTTTAGAGTTAGAATCTGGTCATAAAATTAATATGACGATCAGTGTTGGTATAACCACCGTTGAACATCAAGATTTTAGATATGACTACATTAAAGCAGAGAGTGCATTGATGCGTGCGAAACGTTGGGGATATAATCAAATAGCAACCAATGAATAAAGGTGCTAAAGCATGTCTTCAAAAATACTGTGCCAATGGAAATGTTTTTCAGTTGAAGAACAAGCGCACGTACTGCCGAATAATAAACAAGTAACATTTACATCAATTAAGCATCCTGGGGCTGTGGTCATTATTCCTATTAATAGCCAAGGACATCTTGTTTTAGTTAACCAATATCGTCCGGCGATTAACCAATGGATTTTGGAATTTCCAGCTGGAACAATAGAGCCTAATGAAGATATTTTTCTTTGTGCGAAAAGAGAGCTCGCTGAAGAAACCAATTTAAAAGCAGAAAGCTGGCAGTCATTAGGAGAATTACTACCAGTACCTAGCTTTTGCAATGAAATCCAACACCTTTTCGTTGCAACAGATCTCGCCCCAACCATTGGTCAGCTTGATGATGATGAGATTATCGAAGTAGTTACCCTTTCGGTCACTGAACTCGAGCAAAAAATTGTAAAAAATGAAGTTAAAGATAACAAAACCCTGTCTGCTTTTCTTAAAGCACGTTTAGCTGGTCTCCTATAATATTTTGCGCTGAAAAGATTTCAGCGTAAAAAACCATATATGGAAAATAACTACCCATACATACTGATCGTAGTTCTCACAGTAAAAGATTATAAAGAATGCTTTTTGAAGTGATAGTTCATGTCTTTCCTACTCGCATTACTATTTACCTTATCCTCTAACCTCGATAATTTTGTCATAGGTTTAACATATGGAGTTAAAAGTGTAGATATTCCTCTTTCATCGAATATCATCATTTCATTTATTACCACTTTCATTACCTATTTATCCATGCTGTTTGGTCAACTGATCACTCACCTTGTTCCTCACAAATTTTCGAATGAATTAGGTTCAATCATTTTTATTCTAATGGGCGCTTGGTTTATTGGTTCAAATTTTGTTAAAAAACAACAAATAGAACAAGAGAAACCCCGTGACCTAAGCATCAAAGGTGCGGTTATATTAGGTTTTTTACTTTCAATTAATAATATTGGAGTGGGTATTCTCGGTAGTATTACTCATCTAAATATCATGTTAGTTGTAGCATTAACCTTTATTACTGGTGTTGGATTAACCTATGCCGGTAATAATTTAGGCAATTATGTTATTGGTAAAGTGATTGGTAAATATAACGACATCATTTCTGGCACATTACTTATTGGGTTAGGTGTACTATCTTTGCTTTTCACGTTCTAACCAATGAAAAAAGCCCAGCACTAAGCTGGGCAAAGCAGTGCTACTTAATTCTCGTAGAAAACAGATTGAATAAGTAGCGACTACGTCATAAGCAGTGGACGCTTAGACTATTTAAGTATTGCAATTAATCGCTACACTTTATTTACAAATCAATGACTACATCGCGATAACAGCTTAGTTTAAAGTTTTACTTCCCAGCGCGTTAGTGGCTTATTCGTATCAATACCCCCCCGCCCCCAACGATCAAGGCTATCAATCACGATCACTTTGGTACCAGTAGAAACGAATGCTTTCATATTTTGACTTAGCGCTTTAGTTGTCAAAATAGTTAGTGAAGGATCTTCTTTTAACACTCGGCTTAACTGCGCTTTATCGGCATCTGTCCATTCCAATTCTGGTTTCGTCATACGCTCAACAACAAATAGCTGATTACCTGATGCAAAATCTTCTAGCTCTGCAGAAAGTAATACAACAGCATTAACATCCGCTTGCATAAGAGTGTCTTGTTGACGATTAATCAACTTACGAATATCTATCATCAAAGCTTGTTGATTTTTTTCAATTTGCAGGGCCTTTTTAGGCCATAAACGCTGGAGGTCATCGCTTACAATTGCTGCCATGCGCGTTAAGTTGGTCGGATTTAGCCATGCATATAACGACGTAGTCCCGTCGGATAAACGCAGTGCCGCTACACCTTGTGCGCGTGGCGAAATTGCTTGAGATGCATCAATTTCAACAATATTTATATTGCCCTCACGCGCATGAACAAAGAGCGGATCATTCGGCCAAATTGCTCCTAACGTAATCGCTGTTTTTGCTGTTTTACTGGCATTTGAAGCAACATCAGCCCCTTTGGTTGAAAACCAGTTAGGTAAACGCGTTACACCGTAGCGTTTAGGAGGCAAATATTCGGTCGTGATCCCTGTCTCTTTAGTCAGCTCTGTCGCTAACATATAAGTCACAGGCGTTGCTGTTAAAATGTCTTTGGCGTAAACAACACTTGTTGGCAATAAAACGGCAGCACTTAAACAGGCACCGAATAACACAGTTTGCGTTTTGCGCATGGAGATAGAAAATTTATTCAACAAAAACATGTGGTTTCCTGATTAACTTTTACGAATAATGCGGTACATCGTTGCTGACATGAAAAAGATAGCAGAAACAATAATAATCGCAGCGCCTGATGGAACTGGAAGTTTTAATTCCATTGGCAATACCGTACCAATAACACAACTTATTGTGGCTAGTAGAGCCGACAATAAAACAAAACTGCCCATATTCTTGGTTAATAACCGCGCCGTTGCGCCCGGGATCAATAGCAACGCCCCAACCAACACTGCTCCAACAATTTTCACAGATGCAATCGTGACCAGCGTTATCATCATCACAAATAAGTAATCATAAAAATTGGTTTTGTAGCCACGAACTCGGGCAATATCAGGACTAATACAGGTTAATAAAATCCGATTAAACGTCGGTATTAAGAGCAGTACAATTAAGGCACAACTGATCGCAAGAACAATCAAGTCTTGATCTGTTACCGTTAGAATTGAACCAAACAAGACGTTTTCTAACATGTGAATATTGATCTTACGTGCTACATACATCAACAATGCAGCACCAACCGCTAATGCTAACGCGAGGAAAACACCGACTAATGTGTCGTAAGGTACATTGGTTCGATTTCGCACGAAATGCAGCAATAAAGCAAAAATCATGCAGAAGCTAAATAAACCAATGAATGGATTTTCTGGCGGCTCGCCTAACAAAACACCTAAGGCAATACCCGTTAGAGCGGCGTGACCGACAGCTTCAGAAAAGAAAGCTAAACGTTTAGCTATCACTAAAGTACCTAAGCCACCTAAAAGAGGCCCAAGCAACAGTGCCGCTACGATTGCATTAACCATAAAGGCATAAGAGAAACTGTCACTTAACCAACCAGCATCAACACCGAGTTGTGCCCAATGTCTTAATAGTTCCATTACGCCACCTCTGATTGATTAGACGCAGAGACTGCTGGCTGTGAATAATGATTAAACAAACGTTCAATCTTCTCTGGTACCAATACTTGACTATGATCACCGCTATCAACTAACACACGATTGACCACATGAACTTGCGCTTCTAAACGTCGAACCGCTGTCACATCATGATGAACCGCTAATACAGTTTTACCTTGGTTAAGAAATTCATGGATAAGCGATTCTAAATAACGCACACCCTGCTCATCCATACCCGTCGTTGGCTCATCAAGTACCAGTAAATCAGGATTATCTAATAGTGCTTGAGCAAACAACACACGCTGCTGTTCACCGCCAGATAATTGCCCCATACGACGATCTGCACGATTCGCCATACCGACACGATCAAGTTGCGTTAATGCAATTTGTTTATCTTTCTGACGTTGGCGCCAAAACAAAGGTGAACGGGTTTGATTTAATAAGATAAAATCCATCACGGTTAACGGTAGACTTTGTTCAAACATTGCTTTTTGTGGCACATAACCAATCGTACCGGCCTTACCGTTATTAACTGACTCATCCCATAAAATATCAATCTGGCCACGAAACGGTGTTAAGCCTAAAATAGAACGTAGCAATGATGTTTTACCGCCACCATTAGGTCCCATCACCACATGGCATTGTCCACCGTCAAATTGATGAGTGATTTCAGATAAAATCTGATTAGGACCGTATTGAAGGTTAACGTTAGTTAACTGAATGCTAGGACCGATGATCATGCTTGATCCTTATTTGCAGCAAACTTGATTGCTTCAACTAATGTGGCAAGGTTTTCTTTCATCTCAAGTTCAACTTTCTTACCGTCATAGTCTCCATGTGTCATGTGAGAAAAACGGTATAACTGAACACCTGTTGCCTTTTCAATGGTATCGACATAACGATTAGGCATGTTTAATTCATAAAACAAAACGTCAATGCCTGATTGTTTAATTTTCTCAATGGTTTCTTGTAGTTGGCTTGCACTTGGTTCTACACCATGCGCAGGTTCAATCACCGCAGCAACATCAACACCAAACTCTTGCAATAAGTAGCCATACGCATTGTGCGTAGTCGCAACTTTCATTCCCGCTGTATCTAAATCCCCCAGCGTTAACATTGCATCACGCTTCATTAAACGAAACTGTTTAGCATAATCACGGGCATTTTTTCGATATTCAGCGGCGTTGTCAGGATCAATTTTCGCTAATGCATTAGCAATGGTATAAACCTTCTGAATCGTGGTAGATAATCCAACAAACGTATGGGGATTCACAGCGCCATTACCAACCGACTGCCCCATCGCAGGCAACAGTGGCACATCATTATTAGCTTCAATGACAATCAAATCATCACGATCTGCTGCTTGAATAACTTTCAACGCAAAATCATCGTGACCAATACCATTAACCACAATGATATCCATCTCTTTTAGACGTTTAAGATCATTAGGTTTAGGTAAATAGTTATGGGGATTAAAACCTGCATCAACCAATGGCAAAATTTCTGCTTTATCACCAACAACCGCTTTTACATAACTGTAATAAGGCTGCAAAGTAATACCAATGGTCTTTTTATCAGCAGCAAAGCTATTCATACTCACAAGCAATGCTATGGCAGTAAGGCTAGATTTAATTAATTTATTCATTGTTATCTAAATCTCGGTACAGTAAAGATTAACGGCAATAAAACCAAAGCGCCGTTATTAGTGATTGTGTGATCCGTTGTTATTAGGAGAATCGTTAAACACAATTTGCGTCCAACCATTATTGATTAAATGTTTGCCATCAAAATCGCGTAATGTATTGGCATCAAGTAAGCTCACATTATCGTTCATCGCGAGCCAAATATCGGGAGACGCTGAATGACTATTAAGCACTATCGACATCGCGCCTTTATCATCCGACCTCACACCTTGATAGATAGCATCAGTTATCAGTGCCCACTGATGACGACCTTTTCGCTCCCAACTTTTATCTGTCACAAAAGGAGCAATCCAAAACTCTTGAAGCTCAGAGATTTGTGGCCATTGACCAACAGCAGCACTTAACTGGCTATCTTGATATAAGTTACGGATTTCTTCATGAGCAAGCCGTAATTCCGCAATCATAGCGATTTCTTCAGCGGCTAAATCAGTAATTGAAATTTGATGCGAAAGCAGTGCCGATTTGGGTTGCTTGGTTTGGTGATAAGGAAGTAAAACAAAAGACACCAACAAGATTAATCCAATACATAAGGCGACCCACTTGCCTTCTCGATCTCCATTATCAGAGCGAACAGTTTGACGGATCATTTTTCTTTTATCTCAACAACATCGACTTCAACAGGATTCTCATGTCCAGCATCAAAAACCAAATAAAAGTCAGTATCAGGCTTGGTGAACTCAGCGATTGAGCGCTTATCTGTCATGCCTTTCGCGATTAAGTTATCGTCGTAATCAAACATATCAACGTTGTATTCCACTGCGGTACTGCCATCACTATAACCGGCTTCACACAACACTTTATCGGCTTCAAACCAACAACTCATTAGTGGAAAATGAGCAAATGCTGGCGTTGAAAAAGTCCCTAAACAAAGTAAAGATACCGCAATAATGGATGATTTCATTGTCATAAAAACCTCAAACAAGCCCAAAGACAGGCTTAAAGAATGCAGAGATCAAGGCGTGATGGATTCACGCCTTAACCAGAAGTTGTATTACTGAAGTAAGGTTTCAAAAGTTAAGTGAACATTGACGTTTGCACGGTCGTACATAGGATCGTTTTCAACCATACCTTTATAATTTGACTTCATTAGGTAACGCCCCGCCACTTCTGGAGTGAAGGTGATCTTGCCGTCTTTATCACTTACCACATCAATTTGCTCTTGGTGGTTACGGTACAGCGTTCCTTCACGTGTAATGTCCGCCGTTACTCCTGCTTGCGGTTTGCCATTAAAGAAAAATTGGAAGGTTACTGGCTCGCCTTCAACAATGTCCGATGGGTGTGTAACAGGTACCATTTCAAGATATTTACCTGTCAGTTCCATCGCTTTAGTTGATGGTTTCCCAACAGTCACATAACTTTCTGCACGGGTATAACTCACCTGAGTGACAACGTCACGCGACTTTTCCGGGAGTATTGTCATACGATCCGCTTTATTCGCTTCCATACGTTTTTCAGTATCACGACGTCCCGCTTTGTAGAAAGTGTAGTATCTAGGTGTCTGATTAATTTGTACTTTATGAGTACCTTCTTCTTCAAAGAAGAAATCAAAAATCGCACGACGTTTACCACGAATGGTGAAATTTGGGTAAGCAATACGACCATCAGGCATAACAACTTGTGTCGTTTCAATGCTTGCTGGCTTATCAAAAACAAATGTTCCGTGTGACGCTGTCACATCAAATGACAGCCAATCACCGCCCTCTTTGGAAACAGTGAAATGTGAAGGTAATACCCAACGAGGGTGTGCTTGAGCGACAGATGCCCCCCCTAAACCCGCTGTCACTAGGCATGCTAAAGATAGTGCTTTTAATTTATTATTCATGATGACAATTCACTTAGAGTTTGTAGTTAATCTTGATAGTGCCAGTTTCTTGTGTTGGTGCTAAAACATGGCTAACAGCACTTTCACCGAGCGTTAATTTCTGGCGTAAATAGTTACGTCCGCCGTGTTCACGTACCACTTCAACGTAAAAGGTATAATCTCCTTGCTCTACACGGTTGCCTTTATCGTCTAAGCCATCCCATGAAAAACGGTATTCACCCACCGGACGTGTAGCAGATGTAACAGCATCAACAAGTTCTCGGTCATAACGCCCCACTTTGCGCCACCAGCTACGTAAATCTTTCAACCATTCGTCTTTACCGACCCAAAGCTGCATCGTTCTTACTGGTTTACGTTCACTGTTTTCAATCCACACCGCGACATAAGGACGGGCATACATTGAGGTTTCAATTTTAGGTAAACTTAACTCAACATCTAACTGAGCGGTTTCTGGCAAAGGTGCCGCCCATGCCGTTGATAAAGGTGCTAGCAGTAACGTTGCCAGTACGGTCTTTTTTAATTTATTTTTAATGGTCATCGTTAACCTGCTAAATATTAAGGAACAAATACAATGTAGATAATGGCGGTAACAACTGAGCCGAAACTCATCCACTTCATTGATGTATTAAGTGTTTTCTTTTTCGGTAGTAGCAAACACACACCCGTTAACACAAAACAGATCATCAAAGCCGCAGTAATATCAATAAACCACGTCCAAACCTCGCCACTATTACGACCTTTATGAAGGTCGTTAAGTAGCGCGATAACACCATAATTGGTGATTTCAATATTCGCTTGTGCGGTTGTCATATCAATAAAGACCACAGCGTTATAACCAGGGCCTTTGTAATCTAATGAGATCTCGCCTTCGACTAATTCGTCACCCTCTAGATCGGTAAAGATCTCAATACCAGAAGCCGTACCACGCACATCGGTATGTTTAGAGAGATAACTGATCAAAGCCGATTTGTTAGGTACAAACGGACCTTGTTCAGACGAAAGCAATGAAGTAGGTATGGTAATTTTTTGCTCTGTCACACTGGGTGTATCAGATACAAACAACTCAGGACGATTTAAAGTAATGCCAGTAATGGCAAAAAATAAAACAATCAATAACAACGCCATTGAAATGTAAATATGAAGACGACGTGCCCACAATTGGACATTTTTTTGCTTTAACACCATAGTAAAAAACTAGCTACCTACCTAGAATGGCAGTAATTTAATTGATAATCGTTCTTATTGGCATTCAATTTACATTGTTTACGTTAGTCAGTGGAGGACATTATGAAGGGAGTAATAAAACGCCAATCAAAACACATAACCAGTTGAATAAAAACAAAAAAGCCAATCAAACAAAGGTTCAACTGGCTTTTACTGCAACGTCTTTACGGTTTACGAACTCAACATCTTACTGCTGCTAAATCCATTAGGCGTTTTAATAAAACTAAATAGATATTGTTCTGATATTTTTTCTAAACAGAATGTCATGAAGTAACTTTAGCGCACGATATAGGCGCATTTTACACGCACTAATTGTTATACACAAAATATCACTAATTTCTAATAATGTTAGATCCTGATAAAATCGTAAATCAATAATTTCTTTTTCACTGTAAGATAATTCATCGAGCAATATATCCATATCAATTTTATCATCTATATTGACCTGACTATAATGACTTACTGGCTCAATATTATTTATCGAAATGTTTTTTTTATTATATCTCATCTTTTTTGCTAAGTGAGAATAACAAACATTATCTGCAATTGTATAAATCCATGTTCTAAAAACACCTTGATGACAATATTTTGGTAGTGCTTGGTAAATCCTTAATAAAACATCCTGAACAACATCATCAATACTGCCACTATCATTTATTCTATACATACATCTTGAATATAAAGATTGCCAATAAGATTTCATTAACAATGAAAATATTTCATTCCTTTTTACTCTATTTTTTTGAAAAACATAAAGTAAATCGCTTTCATTTAACAAACCATTATTTAATATATTCATTAGCATATCCGTATAGTAATTTTATATTATTTCAATGACAAAAAAATCATGTTAATCGCAATACATATTTACTATATGCAAAAAAAAACACAGACTTGTCTTATAAAAAAGAAAGCCTGTGTTTTAGCGTTTAGAACTTAATTTATTACTTCAGACGGTACGTTAAGCCAAAGTGGAACGTTGTATCGATATCATCATTTCGATTAGTGTTTGTTGTTCCATCATAGTCAATATTATCTTCAGTTTTAGACAAGCCGCCAGTTACAGATAAACTAATAAAATTAGAAACATAGTAACGGAATGTTGAACGTAAACTATTGGTCATCAAATCTTCTGATTTATCACTTGAAGCATAAGTGAGTAACCATGCGTTCTCCCAATCAATATTGTCACGTAGCTCATACGTTAAAAACATTGTATTGGTTGCGTTAAAGCCATTATTACCATCATCCAAAATGGCGGTTAAAATTGCTTCGTTTGAAAATTGGGTTTGGTTATTAATTGGATAATGGTATTCCGCTCCCACTTCAAGCGCTGGTTTGCTAACTGAACCATCATAGTTAGTCAATACCGCACCAGCACCAGCTCTGACTAGCCAGCCATATTTACGGGTTGAAATGCGCTCATTCATCAATACATCGTAAGAGTTTATTGCACCGCGTGCGCTCAGTTTATCACCTAATGCTTTACCAATATCTTCAACCCAATATTCGGCATAATCAGCAGAGCCATAACGGCTGCGATAAGCTGCTTCTCTTGCTATAACTTGTGCCACATTTTGATAGGTTTCTCGGCTAACATTTCCTCTTAATAAACCATGTTCTTGAAGAGATTGAACGACACGGATCGCTTTTGCCATTGGAGTTGCATTTACCACTCGCCCATAACCTAAACCTGCCGTTAACTTAGTAAAGGGATCTTTCATATCAGTCTGGGCACCAACTTCTGCTTTCCCATACCAAAAGAAATCACTTTTCTTAGGGCTAAAGTACATATCATTGGTTAGCGCAGATAAAGCTTGGTAATTTTCTTTACGTTCATCATTACTATTCGGGCCTTGACTGATGTTTGTATCACCGACGAACTCAATTCGCGTATTACGATTTGCCGAGGAATATACACGATCATAATTTGCACTTACAACAGCGTTATAACTGGCTTGATCTTGATTGCCATCTCGTAAATCAAATTGCGCATCTAAATATGCATCCTCATACGCTGATGTCGCTTCATCATAATCAAACATGCTAATTTGTTCAGCCAAGGTGACTGAAGATAACAGCATACCAACCGCAGCAGACACCGCAGTAATTGTTGATTTCATGATACTACTCCTTTAATTGTTACTTTGTCTTTATTTATATTCAGTCCATGGCAATGCCCGGCTGTATTTACACAAACTCAGCAACAACTAAAAAAGTCACAATAAATTTTATTAATTTTTTACTTTCTCAAATATAAGAAATACGCATTGGGATAGATAATATTAATTAGAATTTAAACATGAAGAAATTAATAACATTTAAGTATCGCTATTAATGATAACTATTCACTACACAGTTAGAATTGTTAATTCGAGAAAAAGGAAGTTATTATATAAACTTTGATGTGAACTTGATGTTGAATTCCCTTTCAAGCATCAATTTTAATATTTGTTATGAAGCAGACGCCATTGACTTAAGCTGTAGCGTATTAATAAACAATCGTGGGTCAGCAATCTTTTGCAATATTAATTGAGTAGGTAAACAATCATCATCAACGTAATCAACATAATCAGATGCCGAATCAAAAATTAAAATATCCAATGCTAAGCGATCTAATCCGTATAAACCACGATGAATCATATCTGCTGAAAATACCAATAAATCACCTGCCGATAATGCAATCTTCTTCCCACCAGAAAGGCTATCATGGCTGACTTTGCCATTCACTTCTTGGCGAACATTGTATTCTTCTTCATTATCCCATCGCTTGTGCGTGCCGGGTATTATTTCCATACCGGGTTCATCAAATAAAGGGACACGAAGGTGCAATACTTGCGTTTCTAATATGACTCTCATTTGGTCTTCAATATCATAATCATATTGACAGTCACGGTGCCAAAAGTCTTTTTGTTGCGGGTTCACCGGATTAAAGAACAGTTGAGTATTCATGAAAGCAGGATTTTTAGGTATTACGGTATCAACCACATCCATGATTTTTTTTGAACTTATAAAGTCAAATAGTTCCGTTCTCTCTGCGATAGATAAATACTGGCTTCCAGTGATCAAAGATGAGTTAAATGCTTCTTCTTGATAGAACTCTTTGTTGTCAGCTTTCCATAATTCATGAAAAGTTAAAACGACTTTTCTGAGTGAAGTTATCTGATCTTCACTGAAATAATTGCGAATAACGAAGTAACCTAATTCTTCGTATTGCTGACTTAATTGTTGGCTATTGAATAACACTGACGACCTTCACATTCTCTATACCGTTGACTGATTACGGTATTCTTTGGCGAATAGTGCCAGACGATAATAGTGATAAGCAAGTATGTCAGAGTATTCTAAACGCGTGTTGTTTATTTAAAGAATTTAGAGCTACTGAAAAAGAGATAATTTGATTATGTAAATGCACTATATCACGCTATCAATAAAGTACATTTACACACGGTGATACCCAAACCTTCTAAGCTGAAAGCGCTTTTCGAATGATTTCAGCCCCTGCATTTAAGGCTTCAAGTTTGCCTTGTGCGATATGCTGGGCTAGCGGTGCCATGCCGCAATTGGTGCATGGGTAGAGTTTATCAGCATCAACAAATTTAAGTGCTTTACGCAATGTATCCGCGACTTCTTCCGCCGTTTCAATTTTATCACTGGCAACATCAATCGCCCCTACCATCACTTTTTTTCCACGAATAAGCTCTAGCAAATCCATGGGTACATGAGAGTTATGGCATTCTAACGAGATAATATCGATATTAGATTGCTGCAGCTTAGGAAACGCCTCTTCGTATTGACGCCACTCTGAACCGAGTGTTTTCTTCCAATCAGTATTGGCTTTAATGCCATAGCCATAACAAATATGAACAGCAGTTTCACACTTCAGCCCTTCAATGGCTCTTTCTAAACAGGCAATTCCCCATTCATTAACCTCATCAAAGAATACATTAAAGGCTGGCTCATCAAATTGAATAATATCAACCCCTGCTGCTTCTAATTCTTTGGCTTCTTGATTAAGGATTTTAGCAAATTCCCATGCCAGTTTTTCACGACTTTTGTAGTGCGCATCATATAGAGTATCAACCATAGTCATAGGACCAGGCAGTGCCCATTTGATCGGTTGTTTAGTTTGCTGACGAAGGTATTTAGCATCATCAACAAACACCGATTTTTGACGAGAAACAGGACCAACAACAGTAGGTACGCTGGCATCATAACGGTCTCGGATTTTAACCGTTTTACGGGTTTCAAAGTCAACGCCGTTGAGGTGCTCTATAAAGGTAGTTACAAAATGTTGGCGAGTTTGTTCACCGTCACTGACAATATCAATTCCTGCTTGTTGTTGATTTTGCAGTGATAAACGTAGCGCATCTTGTTTTCCTACCGCTAATGCATCCCCTTCCAACTTCCACTCTGACCAAAGTTTTTCAGGCTCTGCCAACCAATCGGGTTTCGGTAAGCTTCCTGCTGTTGATGTCGGTAATAATGTTTTCATGATAGTTAACGTCCTATGTTGTAATAAATGATGAAAGCAATGTTGATGTTAGCTAGTCACGAAATTCGCTGACCATTGCTCAAGCACGGTTTGGTACGGTTTGATGAAGTGCTGCTCGGCAAATTTGCCTTGTTCACCTGCCAACCTGCTGCGCTCTTCTCGGTCATACACGATTTTGGTCAGTGAATGATCGGGGCACTTTAAGTTGGGTTTATAGGACTTTCCAGCCACTGCGTTTGCATTATAGATTTCTGGTCGATAGATCTTTTGGAAGGTTTCCATGGTGCTAATGGTGCTGATCAGCTCAAGGTTGGTGTAATCATTTAATAAATCACCAAAGAAGTAGAACGCCAAAGGAGCAACACTGTTTGCAGGCATGAAGTAACGTACCTGTAAGCCCATTTTTTTGAAATACTGCTCGGTCAATGACGACTCATTGGATTTATATTCCACGCCCAATACTGGGTGCTGATTTTCGGTGCGGAAATAGGTTTTGTTATCAGATACAGATAAACAAATCACCGGTGTCTTTTTAAAATTGTCTTTATATACATCAGAGTTAACAAAGCTCTGAAAGATTTTGCCATGCAGCTCGCCAAAGTTATCTGGAATACTAAACTGTGGCTTACCTTTATTATGGTTTTGCAGTAGTACGCTGAAATCGTAATCACGCACATAAGAAGAAAAGTTATTACCGACAATCCCTTCAATACGCTGGTTAGTTTGATTATCAATAATGTGGGTTTTTAATACTTCAATCGATGGGAATGTTTGCCCCTGTCCTTCAATGTCGATATCAACCGAGACAATTTCAAGCTCAACAGAATAACGATCACCTTCGGGGTTATCCCAATTCGCTAAAGCATTAAAGCTATTATCGATCATCTTTAACGCATTGCGTAAGTTCTGTTGACGACTTTCCCCTCTCGCTAAATTAGCGAAATTGGTAGTAATACGCGTATTGCTAGCGGGATGATAATTTTCATCAAGGCCAGTCTTATTTATTGTAAATGTAAAATCGTTATTCATGGCGACCGATATCCTATTAGCTGAAATAAATGATGACGTTCGTAGAAGCTGTCGAGTTGTCTGTATTTATTTATACGTAGAGTATTCGATCAATAAAAGCGTATTTCTTTCACTATCAACATGAAAAAAACTCAAGTGGTTACGTTTGAGTTGTTACAAATTTGTAAGTTATAGTTCTCATCACATAGAAAGGATATCTATTTTTATTCAATGCGTTAACCGCTAACCACATATAAGAAGACAAAGAAATGAATGAATTATTGTTAATAATATACTGCGCTTTACTTGGCAGTGGTGTTGGATTTTTGGCAGGATTATTAGGTATAGGAGGAGGACTTGTTATAGTACCCATTCTAAGTATTATCTTGCTTCATTTCGCCATTTTACCGCCTGAACAAGTGGTTATCGTCGCTATTGCTACTTCCTTAGCATCCATATTATTCACTTCAACGTCTTCTGCCATCGCTCACCACAAAAATGGCAATGTGCCATGGAACCTAGCACCATGGATAATGACAGGTGTTGCCTTAGGCGCACTTATCAGTGGGTTTTTAGCGGCTCTATTACCGAGTAATGTTGTTCGTATTGTATTTGCTGTCAGTGTGGCACTCATTGCACTGAAGATGTTTTATAGCAGTACAAAAAAAGAGACAGCAACAACACGTAACATGCCCAATAATTTTGTTCTTACCTTTTTAACAACAATTACCGGCGGATTGTCGGCCATGATTGGTATTGGTGGCGGCGCACTGTTAGTGCCTTTGTTAACCTTCTTCTCTCTCGATATGAAGAAAGCTATCGGTTGTGCTTCTGCTTGTGGCATTGTTATCGCACTCTTTGGCTCTATCGGTTATGTCAGCTCAGGCATTAGCTATCTTTCTCTTACTGATGGCTTTGCCGGTTTTGTTTATCTACCCGCATTATTTGGTATTGTTTGTACTTCTTGGTTTACCGCTCCGCTAGGCGCTAAGGCAACAAACTATTTACCTGTGCCAATCATTAAAAAAATCTTCTCAGCATTATTACTAGCAATGGCGACAAATATGGTGATTAGTTAAACCAAGCATGTGCACTAGAATAAAAAAATGAGTGGTTAACTTAGTGATTATTAAGTTAACACACTCATTTTTTTATTCGCTCAGGGTGAAATGCTAAGACAATATTTAGCTAGCTTGTTCCATTTCACGCATTTGTGATAAATATTTTATCCAGCTCGATGCTGCCGATGAAGGCTTTATATTATTTGCCTGTTTGGCATGAATAATCGCTTTATCAAAGTTATTTAGCTTGTAATACGCACGGACTTTCGCCAACTCAACATCAGACTGTTTATCTTTACGCTTAACCTTATTAAGCTCAATTAACGCTTTTTGATATTGCCCTTCCTGCAACAACAATTGTGCAAGTTGCCAACGATAACGGTTATTACGCTGGGCTGCTTTTTCCAAAATATTGATAGCACTTTGCCACTCTCTTGCCATCTGCCAATAGTTAGCTTGTTCAACGAGCAACCTTGTATTAGTTGTTGCGCCTTCAAGCTCTGCTATTTGTTTAGCAGCACGTTCAGGAATACCACGCTGAGCATACAGTTGCGCTAGGCGATGTAAATCTTGCTGCGTTAACTTAACACCTTGATATTTTGCTAATTTTAATGTGCTCAATGCTTCTGCAGGTTTCCCTGCTCGCAATTGTATATTAGCTAATTGCTGCCACCAATTGAGCTTATTTGGCTCTATCGCAATCAAACGATTTAATGTCGAAGTTGCACCATTCCAATGCTTTAGTTGCAACTGAGCACCCAACTTAATCGACAACGGCGATATTTCATCTTTACGTTTATAGCCATCGTAGCGTTTCATTGCAGAAAGGACTTTTGACCACTGGCTCAATTGATAATGTGATTGGGCAATACGCAGCCATAGTTCATCGCCCTTTTGTGATTTTGGAATATGCTTTGTTAGCTGATAGTAATGTGGTAGTGCTTGGCTGTATTTTTGCTCAGAAAGTAAAATATCAGCCAGCATACGCTGAGTAACCCATGCTTGATCATCTTGTAATAAGCCACTCTTAACTGCTTTAGATAAATTGCTTATCGCTTTTGATGGATTGCCCTGCTGCCAATAAAACACGCCCAACATACGCTGAACAAATGCTTTGTCATAAGGCTCTATCGGCTTTAAAGAGACAAGTAAATCAATCGCCTGATTAACCTTATCATCAAGCTGTAAGTTATTCGCTTTTTGAACCTTAACGGCAATTGACTGCGACAATTTACCTCCCGCGTAAGCGGATGATAAAGGCAAACTCGCTGCGGCGGTTAAAGCGATAATAAATGCTAATCTTTTCATCATTTATTCAACTTAAATTCTAAACGTACCGTCTGACCTGGCTGTGATACAGCACTGCCATTTTGCACTTGTGGTTGGTACTTCCATTTACGCAATGCACGTATCGCTTCTTTATTAAATAAACGATTAGGTTTTGCTTCAAGCACTGCAATATCGATTGGTCGGCCTTGAGGATCAATCGTGAATTTCAGTATAACGTAACCTTCTTTACCTTGTTTTAGCGCGCGGGGCGGATACCTTGGCTCAACACGATACAATGGCATAGCTTGCTGACTCTGACCGATAGTCGGCGCACCTACCGCATTCGATGCACTGCTAAAATCACTAAATTTCGGCATCTTGATCGATAAGCCTGTAACCGCTGTATCCAACCCTAAGCTTGTCGTAGACGCAACAGGTTGAACACTTGCGGTTGCTGTTCTTGATGATACCGGCTTTGCTTCTGGCGGTGGCTCTGGTGTTTCAGGTGGTGGTGGTACCGCACGCTGTCGCCGTTGAGGTGCTTGCTCTTGTTCCATCATTACCATGTTGAACGCTAGCACTTCTTTATTATCAGGCTTTTGATGATTACCGTTATCTACCATCCATGCCATAAAAGTAAAAAGTCCTAACGCTACAGCAATAGCTAATGGAAAAGCCATTAAAAGACGGATCATTAATTTTTCTCCGCCGCCAATGCGATATTTTTGATCCCAGCTCCTTTTGCTGCATCCATCACTTTAACCACAGTGCCGTTATAGGCATGCTCATCCGCTTGGATCACTAAAGAAGCATCAGGTTGCTCTGTAAGCATATGTTCTAATGTTGCTTGAACACGTTCTACATCAACAACACGTTTATCAATATAAACGTCATTTGCTGAAGTAATTGCAACAAAGATCCCAGCGTCTTTTTGGCTTACCACGTGGCTTGCTTGAGGGCGGTTAACTTCTACACCTGATTCACGTACAAACGAACTCGTTACAATAAAGAAAATCAGCATAATAAATACGATATCGAGCATTGATGTTAAATCAATTTGTGCATCTTCTCGATTTGAAGAACGGCGGCTGAGTCTCATTGCTGACTCCTTAATAATTTTTCTAATTTAAACTCACGCATCTGACAAGCTTTAGATAAACGTGCGTGAACAAACATACCCGCTAAGGCCGCAACCATCCCTGCCATTGTTGGCAAGGTTGCTAAAGAAATGCCGGATGCCATTAAACGAGGTTGACTACTACCTTGCGTCGCCATTACATCAAAGACAGAAATCATCCCCGTCACTGTGCCAAGTAAACCTAGCATGGGGCAAATTGCGACTAATACTTTGATAAAATTTAAATTCTGATTAAGGGCAATTTTTGCTTCATTAAGCCAGCCATCACGAATTGCACATGCATGCCAAGAGGAATGATCTTTACGAGCCATCCAGCTAGTTAACCACTGCTCTTTTTGCTTTGGAAAATAGAAGAATAAATAAATCACGCGTTCAATAACCAAAAGCCAACATAGCGCAACAACCGCAGCAAGCCACCATAATATGGCGCCACCTTGCGCCATAAAATGAGAAAGCGAAAACCACCAGCCATGTAATACGCTGAAGTCCATTATGCTGCCTGTTCTGCTAATACGTTACGGTTAGATGTCTGAGAAGATTCGTTTTTTTCAGCTTGCTGAGCAACTAAGCTGATCCCTTGTTTTTCAAGGATCAATCGAATATTTTCAGCTTGTGTACTTAGTACATTATGAGCCAGCAATAAAGGCATCGCGGCAATCAAACCTAGAACGGTCGTTACCAATGCCATTGAAATACCACCCGCCATCACTTTAGGATCACCATTACCAAACTGCGTGATAACTTGGAAGGTTTCAATCATCCCCGTCACCGTACCCAGTAAGCCTAACATTGGCGCTAAAGCCGCAAACAGTTTAAGCATCGATAAGCCTTTTTCTAATCCTTGCTGCTCATCAACAATCGCTTCAAGTAAACGTAATTCTAACGCTTCTACGCTACGATTTTGCTCTTTGTTATACACAGCAAGAATACGACCCAGTGGGTTATTTCCAGCTTGAGTTGGATTTTTTAATTGTTGCTTAATTTGACGATTAATAATCGCTAATTTAACGCCACGGAAAATGGCAATACCCGCACCAATAGCTAATAGAAGTAGAATAATTTTACCGACCACACCACCTGCTGTTAAACGATCTTCCAGCGTAGGTGCATTGGCTAATTGCTCTAATATCACACCACGAGAAGGATCAAGAGCAATACTTTCACTACCTGCCGCCGCTATTGCAGCTAAATCTGAAAGTTGTGGGCCATTTTCAGGTTGTTGTTGATAAGCCGTTGCAAGATGGCGAGGGCCATCCCACTTTAAATAACCCTGTTCAGCTACTAGGCCTAATGCGCCTAAACGCAATGCTTTTTCTGTGGTTTGCTCACCATCACCATTAATAAATGGTACGTTCACCTTTGCCAACTCACCGCTTGCAACGATTTGTGATTCCATTGCTTGCCACAAACCTTTTAATTGTGGCATAGACGGCAGTGCTTTCGCATCAACGATTTGGTCAACAACTGGGATATATTTCGTCACATCAACACCAGTGACAGCGTAACCTTGCTCGGCTTTTAGTTCTTTTGCTGTTTGGCGAACGACACCAAATAACTCACCAAGGCTGCCAGAATCTAATTGAAGTTGCTGTTCTAATTTCGCAAGTTCTGCTTCATTGGTACTAAAACTTTGGCTCAGTAATTCTGTTTGTTTTTTTAACGCATTACGTTGCGCTAATAATGCATCACGTTGTTGACGAATTTTCTGTGCTTCTTGACTAAATTCAGCTTCACGTTGCACATTATGTTGCTGTTGAGAGACATTTTCTTGTTTCGCTTGCTGTACAACCGATTCAGCAGATACTGTGAACGGAACCGATGCCATACAGAGTGCAATAGCTAACGCTTTTAATTTCATTATTTGCTCTCCACGTTAGCAAGGGGCGCTGAGATAGGTAAACGTAATAGGCTTGGTGCAATTTGCTTATTCGCCATTGCAAACGCTTTATCAATATTTGCAGCTTCACTTGTATCAAGTGCCTGCCACTGCTGTTTGTTACTGTTCCAACTCCAGTAATGACTACCGTTTAAGCTACGAGCGACAAATGCAATACGACCGAGATACAGTAAATCAGCCTCGATTGTTTTACCGTCTTCTAACGTAATTTTATCTTGATACGTACCCAATTTCGTGCCGTAATCCATTTCAATCTGATAGGCTTCTAGAATACGACGGAATTTTTCTGCATCGCTAATATCGGCTTGCGACATCATCGTTTTCAACTTTTCAATACGCGCTAAACGCTGTTCATGTTTGATAGGCTTATCTTGCTCAACAACAGTCGATAAACCATCAATCATTTGGTACATCAAAGGTACAACACCTTGGCGCGTCTCTTTAATGTTCTCTATTTGTTCATGAATAGAGGCCATTTCTTGGGTTTGATTATCAACCATACGCGCAAGGTGATCGTGATAGACCGTCAGGTTTTTAAGCTCTTCTTGTAATTGCTCGATTTGTGCTTTCATCGCGATAGCCGAATCAGCATTACGATCAATCTTATCTTGGCTTAATGCTGAAGCCGTATTGGTTTTGTTTTCAATAGAACGTGCTGTATCAAGGCTCGATGCCTGTACCCCAGTTGTGATGCTTAAAATCACAACCGCTAAACTGGTTTTAATAAAATTCATAATCAAACTTAATAATGAGTAATCTTGAATCGCAAAAAATAAAAAAGTGAAGTAATAATAAAAAGTTAAATCGTACAACGACCAAAAATAGTGAAATAGCATTTAATCGCAACAAGGGGAAGCAATGGCTCCCCCTTAGTTACAATATTTACAAATTAGTATTTAAACTCAAGCGTAGCCATAAAGTTACGACCTTCACCAAGTGTTACACCCGTTGCGCCAACATAATCTTTGCTTGTTGAACCGCCACCAGCCATGTAATCAGTATCAAATACGTTTTCTACATTAATACGACCAATGATATCTAAATTATCATCGTACTTGTACGTGTGAGCCATACCTAAATCAACACGTGTATAGCCGTCTTTCTTAAAGGTATTCGCAGCATCACCAAAACGTGAACCTTCGTAAATAACACCAAGGTTAACATCGGTTGCCGGTGTTACCTTGTACGTAGACCAAACACTTGCAGCGAATTCTGGTACGTCAACAGGACGATTACCTTGGTACTTCTGATCTTTGGTGTATTCCGCATCAAGGTACATTGCTGACGCGCTCATGCTTAACTTATCTGTCACGTTACCCTGCAGCGCAAGTTCTGCACCGTTGTGAACACGCTCACCCGCTTGAGTTTTCTCGTACAGATCTTTACCTACTTGAACATCAATCGTCGAGTTCTCTTGCGTAATGTTAAATACTGCACCCGATACAAACAGACGATTATCTAGTAGTTCCCACTTAGTACCTAGCTCATATTGCTTACCACGAAGCGGATCAAGTTGTTCACCATCATTCACATAGTTCGTAGAGCCTGATGTTACCGTACCTTGCGGCTCAAAGCTTTCAGAGTAAGCTAAGTAAATTGAACCGTTTTCTGCTGGATGGAAAATCGCAGCCACTTTAGGTGATACTGCTTCTTCCGCCGCTTTACCTTCTTGTGTTTGACGATCAAAACGAACACCAGCAAGTACTTGCCAGTAATCGTTAATCGTTACCATATCTTGTGCGTAGAAACCCCAAGCATTATAAGAAGAGTGAGATTCTTTTGGCTTACCCGATTTGTAACTAGGTACTGGTGTAGATTGGTTTGGTGCTACTTCTACAGAATTAAATGAACGTTGGAAACGATCGTAGCTGTAGCCTAACCAGTTAGAACCAACGAGTAACTGGTGTTGCATGCCAAGTGCATCAAATTCACCGACGAAATCAGCGTAAGCGGTTTTAAATACCCAATGATCGTGGCGATCATTGCCACCTTGCTTTACTAAACCTGACTCTTCAAAGTTTGCAAAGTTCGGGTAACTTTCCACATCGTGACGTGTAAAGTCTTGGTAATTAAAACCTGTATTTAATGCCCAAACATCTGTTAGTTGCGCTTTAACATCAAAACCATAGTTTTCTACTTCATTATTAATTTTTGACCACTGTGCATCCCACACATGGTCACGCCCCAATACTGGCTTACCATCAACAATGTAAGCTCCAGAATCTACACTTCCTTTATCGTTAGTGCGATCGTAGTGTAGTGACAATGTCACATCTTCATTTATGTCGTAATCAACAAATAGACCACCAACAAAGCGATCGGTTGAAGGTGTTGAACCATCACCATACTTACGCCATGAATCATAATCTTCTTTTGCAACAACAGCGCGAGCACGAAGTGATTCGTCTTGATTGAGTGACCCACTCACATCTAACACACTACGTGTATGATTATTTGAACCAACATCTTGGCTAAAGTTAACTTGTGTTTCGTGAGTTGGTTTCTTAGCAACCATGTTGACTAAACCACCAGGTGCAGATTTACCGTAAAGAAGACCTGCAGGGCCTTTCATTACTTCAACACGCTCTAAAAGCTCAACAGGTTGACGGTAGTGAGACCAATGTTGGTGACCATCACGCAAGAAACCGCTACTGCTACCAAGTTCAAAACCACGTAGAGAGAAACGTTCACGGTTACGGCCTGTTCCACCAGCTGAAATACTTGCATCGTTCTGTAACACCTCACCTAGCGTGCTCGCACGCTGTTCATCGATAAGTTGTTCATCAATTACTGCAACTTGTCCTGGCGTCTCTAGCTGAGTCATCTCCATACGCATCGCTGTAGAGTTGGTATCGGCTTTATAACCGTAATCACGACCTGTTACGACCATGTGCTCATCAACTTCTGTTGATTCTGCATAAGCAACAGGGGCAGAAAGTACCGCACCAATTAACAACGTCAGCTGGCTTTTAGAAAACATATTCCTTTAACTCCAAAATAAAGATATAACCTGAAAGTGAAGCCACATCAGAGTTACTCTCAGCACCTATCACTGCTGAATAGGTATTGTTTGTAATAATATAAAGAGCAAATCATGGCTACTATGTGGTAAGTAATAAAGTGCCTACCAAACGATGAAAAGGAATATAAGTGATAACCATTACCATTTGCATTAAATTTACATTCTTTGCATTCGTAAAGATTTCTTGAAAATTTATTCGGGCTGAAAGCCGCATTTTGTTCGCTTTGCCATCGTCTCTTTTTCTGTTGTCGTTATTAATCCGTACCCAATACTGTTTTTAACGAAGACATTTATCATTAACAGTCGTATAATCTGCCCGTTTTTATTCATTATTCATTTCGCGGTATTTAATGTGACTCAACTAAGTCTTGAAGCTATTCACCAACAACTCAATGAACGCAATTTTATTGCTGAAAAAGTCCGTCTTGTGACAGTAGAAGCAATGGATCCAGAAATGCTGGCAACCTGCACTGCAACTGAAAATGAAACCTTCTATAACAGCTATATGAATGTGATTTATTGCAAAGGTGAGCGTTACGTACTTGGCTATCGTTGTAATGAAGACACCATCGTTGACCAAGCGATTATTTTCAAAGATGGTAAATACTACGATCCAACACTTCAGGCAAACAGCGAAAGCTTCGAACCTTACCAATTTGCCGTGTTAGCTGAATTCAAAGTATTTGATATGATGAAGCACGCTAAAACGAACAAAGATTTCCCGCCTGATGTTGATTTCTTATTTACAAAGAAAAAGCATTTTAAAAACGTAATTAAAGCGTAATTTTCGTAAAAAGCCGACTTCTCCGTCGGCTTTTTATTGTCTATTCATTCTAACTTGATCACATTGAGTTAACCTTCATTCGCAGTACAATAGATAAGAACTTTTCAGCGCGAAGGATTTGCACATGTACCTTGATCTATCCACACAATCTCCCACTGATATCTACCATTTAATGACACAAACCATTATCCCTCGTCCTATCGCATGGGTTCTGACAGATTCTGGTGAGCACAACTACAATCTTGCCCCTTTTTCTTATTTCACCCCAGTTGCTAGTAACCCACCATTATTGATGTTTTCTGTGGGTAAAAAACCGAGCGGAGAAATCAAAGACACTACGCGTAACGTTATTGCCAATAAAAAGATGGTGGTACATATCGCTAATATTGCGTTAGCAGAACAAGTCACTCAAACCGCAGCTACCTTAGAGTATGGCGAATCTGAGGTTGAACACACCCAATTAGAGCTCACCTCTTTTGATGGCTTTGAACTACCAAGGCTAAAAGATTGCCCTATTGCCTTTGGTTGTCACCTATATGAAGTGAAAGAGGTTGGGGAAACACCACAAAGCTTGATCTTCGCTGAAATTAAGCAGATCTACATTGATGACGAAGTTATCGATAGTGAGCAAAAGCGCTTAGTAATTGAAGCATTAAAGGTAAATCCGTTATCACGCTTAGGCGGCAGTGAATACGCAGTATTGGAAAAGACCTTTTCAGTCGCAAGACCGAAATAACATGGCTTCCAACTGTGAATTTATTTTCTCAGATTATACGCAAAAAAAAGCCTAGTTCGAAAACTAGGCTTTCATTGATTCATTAATCAACACTTATTACTTGTAGAATGCTTCTACCGTGCCTTTTAGTGTGATCAAGATTGGCTGACCACGGCGATCTAGTGCCTTCGGTGAAGGAATTTTCACCCAACCTTCGCTGATGCAGTACTCATCAACATCAAAACGCTCTTTGCCGTTAAGACGAATGCCGATGTCATAGTTGAAACACTCTGCCACGTGGTGAGGGCTACGAGGGTTACCTGAAAGACGATCTGGTAATGCTGGTTGTGATGTAGTATCTGTCATGATCAAAAATTCTATCGTTAATAAAAAACGTCGGTATTGTAGAGAATATAACGTTTACGCTCAATAGATAAAGAACCTATTTCTTTTTGAAGCCTTACCTACAACCCAGAACGCCTAAATTTTATTAACATCTTAGAAATATTCACTATTTATTACACTCTTATATAAGTGAATATTCACACTATCCCGATGCAATAAAAGCATACTCATTCATTTAATCTGAATTTTATCGCAACAACATTCCATCAAATGCAATGCCTTACATATAATAATAAAAAATGCTTATCGGCATATAGAATAATTTATAAATGGCAAATTTATATTACAAAGGAATGATTTCCATATAAAAATAGCCAAAAAGATCACGCTATACTTATCGATCTTATGCGCATGCTCCGTCATTATCTCTGGTATGTATATTGCGTGGAAAAGTCCAGAGATCAGCGAAGATGCTATTTATGATCGCGCTATCGAGCAATTAATTTCTATCCGAGAAATCAAGAAATCTGAAATTAAAAATCATTTCGATACCACGGCAACATTACTTGCAACGTTGGCGTTTGATCCAAGTATCCAAAATGCGATAAGAGATTTTGAGCAAGCTAAAACATCCCTTTATTTATGGTAAGAAAATACGCCGTAAAATAAGCAACTATGATCAAATTATTACTCACTTTTTAAACCAGAACCATTATTAGTAACGACTAGTCATTCCCATTCGGTTCGACATGTCGTCATCCATACGACCACCTTTCCATCCACCTTTACCAAGTAAGTTGAGAACATCACGAGCGTTATATTCATCGGCTAAAAAGAAATCGTAAGATATATCGATACGAATTTGGTGTAGTTCAGTATTATTTGTTAAATCCAGCGCATTAGGATCAGCAAACAAAGCGAATGCTATCTGTTGTTGACGTTTGCAAAGTGACTTTATATTGGCTTCTACTTGTCCAATCGTGAAATAATCACGGCTTCCGTAACCTTTTAATAAGATAGGCGAAAGGATCTTAATAACTTTTTTTATTCTACGGCGTTGGATATATCGAAACATGATCCCTCAACTTGCAATGTTATATATGGATAATTCGCTATATCCAGATACATTACAAGCATAATAAATCAAGTCAAACCCTGTGTTGGCTAGTTAGTCATTAATAACTAAAACTTACAATTTGTAACACTGCACCCTGTCGTAAGGACAATGCTAGATGCTAAACAGTAAGAATATCGATGTTAGTAATATAAAAAAGCCCCCAAGTAAACTTGAGGGCTTTTTTGTAGCAACACCAATTAATGTACCACTTCAGGAACAGGGAAAATCTTATCGTAAATCAGGTTATAAACATAAGCATAGATTAAGTAGAAAAGAACCATACCGATATCCAGTATAAATGCTTCCCAAATCGACACCTTTAATACCCAAGATAAAATAGGAATAGTGACAATTAATAATCCAGCTTCAAAACCTACACTATGTACTACACGCTGCAACGATGTTTTCTTAAGAGTTTTATAGCGTCGTACCATTAACTTATCAAACCAGTTATTATAAATGTAGTTCCAACCTGTAGCTAAAAATGAAAACGCAATGCCAACTGCTCCAACATGATCAGAATCATAGCCAAATTGACTCAACACACCAACTAAAAGCACTAATCCAATAATTTCAAAACAAACAGCATGACGAATACGATCAAAACGTGTTCTCATCATATACAACCTCAGTACAACTTTTTTATATTTTACAGATACCTAAAAGGAATATATGAATTATAAGCATTATTCTAAGGCTAACAAACTAGATACTATCCGAAAAACGGATAGTTATGCGATTATTTCATAAGATCAGCAGCCCTACATTGCGCTTTACCCATTAAATCTATCCTATTAACGACATGGTGCTTTGTCGCTTTCTGTAAGGTATTTTTCTCTGTTTGTAACTGTTCAACTTGTTCTCGTAGCTTATCAATAAGTTCTTGAGAGCCTTGTTGTTTTGATTCATTTTGCTCTAATAATTTAAACAGCTCTGCTACTTCTTGGGCGTTTACATCACTTTTGTGCGTAATTTCATCAATTGATTTTTGGTGTTGTTCTAGCTCACTGACCAGTTGTTTGACAAAAGATCCCATCTCATCAGCCGATCCAGCTAAGCGATTAAACATCAATAAAAATTCACATACTTGTTCATTATGAGAAAAATTAGGGTAACGGATTTTATGATCTATTTCCGTCCAACCTTCCTCAAAAATTGTTCTAACCTGGACTTCAGTAAAAACAGTATGGTTTAACGGCTGTGAACCAAAGACATAATGTAATGACCGATATCCCGCAGGATGAATCTTAACTTCAACATCACTCGGTAATTCAGTAAAGACCTTATCGTCACCATTACGGACGTAATAAATTGGTGGCTCAGCATTTTTCCATTCTTGGCAGAGATAATCATGAACCGGTAAACAATCTTCTTTAAATAAATGCAGCGCACGTACACCTATTAAATCAGTCACAATACGGTCGTAATTGGTTGGGTTAATACCGACATATTTTTGTTTAAATGTGGGAGTATTTGCTTGGGTTTTACGAACAATCTTTTCCATTAAATGCTGCGGATCTTTTACCCGCCAGCGAACGGAATGTACATACTGACAACGCTGAATAATACGCGCGTACATTTCAGCCGTTTCTTTTAATTGTTCAATATTGGCTTCATGATTAAGACCAATTTGATGCAATGTCGGCCAATCAACCGAACTGGCTTGCCATTCTTGTTGGCTTATACGGTTTGCACTTAAAAAAGATGCTTCGGTTAAATCTGCAATGCTCATTACTGCCTACTCTCTTTACGATGAATAAGCGTAATTCTATTAATTATAATTACGCTCTATTATCCTAAAATATGCCTGACAAGCTTATTAAGCAAACTGTATTTTATTCGAAAAATGAAATCTTAAGAAACAAGCAAATAACTGAACATCTATATACAGCAACTAAACTATGACACTTGACTATAAACAGATTTAATATGGCTCTCGAAGTGATCTTCTACCGATTCTGCAGCTGC
Source organism: Photobacterium sp. GB-1 (assembly GCF_003026165.1). Classification (NCBI taxonomy): domain Bacteria; kingdom Pseudomonadati; phylum Pseudomonadota; class Gammaproteobacteria; order Vibrionales; family Vibrionaceae; genus Photobacterium; species Photobacterium sp. GB-1. The sequence goes on along the minus strand of NZ_PYOB01000012.1, from coordinate 29,881 downwards.
AAAATGAAAAAAAGCATATTTGGAAACCTCAGAAAAGACGCAATAAGGTTGACGCTGTCCCATATCAACATAAAGCTCATTTTTTGCTTCGCTATAACCCACTTTACGAATTGCGTTAGACTCAACAGTAATCCAGTTAATCATTATAGTGACTCCATTCATTCACGACTTTATTACTGGCTTTAGTTTGAAGAAAGGCTCGGCTTTTCGCCAGTACTCGACAAGCTAATTAAAGTAATTATTTTAAAATTCAGTGATGGATCACCCTGCACTATTGATGAATTTTATGATTAGAAAAATAAAAAGCCGACAAATGCCGACTTTTGGATAATTGCTTAATTTACTTCTAGCTTAAGTATATAAGTGTCGCTCACTCATCAATCCTTTCCATAAGCTCACGCACGTTATTACCAGAATAAAGCTAAACGGTAACGCGGTAATCACCACTCCAGACTGCAATGCTTCTAATGCTTGAGCACCACCAACCCATAATAAAATAGCAGCAATAACACCTTCAATCGTTGCCCAGAAAATACGTTGTGGTACTGGCGCATCTAATTTACCACCAGCGGTTATACTATCAATAACTAACGATGCGGAATCCGATGATGTCACAAAGAATACTAAAATAAGTACAATCGAAATCACAGATAACAACAGGCTCATTGACATCGCATCAAATACATAAAATAAAGTAAGAGATAGATCTTGTAGGCCATGTAATCCCAACTCTCCTACTTTTGACGCTACTTGCTCTACCGCAATACCACCGAAGACAGAGAACCAAGTCATCGTTACTAATGTTGGAATAAAGAGAACGGCAAAAATAAACTGTCTTACTGTTCGTCCTTTAGATACTCGAGCGATAAAGATACCCACAAATGGCGCATATGAAATCCACCATGCCCAATAGAAGATAGTCCAACCATGACGCCATGTATCATCAGTACGACCAATAGGATTGCTTAGTGCAAAAAAGTTCTTCGCATAAGCCATAAAGGTATCTGGTAATGAATGTTTAACGACATCAAAACCCAAAATTGCTACTAAAACTAATAACCCAAACGCAATAACAATATTGATATTACTTAAAAGTTTAACCCCGCCATCAATACCTCGTATTACAGAGAAAATCGCGATTGATGTAACAAAGGCAATAATACCGAACTGCAACCCTAAGCCGCCGTGAGTACCAAAAACATAATTAATACCACTCGCCGCTTGTTGCGCGCCTAATCCTAAAGAAGTCACTAAACCAAATAAAGTAGAAACAACAGCAAGAATATCAACAGCATGGCCTAACCAGCCCCATGCACGATCACCAAAAATAGGGAACAACAAAGATCGAATTGATAACGGCAAGTTCTTGTTATAAGTAAAAAAGGCTAACGCTAATGCTGCTACTGCGTAAATAGACCAAGCGCTGATCCCCCAGTGGAACACACTACCCGCCATCGCTAGTTGCTTAGCTTCCGGCGTCAGAGCCTCTACATTAAAAGGCGTCCCAAACCAGTTAGTGAAATAAGCCGTTGGCTCTGCAACACCAAAAAACATGATACCGCTAGCAATACCTGCTGCAAATAACATTGAACTCCATGACAATGTTGAATGCTCAGGCTTTGCCTCTTTACCACCGATACGAATTTTACCTAGTGGTGAAAGCATTAAGAATATACAAAAAACTGCGAACGTATTAACAGCCCACATAAAGTAGCTATCAAACTGCTCCATAATACCGTTTCGCGTATTATTTAATGCAGTTTTTGCTGTCGCAGGATCGACAACTAACATCACAGCAATAAATAGCAAAATTAATATCGCACTAATACCAAACACCGGTTTGTGAATATCAAAACCCCAGCGCTGAATATTATCTTGTCCAACTTGATAATCCGTCGTTTCTATACTGTATTTACTACTTACTTTATCCGTCGAAGTATTCAAAAAATCCTACCTTGTTATGTAAACCTAATAATATTTATTTAGAGCACTAAACAATATTTCGCCGCAACCATAACAACAGAGAGGATAAACAACAAACAATAACAGCAAAAATGGGTTATAAATTACATAAAACTGACAAATAGCAGTGTCTTATTATTTTTTACACGAAGTATTTATTGTGCAAATAAATCATGACGATGACGGTTAACAAGAACACAGTGGTTTACAGCCCATTCATTATTGAATAGGCAATGATTTACTGTGCTGTATTTAAGGTTAAGTGGATATACACCCTTTAACGCCCAGCAATGAATACGGGTTTTCTACTCTGCATTAACTTGAAATGGCACAAGCCAACACCTACTCCCCATATAGCCGCACTGATCCCTAACAAATGAATACCTGATAAAGTTATCAATAAAGTAAGTATCGCTGACTCTCGGTATTCATCGGCAGAAAATGCATTAAACAAGCAGCTAATTAAGGTAGTTAATAAAGCAAAGCCAGCAAGAATATCGGCTAATCCCTCAGGTAAAGATACGAAAATAGCGACCACAATTGATGCCCAAATACCCACTAACATATAAAATCCACCAGCACAGATAGCAGCTTTGTAGCGATCACTATGCTTACCATCAATATCGTCATTCATACAAATAGCGGCACTGATTGCCGCAAGGTTCAACGTGAAGATCCCACAAGGTGCAGCAATCATATTCACTAAACCTGTTCCTAAAAATACTGGGCGAACGGGTACTTTAAATTGAAAATTTTGAAGTACAGCAAAACCTGCAATATTTTGTGACAGCATAGTTATTAGATATAAAGGAATAGCGATATTAATGATCGGTTGAAAATGAAAACTCGGCGTTAACCAATAAAATGTTGGCATTGCCATATGGATTGCAGCGGTATTTAAGGTATTGGAATACAGCGCAATGCCTACAGAAGCAAGTAACGTCAGCAACATCGAATATCGAGCCATAAATCGTTTCGTGATTATATACACACTAAACAACACCAAAAACATGATTGGATGAGTGTCTATTTGCGTGAATCCACTTAAACAAATAGGCAATATGACGCCACACAATAACGCTGAAGTTATTGGCGATGGGATACGTTGCAACGCCAAAGCAAGTGGACGAATTAACCCAGAAATAAAGGTCAATAAACCACATACAATAAATGCGCCAATGACATCTGCCGCGCTGTACCCCTGCACAGCTGTGATCAAAAAAGCAGCACCGGGAGTAGACCATGCTGTTAATACTGGTACTTTGAAATAAAAAGAATAGCCGATAGTGGTTATACCCATAATTAACCCCAAAGCAAACAACCAGCTATTAATCTGCCACTGGGCTAACCCCATTTCTGTTAAGGCATGAATAACTAAAATAACAGACGAGGTGTAACCGACTAAAACAGCAATTGTTCCAGCTGAAATATGACTTAAATTAAATCTCAGATCGTTCATTTTCTACTCCTTAGAACAATGCTATCATGTGCGTTATAGCGCACGATACAGATAGGTTTATTTGTACGTTATAGCGCACAGACGGAACCTTATCATTGTGCGTTATAGCGCACAACAGGAAAATTGATGAACGAAGACATTTTTAAAGCCAGAATATCGAAACATTTAAAAGCATTGCGTGAGAAACAAAAACTTAGCCTAGATGCAACATCAAAGTTAACCGGTGTATCCAAAGCCATGCTTGGACAAATAGAGCGTAAAGAATCTAGCCCAACCGTGGCAACCTTGTGGAAGATATCGAGTGGTTTGAATTCATCATTCACTGCTTTTTTTAGTGATCAAAATGATACTGATGGACGGATCTTTCCAGCCGATATCGATATGCATGTGAAGACGTTAATCGCTTATGATCCTACGGTTAAATTTGAGATGTTCGAAATCACACTAACCCACTTTCATACCCAACATTCGTCACCACACAAGGTTGGAACCATTGAGCATTCTGTTGTTACTGAGGGAGAGTTAGGTGTGTATGTTGATGATAAATGGCACTATTTATCCAAAGGTGAAAGTATTCGATTTGAGGCAGATAAACCTCATGACTATCGCGCAGTGACAGAAACCGTTATATTTCATAACATCGTTTCTTACTCAACAGTCATGCATGAAGACTAGATTTATATTCATATAAAAAGAGAGTAAACAGTTGTTCACTCTCTCCTAAACACTTCATTGCCCAATTATTAGCTTAACTAGCAGCTTGTAAGTATTTATCACGCACGAGATCATGCATTTGTTTTACAGCCATTAAAGATAACCAAACCAACTCATAGGCTGCTTGCTCATTAGTCGGTTTATCTGAAGTCATTGGTATATTTGTTTCATCAAAATAGGGAAGCTCAATGACTTTTTCACCTTGAATGCTTGAAATCAAAGCGTCCATTGCACGATTAATCGTCCCTTCCCAATCCGTTAGACTATGTATTGTGGTTCCATTTCTCGCAAGAGGAATAAGTAAGCATAGATAGTGAGACAGCAAACGATAATGACTGAGCATCTCTTCATAGTATTGAGGATCACGGCGTGTGAAACGAGGCTCATTCTGCATCTCATTATAAATCAGCTCCAGTCCCCGCTCTTTGGACATCATCTCCAAACGTTGTTTACCAAATTGAGTGGGCTCAATCTTATTACTTTCAGATTGAAGTTCCTCATAACACATTAAGAATAAGGTTTTAGATGCTTGAAGTGCTTTAATCGATTGAGCGTGGATCTCTTTTCCTCTCCATTGTGGCCAAAGTAAGCTGTAGCCCACTAATACTAAAGAGCACCCAATAAGGTTATCTATCATTCGAGGAACAACAATATCAATGCCACTGTTAGCGATAACTTGGAACACCAACACCAACATCGCTGTAATACAACCAACCGCAAGTGCATAATTTTTAAGAATATTAAACATCGCAACTGTCAGTAGTATGGTTAACAGTATATAAACTTGGAGATCAGAGATACCAAGGAAAATCAACCCAGTCGCAAATAATAAACCTGAGCCTGTACCAAGCCATCTTTGCCATATTTTACTTCTGATCGATGAAAAACTCGGTTGGATAACCATTATAATTGAAATAAATACCCACTCTGGATGCGCTAAATGGAATGAGTCAGCAATAAAAGCACCCAAGGTGAAAATCATCGAGAAACGCGCTACATGTCGCCATATTGGATTATTTTTCTTTGGACAATGCCAAGCTAATTCAAAAGGTTGAATTTCAATTTGTCTTTCGAACGTTGGTTGTTCAAGTTCAATACGATGAGAGAGGTATTTAATACTTGCCGCCCAGTAACGAAACCGTGTTTGATGATTTAACTCTGCTTGAACTGCCTCTATTAATTGATCTGCAATGGCAATACACGATTCTGCAGGGAGTATAACTTGTGTATGTTGAAGCGCTTTCGCTTTACACAATAACCTCTGCTGACAATTTTCACTCCATTTCAACAACAGATTACGTTTCTCTTTATCATGTTGAAACTGACTGATCAGATCTTTATTTCTGGTATGGCAACTTATCAAACCTTCAAAAATGTCAGCGGCAATAAATAACTCTTGTTTTAAAGAATTTACACCGTTTTTTGATAATAGAAATGACTCTGATTGAACGGCTTGCTCAAACAATTCAATCAATTGATATTTGGTTTCTATTGCTTTTTTCTCGATATCTTCACCCAATAAAAACTGGGTTCGGTGTTTAAAAAACGCATTAAGCTGATCGTAAATAGCAATTAAACCGACTTTTAGCGCATAGTGTTTCCATAATGCAAACCAAGCCCAACTGAATAAAGCAAAACCTAATGGACCTAAAACCAGCATCAAATAGGAATACATGTCAGCTTTTGAGTTATGCAGTGACAAGGCCATAACAGTAATCAATAAACTAGAGATACCCAACCGCCCCCAAAACGGACCATTAAGGGCACAGCCTGCCGCTAATATCGATAACACCCCATAAATAACCCACAATGGAATAGCACAAGTAAGCATAAAATAAGACAATAACAACGCACTAATCCACACCACTGATGAGATCAAAAAACGCGCCCAACGTCTCGGTCCTGCAATATCTAACCCACTAATTAAAGCGGCTGGTAATGTCATTAATGCCGTCATTGCATAATTGACTTGTCCAGAAATTAGACCAACTAAAATAATCAATAACATTGCACTGAATGCACGAAAACCAAAGTTAACTGAGGGGGTATACCAGATATTACGGACGACGGAAGAGAGCATTAACACACCAGAACATATCACTTACATGATTGGTTAACCTATCATGATTATGTCGTTAAAACGATATCGCATATGTAGACTTGTTTACCTATTTACAACCATAAAAAACAATAGCTATATATAAAAATAGCCCTACCTTTATTATGTTTTTATAAAGTATAGGGCTCTAGGTTTAACCACTCTATGCAGTTATTTTAATCGGGGATAATAACTTACAGTTAAGGTTATAACTTTCGACCCAAGCGTTTCTCGACTTGCTTTTTCTCCCATTCAGGACCGAAAATATTAAGGACTTCAAACGCACTAAGCGCATGGCTCACAATACCAATCCCCCAGCCCAGTGCAGGCCATACCGCCCACCAATAACCAGGGCTCGTAAAATAGTTAATCACGAACAATCCACTTATAACAAAAAGGTACGTGACTAAGTGTGAATAAAACTCTTTAATACTTTTTACATATTCAAGCGCTTTTTTTTCGTCTTCTGTGACACTGATTTCTTTATTCATTGGCGGCTCCATTTGAAGGTCTGATACTTGTATTTCAAACACAGCAGCTAAAGATTTGAGTGATTCTAGCCCCGCTTTTTGTCCTTGCTCAATACGTTGAATAGTACGAATACTTAATCCACTTAATTGAGAAAGTTGCTCCTGAGACCAACCACGTTGTAGTCGTAATTTTCGAATAATCATTACAAATCCTTTTTGCTACTTTCCGCCAAAGCCTAACGATATCTTATCAAAAACATCACGTCACAAGCCTGACATAAACACGACAACCTTTATTTATCAGCAAGTTAAAATTACCAATGAAATAAAATAATTTTTCTTCACAGCTAATTTGACGTTTTTGACACGCAACTAACCGTTATCAATAATACCTATTTTAAAGTCTTCAATAACAAGTTCACTCCCAAAGACTCTGCTTACATCACTCTTTCCAACTTTCGTGAAATAGCTCGTATTATTATGTAAAAGTGGAACACTCAAGTATGCACTCATATACGATGCCTACTAACACAAGAAAGTCGAAAACTTAACAAGGAATCGTTATGAGATTGGCATGTATCCTCATGTTCACACTATTAATTTCAGGGTGTATTAACAGAGATGAAATTTACGCTAACCCACCTGCTAAATTAACAGAGAGCATTAATGCTATTCTTCCCGCAGCGACAGAATATGTAAAACAACAAGAGAAAATCGCGCAAGAAAAAGGTCAACCACTGAATGAGCAAGCATTAGCTATTGCCAAACGTATCGGTATTAAACACCCAGAAAAAGTGCATGTTTACTACAGCAACACACTTCCATTCCCTACAGATCCAACATTAGCACAATTAGCCAAAAAATCCGGTTATGCGGGCCCTAACATGGCGGGATACACCTATGGATATGGTATTTGGATAAAAAATAAAGAACGAGATAATCGCGAGCTATTAGCCCATGAACTGATTCATGTTCGTCAATTTGAGCAACGCGGTGTACAAGAGCAAATTCGTCAGTACTTGATGCAAATTTATATCTACGGTTACAACAGCACACCTTTAGAGATCGAAGCATACAGTGAAGCGAAAAATTATATTTAGTTTCAACTCCCGCGATCAAAGACAATATCAGGAAGCCAACCATTAGGCTTCCTATTCATCTTTATCAAATTAATGACTCAACACATCCACATTTTTGCTTTATTCAGCGAGATACCGTTACTCTGTAACATACGGTAGAATAAACAAATTACAGAATGTAGACGTATAGAGATCAGCACAACATGAAACGTATTCCAACCAACATTATTACTGGCTTTTTAGGTGCTGGTAAAACAACTGCGATTCTTTCTCTTCTTGCTCGTAAACCTGAAAATGAAAAATGGGCAATTCTTATCAATGAGTTTGGCAATGTTGGCGTCGATGGCGCAATTCTCGAACAACAAGGCGCCATTATCAAAGAAGTTCCTGGTGGCTGCATGTGCTGTGTTGCTGGATTACCCATGTCTGTTGGTATTAATGCCCTACTGGCGCAAAAACCTGATCGCTTACTGTTAGAGCCAACAGGATTAGGTCATCCAAAGGAAGTGATCAACAAGCTAACTTCTGGCATGTATGCAGATTACGTCGATTTACGTGCCACCATCACCCTTGTTGACCCTCGTCACTTTGCTGATAGTTTCTATACTGATAATGAAAACTTCCAAGATCAGCTTGCTCTTGCCGACGTTGTCGTTGCTAACAAGATCGACCAATGTGATGACTACGATCTTTTCACTTTCCAATCAGCGATTGAACAAGCAGAGCCAAAGAAAGCCTTAATCGGTGAGGTAGAACTCGGTAAACTAGAACTAGAGTGGCTTGATATTCCACGTATTGATCGTGCAGCACAACATAGCCATCATCACGACGATCACCACCACGATATTGCTCCAGAGCCAGAAATTGAGCTATTACCAGGGCAGCAATTCATACGTAAAGAAAACCACGGTCAAGGATTCCACAGTTGTGGTTGGTTCTTTGCCGCTGATCAACATTTTGAATTTTCAAAGCTTTTCAGTCTATTCTCAAGCTTAAATGCGAACCGTGTAAAGGCTGTCGTAAATACTGAAAATGGTTGTTTTGCCTTTAATGTTGTCAACCAAGTGGTATCGGTTAACGAACTATCACTCGAAGGTTTTGAATCCCGCATTGAAGTGATTGATAATGAAGTTTTACCTTGGGATGAGCTTGAACACATTCTTTGCTCTATTATTTTGCCTTAAGCAAACACCATCAGGATCACTCATCAAACAAGCAAGGTTTAATTGGTTTGACCTACTAGAGTAATAGCAGGAATAAACGATAAAAAAATGCTAATTTATTAAATGGAACTTATAAAAACACAAGGGAGCACACATGCTAAACCCTAGCACTGCAAAAGCAGTCATCGATCATGCGCTATTTTTAGGTGCCGATTTTGCCGAACTCTTTGTTGAACATCACCAATCTAACTCTGTGCAGTTAATTTCAGGTGAAATCGATAAAATCAACTCAGGGATCGACTTTGGTATTGGTATTCGTCTATTTTTCGGATTTAAAGTTCTGTACGGCTACACCAACAGCACAGACGAAGAAGAGTTGAAACGCGTTACTAGCCTACTGGCAGCAAAAGATAAACGTGAACAAATTTTATCTGCTGGAAGTTTGAATTTAAACCGATTTTCCAATAAACACAGTTGCCAGTTACCATTAAGCCAAGACGCTAATATGGCAGCAAAAATTGCGTTTCTTCGCCAAGCAGATGAAGCGGCTCGCGCTGAAAATGAAAAAATTAGTCAGTTTATCGGTAACATTGCTCAACGTGAACAACAGATTGAAATCTTCAACTCTGAAGGTTTGCACATTGGGGATACTCGTCATTATACCCGTATTTCTGCTAATGCCGTCGCGCAAAATGGTAGCGAACAATCCACTGGCTATGAAGCGCCTGGCGCATTCACAGGTTGGGAATTTAATAGCAAGGTCAATCCAGAGCAGTTAGGTCAAGGTGTGGCTAAACAAGCGATGGTTAAACTGTTTGCTGATGCTTGTCCGTCTGGTGAAATGCCAGTAATCATCGGTAATGGTTTTGGCGGGGTGATCTTCCACGAAGCGTGTGGTCACTTGCTTGAAACCACCTCCGTTGCGAAAAAAGCCTCTGTTTTCTACGATAAAATGGGCGAAACCATTGCTAATTCAGTCGTGAACGCAGTGGATGATGGCACGATGGTAAACGAATGGGGCTCTATCAATATTGATGATGAAGGCATGGAAACCCAACGCACTCAGCTCATTAAAGACGGTAAACTGACTAGCTTTATGGTTGATCGTATGGGTGGTATGAAAACAGGCTTTGCTCGTACAGGCTCTGGTCGTCGTCAATCCTATAAATTTGCGCCAACTTCACGTATGCGTAATACCTTTATCGAACCCGGCGATAGCAGTCTTGACGATATGCTAGCGGGTGTTGAGCGCGGTATTTACGCTAAGAAAATGGGGGGTGGTTCAGTTCAACCCGGTACAGGTGAGTTTAACTTTGCAGTGCAGGAAGCCTACCTTGTTGAAAACGGTAAAATCACTAAACCTTTAAAATCTGCAACTCTAATTAGTACTGGTCCTAAAGTATTAAAAGAAATCAGCATGGTTGGTAATGATTTTGCCCTTGCGGCAGGTATGTGTGGTTCTGTCAGTGGTTCAGTACCAACAACTGTGGGTCAAGCTGCATTGAAAGTTGATAATATTCTTGTGGGAGGTGGTAACTAATGGCTGATCAAAATAAATTACAGCAGGCCATCGACCATGTGCTTGAGCGTGTAACTCAAAAAGGCGCGAGTGCCGATGTGATTGCTAATCGTAGCAATAACTTCTCGCTTAAAGCCAATAATGGCGAGCTCGATGAATACAAGGTAACGTCAGGACAAGTGATTGGCGTCCGCGTGGTAAAAGATCAGCGTATTGCCACCAGCTATTCTGAGTCATTAGATCCAACGAGCCTTGATCTAATGGTTGATAACGCGCTATTGAACGCCGAATATTCACAGCAAGATCCACATCAAACCATTAGCTGTATTGATAGTAAAATCAGCACAGATTTAAGTGAGATTTATCAAGATGATGATGGCGATGTAGATCAAAAGATCGCTCTAGCTCTATCACTAGAGCAAGGCGTAGTAAACAAACCAGACGCTAAAAGCGCGCCATATAATGGCTTTGCTGAATCAGACGCCCATGTGATTTTAGCCAATACTCAAGGTACGCTTTGCCATCACAGTGAGCGTTCGACCTACTGTTATGCTTACAGCTTAATTGAAAAAGACGGCAAGCAAGCGATGCATGGCGGTATGTCATCAGGTCGTAAGTTCAGTGAGTTAGATGCTAACTTCTGTATTAACTATGGCTATGACATGGCAAAAGCCCTACTCGATGGTTCACCTATCGCTACCAAACAATACCCTGTCATTTTCACCCTAAGCTCACTTAGTAGCTTATTCGGTGCATTTGGAATGTGTACTTCTGGTCAAGCTGCAATGAAAGGCATTAACCCTTGGCGTGATGCGATTGGTAGCCAAGTGGCGAGTCCACTTATTACCATCACTGACAAAGCTTATATTGAAGGCGGTTTTTCTATTAAAGCCTTTGATAGCGAAGGTTTTGCCACTCGCGATACTGTTCTAGTCGGTGAAGGTCAACTAAATAGCTTGCTGCACAATAGCCATACCGCGAGTTACTTCGGGATCGACAACACCGCGAATGCATCACGTTCGGCAAAAGGTGGATTAGGTGTTGGCTCTCGTCACACGGTTATTTCTGAAGGTGTGAACAGCATTGCTGAAACCACTGCAGGTGAATATGTAGAGCTTGTTGAATTGCAAGGTGTTCACTCTGGCGCCGATGCTATCAGTGGTGATTTCTCATTTGGTGCAAGTGGTTTCTTATGCCGTGATGGTCAACGTATTCAAGCAGTACGTGGTATTACGGTAGCAGGTAACTTCTACCAAATGCTCAAAGAAATAGACGCGGTAAGTAATGTATTAGAACACGATTACAATCGAAGCTTCTATGCGCCCAAAATCCGTTTTGCTCGCCTAAATATTGCTGGTAAGTAAATAAACCGATAAAACCTTGCGACTGTTTACTTGTTCAAATAAGTTATTCAGACGTAAGGTTTTATTTTATCTAACTGAATGCACAAGAAATAGGATATACAGGTAGATTAAAATCATGTTCAATTTTAATAAATTTTCCTTAATGAGTAAGAGCAATCAAAATGTCTAATGTCGTTCAATTCTCTGCATTCAGTGGTAATAAGAAAAATAGCGCGGCTTCACCCTCCACATCACCTAGCCCTAAAGCATTAAGGGAAGAAGCCGCACTAAAACAAGACAATTGCTGCTACTTTTGTGGCACTCAAAAAGATCCCAAAGAGCTAAACTGGCTGAATAAAGTAGGCTTTAAACAAAAAACGCATGTTGTTTGCGGTACGTGTAGCTCTGAAGCTAAATCAAGATCAATGGATGAGCTACGCATCATTCTTGCGCTTAAAGCAATGGATTTTAGAACAATTAAACTCAAACAGTTTCTGGAATTAAGAGAAAAAGGCGTTCAAATAGATGGAGTTCGCGACTACAAATTCTACTTTGAAACCATTAATTAATCACATAGCGCATCGCTTTTAACAACATCGATTAACGGGTTTTATTTATTCCATTTTTTGTTTTTTAGATATTGTAAATATCACGTTCATAATCAATTCAATTGTTCTATGTTATTTGCAGCTTATCAAAATGAGATAATAAAAAATGAAGGATTATTTTAATACCCATTACCCTGATGTTGAGTACCTTCGCCGTAAGGCAAAATTCAACTTACCTAAGTTTGCATTTGAATATGTCGATGGCGGCTGCAACATTGAAATGGGACTCAAACGCAATACTCATGATATTCGCCAAATTGAGCTAATCCCCTATTATCTTCGTGATTACAATTCGATTTCTTTAAAAACCACCCTGTTTGGCGAAACGTATGATGCGCCATTTGGTATCAGCCCTGTGGGTTTACAAGGTTTGATTTGGCCAAATGCACCTGAAATATTGGCGCAAGCCGCTTTTGAACAAAATGTACCTTTTATTCTTAGTACTGTTTCAACCTCTCCGATTGAGAAGATTGCCGATATCACAGAAGGTAAAGCATGGTTCCAGCTCTATCACCCTGTTGATGACAAGATTACAGATGACTTACTTAAACGCTGTGAAGATGCTGGGATCAAAACATTAGTATTGCTTTCTGATGTCCCTACTTTTGCTTATCGCCCTAAAGAAATCCGTAATGGTTTAGCTATGCCGCCCAAAATGACATGGCAAAACATTGTCGAAATAATGTTGTCACCCAAATGGGCATTAGCCACGTCGAAAAAAGGACAGCCTCAGTTCGAAACTTTATCTAAATATATGTCAGGCTCAATGAACATGCACCATCTCGCATTATTCATGGATAAAACCTTTAATGGTCGCTTAAGTGAAGATAAAGTCGCACGTTTACGTGACAAGTGGAAAGGCAACCTAGTATTAAAAGGCTTATCAACAGTTGAAGACAGTCAAAAAGCCATTGCGCTTGGCTTAGACGGCATCATTATCTCAAACCATGGTGGTCGACAATTAGATGCAGGGCCTTCTACTATTAGTAAATCCATTGAAATTATGGATAAATGCAAAGGTCAAATTACGATTATGATGGATAGTGGTATTCGTGACGGAGCTGATATTGCTCGTACACTCTCAACAGGAATTGAGTTTGCCTTTCTTGGTCGCAGTTTTATGTATGGTGTTGGTGCGTTGGGTATTAACGGTGGTCATCACACTATTAATATGTTGAAAAGACAACTACAACAAGTGATGGAACAATGTTGTTGTGAATCAGTCAGTAGCCTTACTGATCATATTGCCAAACGTAACCCTTTTACGTTGGATTAAGGCACTGTCTGTACTCATGGATTGTGGGTGCAGGCAGTTTAAAAAACCAACAGTGTTATAGCTAATCTTTTGATTATTCAATAACTTTACTTTAGTTAAAACAGTAATACCATAATAAATACAAAAGGTTACTTATATATTTAAATTATACCTACAGGGTAAACTGCGCTAAGATAGAAAAAAATATAAGATCAAATTACTGTTATGAACCTTACTGCCATCTCTACTCTTCTTATTGAAAATAAGATTTTCGCCAATCCTCGTCGTATTGCTCTACTCAATGCCATCCACCAAACAGGTTCGATAAGCAAAGGAGCAAAACTTGCAGGTATTAGTTATAAAGCCGCTTTTGATGCCGTTAAGGATATGAATATTCTTGCTGGCTCTGCACTTGTAACAAGTGAAAAAGGCGGTAAAGGTGGCGGTGGCGCGGAGCTCACGCGATTTGGTTTACGTTTAGTGCAAATGTATGAACTGCTAAATCAAATTCAAGATATGGGCTTAAAAGCCTTAAATGATGAAAGCGCGCCATTAGATAGTTTGTTGGGTATCATGTCTCGTTTTTCATTACAGACAAGTGCGAGAAATCAATTCTTTGGGCACATTAGTTCTATCGAACGTCATAGCTTGCATGATCGCGTTACGATTACACTTACCGACACCCATAATATCTCTGCCACGATCACCCATGGCAGTACGGTAAAACTTCAATTGGAAAAAAACAAAGATGTCGTCGCTCTGATTAAAGGCCCAGCAATTACAGTTTGTAGTGAAGAAAATATGATCCACGGAAAACGTGATCGTTTTGATAACCAATTATTAGGCACGATAACGTCAATTCAGCAAGATACGAAATCAACCGAAGTTACTATCGCATTAAATGATGATATTACCGTCTGTGCATTAGTAGACAATCTAGATCTAATAGAAGAAAACCTTCGTATCGGTATGTCTATTTATGCCCTATTTAAGTCAAATCAAGTCACTATCGCAACAATGTGCTAACAGGTTTATGGAATATCAACAAAGCCACTGTGATCATGCTTTATATTTAATTGATCAGAAAAAGACTGATACTCTTGGTATTGTTTATTGATCAAGGCCGCCCCACCACAAACCATTAATATAAGCGCTAAACGGCTTAACCAAATATTTTCTTTCTGCATTGAATAAAACAATAAAATAACGGCGAGAAGTAATAGCACTACACTCTCAACACTTATATTTTGTATAAAAAAGGTGACCACGACATCAATCCTAAAAGCATAAGTCGACGCAGTTTAATGCTTTTCAAGTGGAAAGCATTGAAAATATTAGAAAAACCCTAATATTTTACACAACTCTGACAATTAAGTGTAAAAACATCACTATTCCAGCAATAGTGATGTTTATTCAATCGCAGTAATTGTTCAAAATTCAATCTATCTTGTTTTGATGTCTATTTAGTAATGCATATTCTACGCTTTTCTGGTTCCAGAAACACATTGCAACAAGGCAAAATACTCCCTCGTATAAATGAGGTAGGAAGATGAATTATGTATTGCCTCTATATCACTAGCCCACCATCGATTTTCAATGTTTGACCAGTAATGAAGCTTGAATTATCACTCGCTAAAAATAGCACACCATTTGCAATATCTTGCGCTAGCCCCATACGTTTTAGCGGCGTTTTAGACACCATATAATCAATCACTTTTTCAGGTAAATCGACTGTCATTGGTGTTTCAATAAAACCAGGCGCAACACAATTAGCACGTACTTTTGCCCCTTTACGTGCAAACTCTTTTGACCATGATTTTGTCATTGCAATCACGCCAGCTTTTGTCGCTGCATAGTTGGTTTGACCAATATTACCGTCTGTACCAACCACCGATGACATTGTGATAATAGAACCCGAACCAGAAGCCATCATTAACGGAGCAACGACTTGTGTCATGTTAAATACACCTTTCAAATTGACATCAATGACAAGATCCCAATCATTCTCCGACATATTTTCAATTAAGTTATCCCGTGTAATACCTGCGTTGTTCACTAATACGTCAATGGTTCCATACTGTTGTGCGATTTTTGTGATCGCCTCCGATACATTAGCTCTATCGCATACATTTAATTCGAGTGCAGTTACATTAGGAAATTGTTGCTCTAAATCGGCCATGGCGCCAAAATTCATATCACATACAAATATATGCTTTGCGCCTTGGTTAGCAAAGGTTTCGACAATACAGCGACCAATACCTTGAGCACCACCAGTTACAAGGCAAACCTTATCCGTTAGCATTTTTACTACCCCTCTTAAAAAGACATTTTTACTCTATATACTTATTATTACGTCCAATACATAAGCTCTAATCTTTACGGCTTAATATAATAATAGGTAACCTGTCCTCAGCGTGCAGTTGCATTAAAGCAATTCACTCTTGCATATAATCAAATAACGTTCCACAAATAAGAAAAAGACAAAATTACCGTGAAGATTGCTTTAAATCATAAACTATAACGTTACTATTTACATTTGATACTCCTGAACGTTATTAACAATGCAAGGAATGCGAATGTTAGACAAAATTGTTTTTTTTCTTCATGTCGTACGCTGCAATTCAGTGACGGATGCTGCAAAACAATATGGTATATCGCCGTCTGCTGGTAGTCGCTGGCTCACAGAGCTTGAAGAAAACATGGGAGTTAGCCTTGTTAAACGTACCACGCGAAAAATCACACCAACACAAGCTGGCAGATTACTATTTAAACAATTTAGCCACATCAATAATCAAATAACCGATGCCATTAATGAAATACAAAATTTAGGCAATGATGATATTGGTACAATAAAAATTGCTAGTACCCCTTTGTTTGCTAAGCATTTTTTGAGTAAAATTATTGGTGAATATATCAGTAATAACCCTACTATCAATTTTGTTGTGATCGAAACAGCGTTTGAAGTGGATAATGTCCACGATGTCGATTTTGCCATTCGAGCAAATGCAACTTACCGCGGTTTTCAAAACAAAGACAGTTTACTGGTTAAACGTTCTCTTTTCAGTGAACCGTTAAAAGCCTGTTGTTCGCCAAGTTATATTCAACGCTATGGAGAGCCAATAATACCCCATGATCTAAAAAAGCATTTGTGCCTATTTGCAACAACATTAGTCGGTGGAAACAAGTGGATCTTTGAACAACATGGTGAATATAACTCTGTTCAAATACCTAGATCGGTAGAAGTAGACGACAGTGAAATTTTAAAAAATATCGCCCTAGCCGGTGGAGGGATTGCTTACCTGCCTTACAGTTTGATTAAACACGATCTTCAAGAAGATCGGTTAGTCACGGTATTAAACAATTATGTTAGTAGCGAATTTGAACTGAGTTTGTATTATAAACCAAGAAAATATATGCCAGTGCGATGCGCTAATTTCAAAGATTATCTATTACAACGTGTAAAAGAACTTAACCTCGAGCGTCAAAGCCCTAAACAAAACTAGAAGCCTTACAGCGTATGCTACATATTGATTTATCATCAAATGTATACACACAGTAAGGCTTCAAGAAAAACGGTTATTTATAACTGATTATCAATCGTTAACACCTAAAGTATTTCAACTGTTCGCTTTGCTTTTCAGCAAGATCAGATAACTCTTCACTTGCAACCGTACACTGGCTTAAACCTGATGCATTTTGTCGAATGATATGATGAATATTCTCAATACTATTACTGATATCCATTGTGACTTGTAACTGCTCTTCAGAAGCGGTTGAAACATGAGTATTCATATCACTATTCATTGAAATAGCCGCAGTGATGCCCTCTAGCGCTTCATTTGCTTTAAAAGCGACTAATTTATTGCTTTCTAATGTATCAATTGCAGATTGCATACGCTCATTTGCTGAGGTCGATTGCTCTTGCAGACGCTCTATAATCTGCTGTGTTTCTTTTGTTGATGCTTGTGTTCTTGCTGCTAACTGACGAACTTCATCAGCTACCACGGCAAAACCGCGACCACTTTCTCCTGCGCGTGCGGCTTCTATCGCAGCATTAAGTGCCAATAGATTAGTCTGTTCTGAGATGCCTTGTATCGAGTCAATAACTTGGCTAATTTGCGCCGATTGTACTTTTAGTTGCGCAACAACATCAGCGGCCTCCACTAATGATTCAGCCATTTCTTCATTTGCTTGTTGGTTGTTAGAGAACAAATCAAGGCTCTTATTAGCCAACTCACTAGCACTTTTTGAATTTTCATCAGATTTTTGTGCAGCTTGAGTAACTTCTTGTGCCGTTGTTGTTAATTGATCGATTGCTGTTACCACTTGCTCAATCTCAATCACTTGGTTATTTGCGTGAGTCTCAGAATCTTTCATCACAATTGATAATTCAGTCGATGAGGCTGCGACATTACGACCAACATCATTTAATACCGCCACAGTTGAACGCAATTTAACAATCATGCGATTTAAATTACGTGCCAATTCACCCACTTCATTAGAGCCGTCAACGGTGATTTCATCTTTCAAGTTACCATCAGCTATTTTCTGCATTGCACGTTGCAAATCAGTAATTGGCTTAACAATCATTGAACCAATGACTAAACAAATAATAATAGCGATTATCAATGTAATGATAAATTCATAACCAATCGCATTTATTGTTTGTCCGTGCTCTTTCTTTTGCTGGGTAATATAAGCATCTGCGGTTAAATTTACACGCTTATCCAACGCATCAATTGCTGAAATCATGTCATCACCTAATTGGCGATATTTAACAATATATTTTTGATATTCAGAGTCGGTTATTTGACCGGAATGCCTAAGATCAAGCACTTCTAACATTGTGTCTCGGCTAAAGCTAATATAGCTGATCATTAATGTTCGAAATGCTTCTAATTCTTGGTTTATTTCAGGTATTTTTTGCAATTTTGCAATCGCATTTTTGTTACTTAACTCGCTACTATCAAGAGACTTGGATAACCGTGATAATAAATCTTTATCATAAAGCGCATAAATTGCACTTACTCTCATTGCGTAACTATTGCTAATTAAACTCGCGGTACTATCTTTAGCTTCAACAACTAATTGTGTTGTTGCGTTCATTTTATCAACACTTTCTATAAGGTTATTTCGCCCTAGCATTAGTCCAATAAATAATAAAACAGCCATAAATATAACAGGAATAACTAACTGCAGCTTTATTGATATATCCTTAAGTAAAAACATTAACAACTATCTCCATGTTGTTTGTATTCGTTTTTTATTTCTCGCATCATAAACAGTATTAAATAAATATATCAATAATTTTATTGATATATTTATAAAAAATAATGAATTACTAAAAATCAAGGTAAATCATACGGTTAATTTTCATTCTTTATTTATCCAATCTTATGCATGTTATTTATTCATTATTTAAAAAAATAAACAATCATGCTTTAAATAATTATTTATTTTAGTAATCGATGTGATATTATAGAAATATTAGATATTAAATCTTCATTCACATTACACACAGTATATTAATCTTAATTTACTACATTTCATCCAGAATTTTTTACTTGATGTAGAAATATTTACTCACATTTAGGGAATAACCAACCAAACTAAATACCTAAAAAACACCAGTGTATACCAATAAAGCCTTCACTCTTTTTAAAAAGAGATTATGATTAACAAAGCAAATCGCACAAACGACGATATTTAATACACTATGAATTTATACAACGTACTTCTCCGTTACCCTACTTTACGGACTTTGCTCAACTTTAGAACCAACATCGCTGCATTTAGCTTCATTACTTGCTCAGTACCTTTGTTCCTTATGGGTCATGTAACCATGGGGATTGCATTTTCTCTGGGTAGTATTAGCTGTGGCTTTGCTGATACGTCTAGTGTGACAAAATATCGCATTCTTGATTTTTGTATCGCTATTCCTGTTTTCTTTCTTATCAGCCTAGGAACTGAAGCCGTTTTCCCACATTCAGTCTTATTTGTTATTAGCTTAACGGTTGTCAGTTTTAGCTTATTTATGTTGGCTGTTTTAAGCCCAAGGCTAGGGGCTATCGGTTTTGCCTCCATATTACTCGCTATATACGCTATGTTACTGCATTTAGATGGTCGACCTATTTGGCTTGTTCCTTTGTGGTTAACCTGTGGCGCTTTGTGGTACATTTTTTGGCAAGCGTTAGCCATCTACTTTCTTCCGAACCAAGAATCCAAAGATATCCTGTCTGATTTGTATCAAGCGATTGCTAAAAAGCTTATCACTCACGATCACGGCTTTATTTTTTCTTCCGACAAAAATGAGTTGTTTATTAAATCGGCGCAATTACGATCCCAAATTGCGGGCTTATCTCACACCTTAGAAGGTCGAATTCACCAGCAATTTACTGCTGGTGAAGATAGCGCAAAACTGCAAGATATTTATCGTTTCTTAAAAGTTGCTGAGCGTATTAACGAACAAACACGTTTACTTTATTTCATTCCAACTTCAAATCTCCAACAAACATGTCCTGAATGGTTAGATAAGATTCACCAAGCAACGTTAAAAATAAGTCAATATTTAGAGCAAGTGACTGTCGATAATGTTCATCGTATAAACGTTCCAAGCATCGACTTTGAAGAGTTACGCCAATATACAATACAAGAGAACATAAAAGAGGAAGCACTGGCTGCGCTTTCATATATTAATAAACTGGATATTATCTACTTAACACTTCAGCAGTTGAACCAACAAACAAGCCAAACATTAAGCTCCAGCATTATTAAGCCAATTGTTGTGTCATGGAAATGGCGAGAGTTAGCCTCTAAGTTAACCAGTCAAATGACGTTAAAATCGAGTTATTTTCGACATGCCCTTCGGGGAACATTAAGTTTAGCGACGGGATTAATTATTGTTCGAACATTAAACTTAGACTTTGGTTTTTGGACTCTTATGACTAGTTTATTGGTATTACGTCCGAATTTATCAATGACATGGACACGACTACTTCAACGATTAACCGGTACAATTTGTGGTTTATTGGTTGTTGTTGCATTACTGCACTTCCAAGTATCGTCAAGCATCCTGCCGTTCATCTTTTGTATCGCTGTAATACTTTTTTTCCATACCTCTGCACGTCATTACGGCTTTGCGGTATTCTGCGTGACTTTGTTTGTATTCGCAGGCTTCTCTCTTAACGGACAAGGCGATAATATTCTTTTACCTCGCCTAGACAGCACTGTTCTGGGTGTTTTCTTACCTTTATTATTTGTATTTATCTTATCACCTGGTTGGAATAAGAAATTATTCCCAACTCAATTAACGGCAACAACAACAGGCTATATTGATTATCTGGTCTCTTTAAAAATGTACGTAGCAGATAAATCAGATAGTACGGCCACTCAGTTACAACGTCACTACCAAGATTGCGTGGTTAACGATACCAATCTGTTTGATCATTGGATGGGCTATTTAGGTGAACCGCATAGAAAGTCACAAACAGGCGAGCATATTTTATTATGCAGTCGCAGCTCTAATATTATCTTGCGTATATTGACCCAACTGAATGAAAACAAGCAGTCTTTGTCACTGGATTCTACCATTGATAGTGATCTAGATAGTGTAATTGCATCTCTAACAGAGCTAGATAAAACACTTAAGAAATCGCAAAACCACACAGAACTATTTAAGCACATATCAAAACAAGAGAAATTGATTTATCAATCTTTCATCTATATTGAAAATGAAATATACAAACTTGATAACCATACGTTACTGCAGTTATTAGCAAAAGAAGTGGACTTATTTACATCTGCAATCAAAGTTAATAATATTTAACTCTAGAAAGCCCGATAATTATTATCGGGCTTTTTCTTATCTCTTATATTAGAGAAACCTGCTTATTGCTAATAATATCAAAAAATCATACGCCCGTTACTTTTGCAACTTTTTAATCATGACCTTTACTCTCACATGCTGAATATTAAAATCGTAATACTTCTTTTGGATGAAGCGCTAAACCTCTTTTTTGAGTGAATCAGGTGTTTTATTAATTGGAGCACGGCCAGTGTTGCCATGAATAACACATCGAATCCCTTCTTTGCGATAACGACGCAAGTAACGCTCAACGGTTCTTCGTGATTTTTGCAGCAATTGAGTAGCACTATTGATGGTAATTTTACCCTCAATAACTTTGCTAATGATATCAACAGTGAATTGAGATTTAGCATCCATGTAGAACATCCTTAGCTCCTTCTAAGGTCTAATTAATTACTTTAAAAGATAAGCTAATTCAGTCCCGACATATTCCCTTGGTAGTTAGCGTAATGACAAAGTCGCTTGGTGATCACACTGAGCTAGCCATGATAGCTAGCTCGTTGTTGGACAAAACTTTGTTAGATAGCCAGCTCTATTTGGACAAGTTGATATTAGGAAAAGTAAGGGTAAGAATCGACGTATTTTCAACATTAGCCCTTATATCATTAGCAATATTTACTTATATAAGGTGGCTTATTCAATACTTCCGGATATGTAAATTATTGTTTCATTGCTCCAAGTTGGGTTGCAATCTCATTTGCAGTCGGTGCAGTAACAGCAAAATACAAACTAACTGCACCAACAATAAAGCTAACAATCGTGAGCGTATAGGCTATGTTCGTTTGTTTTCGCATTTTCTTTTGCTCTTCGAGTAGCTCTTGATACTTAGTTAATATATTCGTAATTGGCGTCAATATGTGTTTGTCGGATTCTTCACCTGATTTATATGATAATTCCGACACTCGCAATAAAGATGGCTTAACTTCATCAGGCATTGTATCAAAAGGTTCTTCTTTTTCGATTTCAGCAACTAGATCCTTTAATTTTTCAAACTCTTCTGGATGTTTTATGCTTTTATAAACGCGATATAGTGCTTCGCGAGAGCTTTTTGCTGATAGCTCATACGCACGCCCAATTATAACAATATCTTTACTTGTAAGTTTAAAACCAGCTTCAATTTTAGACTTTAAATCTTCTTGTAACTGATTTATGCGGCGTTCTCTTGTACGTTTAACCCAAAGGGCTAAAACAAATATACCAATGAACAGAACCGCATAAAGTGCAAACACTCCATATTTTAAATAATCAGACATTACTAAATATTTCTCCTATTCAGATAATAGTATATTAATAATCATTCTTTTTTTGCGCGTAAAAATATACTTATATAATACTCGATATAATCTATATATATCATGAGATTGATAACACTTTTTTACACCTAATGCTTTATGAGAAAATGAAAAAAGTAAGAAATGTATTAAGTAATTCTGATTAACATAAGAAGATGTAAATAAAACTAATCCAAAATCACGTTAATGCGATATGAATGATTATTTGCTCTAAATGATAATGGGGCATTTACGAGTTAGAGGGTACATCAGGGACAGTGTGATCACCAAGCGATTCTGTCGTACCCTCAATACAAGTTAAATCCACAAATTTCAAACAGCACCAAAACAGACAATTAATTAATTAACGGGACAGGCACCCTAAGAGGAAAACAATCCAGCCCCGTCGGTGCTCGAAGCAGGTCGCGGACTGTTTGTCGTAGCCGCACAAAAAGGTGCGGCGCACACAACGAGAAACACAATGATAATAAGGTGTGGCTGACACATTAATAAGAGAAGAACGTGCGGTGGTCATCGTGGGCTCCAACTGGCATCGTTAGATTCAATCTACCCCGGTTTCAGCCCTGCGTCTTTTCAAGATACTGCGTTTTTGATTCTTCACTCACCTTGCTGAAACTGACAAATGTGTTCTTTTCTTATCATGTCTGTCCTTGCTATTTTCTTGCTATTTTGGTCACTTTGCCAGTCTTAGCACGTAATCTGGAAACTCACCCTTTGTAGCAGTGAGTGACCAACAGAAGTGTGATTAGTTTTTCCTTAAAGTGCCTGTCCCGCTTAATTAATCATGCCATTGTTACCCGAGAAGCCATGCGCCTAGATGGCGCGGCAGCGGATAACACAAGCCGTTTCACCCACCGTGGTCAGTCATGGTTGATGAGCAAAGGTTTTCCCTACCTGTCTTAAGCCTGTTCGGGACAAGGGCATCAAGCCCGAGTGTCTCAGGTACGGAACTCATTAGAGGCCGAGGCGAGAAAATCACCTCATTCTACTCAAAGAAACGAGCCTGGATATATGTCAGTACTGACCTTCCCTTAAGGGGAATGAAAACCAGAGCATCAACGCTGAACACAGTGGTAAAAACCACCTCAATATCGTCTCGCTACGCGAAACGATGAGAACATTTGGGCTTGACGTTCGGAGAGCGTCCATATATGTCCTTGCTATTTTTGCTATTTCACGAGGTGTTCAAATCGTTCATTGATATTCACGGCATTAAGTCAGGAACGATCGGAAAGATGTTTGTGGATTTTGTTTGATGTGGCGCTATCGACGAAGTAGAAAGCCAGTCAAAAAAAGAGAGTGCTCATGGAGCACTCTCTTTTTTAAGAATCAATGATAAATCCATCATTTCGAATAATTAGCGGGAGGTAAAGCCTTTCCTCCCACTGATTTTGCATTACTACTTAGGACAAATTAAATCACCAAGACGACGCCCGTTAACAAAGTCTCCGGTATAATGACAGCCGCTTTCATACTTAATTTCACCCAAGCCATGCATCCGTCCTTTGTGCCACAAACCTGAATATCTATACTTCCCAATAATCACCTCCTCGCCAAAACCATTACGGCGATTGTCAATGAAACCACCTTTATAAGTAGAACCATCGGGAAAAATAATCTCTCCATTTCCATTTAACGCATCGTCCAACCAGTCTCCAGAGTATCGAATACCAGAATCAGGATGTGTAAACGATCCTTGGCCTGACCGCTGCCCGATGTCATCATATTCTCCAACATAATACTTGGCCATATTCATGGGTTCACGAGAACTCTTTAGTATACCTCTTTTGTAAAAATGTAATGTGACTAATTCATTCTCAATATAGAGCTTAAATCCGCCATTTCTTCTACCTTCCACATAAGGACCAATTAATAGAGCACCATCCACTCGCCGTTCCAACACGCGACCAACCAACGTACCTTCAATATATAAGCCATTTAAAGAAGTACGATTATTTGATTGTGTTCCGTTACCATGAGGCATGCCTTTGCAAAAGCCTCCTTCATAGCTCCAACTACCTATTTCTACATTCTTGACATGCTCTATTGGAGAGCATGTCTTACGATACTCCTCGGCAATATCACCTGACATTGAGTGAGGTGGTATTAGTGCGAGTGCTAAGAAAAAAATTTTAGAACATCTCATTGTTGACCCATAGCTTTTATTATTGCCTCTAAGTTCATATAGTCTGCAGCTGAATCATTTAGTTTTCCAAAGCTATCCAATGCGTCGTTAGGCGTTCGTTTGGGTAGAAATACTTTTGACAAAGAATCTGTATTACTCGCTCCTACTGTTGAAATCTTGCTTCCCCAGCTAAGACCGAGATCCACTGAATGGAACAATATTTCTCGCTCTCGCCCACTTAAACCAATAGAACCTAAGTTATCTTCACTTAAAAGACCATAAACGCTATTCTTCGCAAAGTTTCCGTTTAAACCATATTGTTCAGGTAGCCGGGGGAAAGGAACGCCTAAGTTCCTAAACTGGCTGTAAGCATCTGTTATATTTCCAACACCATGCGTAAGCATGATCCCTCTTAGAGAGCCTGTCGCGGCCGAAGCTGGGTGTACTGCTGCAGCTACTTGAGCGATGCCTCCTGTCAACGTTGCAAACGCTCTAACTCCGTCTCCATATCTTGGCAACGTTGCATCTTCACTATTAATGACATAATCAACGGGACCCATTGCTGCATAAAATTCGTATTCATCCCCATTACTTACTAAACTCATCAGCTGCTTACCTGTATCCGAGTATTCAGGTAATCCCTCGAAGCTGTTCAGGGTGGTAGCTAATTGCTCTTCGGTAAACGCAGATAGTGAACCTTTAAGCAGATCATATGTGTCGACATAGCCTTCCAATCTTTCATGGTACATAAAGTCATCTTCAGCACCTGACAAACGCATAACGACGCCATCTCTGGTTAACTCTCTCACTCTCGCAAGTTTTAACTCGTTCTGTTGATCATAGGCAAACTTAATGGTGTCGAAGTCTTGCACATTTCCTTCGATAGCTGCAACAGCGAGTGCTCTCCTTTGTTCTTTAGAATAAATATCTAGCTCACTAAACCCACTCGGATCCTCTAAAAACTCTTCGTTCACTTCTTTCAAGGCCAAATAAAGGTCATGATCTTCGAAATTAGCAGGAAGCGTATTATGACTCACCCTACGAAGTCCAAAGCCAGGCTGCTGCTCATCTAATTCATCCCAGAAACTGTAGTCATCGGATGATTGCGTTTCTAAAGAACCTAAAAGTGATTCGAGTTTCTCTCTTTTCTCCATAATCCCTTTAATAGAATTACCCAATGCATTTCCAAACGCATCAGTCAGCATTTGCCCCGCATTATCACTGAAGGATTCTCCACGTATAGCAGACGAAGTAGCAGCACCCGCAAATCCACTTAAAGTATCTCCAACAACACCCAAGCCATCAGTCAATCCAGACGCGCCTAGATTAACTAACGATCCAGCTGCAGAAGCCGCAAGATTCTTCCAACTAAATGAAACATCGTTACCCAGCGCTTTATTACCCAGATAGTTAGTGGTGTAGTTCACTGCACTGTTAACAATTCCATTTGCAGCGTGACGTGCTCCCAAATGAGTTAATTAATTAACGGGACAGGCATCCTAAGAGGAAAACAATAACTCTTCTATCAGCAACACATTGTTGAAATGATAGATTCAAAAGAAAGGCACTAGAAATGGGCTTGTGAGGCAACTTACCCTCAATACAAGTTAAATCCACAAATTTCAAACAGCACTAAAACAGGCAATAGCCTGTTGGTTGTTAGTGTTTAAGTTGAAGAAGAAAGTTAACCGTCAGGCAGTCTAAACCCTGATAGTCGTTTTCGGTTTAGGTGAGGAAGCGCCACTTTCATCGCTTGACTGCTGCCCACTAATTTTCCTCGCTCTATGTGAGTACAAGTGCTCAGCCATTCGGCAGAGTGAAAACCGAGTCTGGAAAGAATGGGCGGTAAGGCAGTGTTGATGTGGCCACGCTTGCCTTCTCGGATTTGTCTTCCCGTCCAGTCCAACAGTTCAAGGTAATCCATTAATCGAAACGGAAGCCCTTCTGGCATCGGCTCTCTGGGGATGCCAGCAAAAGGAAAGAGGTAAGGTGCGGTGTGTTGTTCGTTTCTCAGTGCTTCGATACGCGCTTTCACGGACGTATATTCAGAGGTTTCAGGGGTGTCTGCGATATCAGCACGAACCGGGTTTAAATCGACATAGGCCATGGCAGCAGCGAGCGCCTTTTCGTCTAGCAAGGCTTGGCTTTTAAATCGCCCTTCCCAAAAGTGGCCCGTGCATTTTTCTTCTCGGTTCGCCTTCGTCGCGATATGTTGATTGAGCAAACGCATAAACCAACTGATGCTGGTCAGTCGCTCTCGCCAACGTTCGATCATTTCTTCGCAACGTTCACGCTCGGCCTCGGAAAGTGTGTCTCCTTGAATAAAGCGGTTGACCAACACCGGACCTGCATGCAGTGATAGCCAGCGCTCCGCAACGGACTCTAGAGACAATGATTCCGCTTCTTTAACGTTAATGTGCAAAACGACATGATAGTGATTGCTCATAATGGCGTAGGCGCACACATCAATGCAGAAAGTCTGCGCTAACAGCAGTAATCGGTGTTCTATCCAGCCCCGTCGGTGCTCGAAGCAGGTCGCGGACTGTTTGTCGTAGCCGCACAAAAAGGTGCGGCGCACACAACGAGAAACACAATGATAATAAGGCGTGGCTGACACATTGATAAGAGAAGAACGTGCGGTGGTCATCGTGGGCTCCAACTGGCATCGTTAGATTCAATCTACTCGGATTTTCGCTCTGCGTCTTTTCAAGATACTGCGTTTTTGATTCTTCACTCACCTTGCTGAAACTGACAAATGTGTTCTTTTCTTATCATGTCTGTCCTTGCTATTTCAGGTATCGCCATTTTGAAACGGTTATCATAGAGCCAGTTTACGATGGCCAACATGGCAATGATGACAAGCGCTCTCCAGCTCAGCATATCCCAGAGAATATATAAAAGACTGTAGTTACTTTCGGGGGAGTAGATCAGGTTCATAACAAAATTTAACTAACATCAAAACTCACGCCCCATCGTTTCCAAACGAGACCCAAATTATCTTTTATATTGTCAGCATATAGATATTCGTTATACGGTTGGTGTGAAAATGCCTAAATTCAACCTCAATTAAATTAGGAAAGCAATTATTAAACTTACAGGGATTTTAATTATCTATCGATAAGAACCATTTAAATCAAGGTTCAGTTCACATATCTAAAGATCAATTCCCTCTCCATTTATATATTTAAAAACACTTTATCGAGCAATCATATCAGTTGCTGTATTTGTTCAGGAAAATAAATATGCGCCCAATAGGGTCATAACAAAACCAATCATACTAATTAATATTAAAACCCTTGAAAAAAAGAATATCCATCGTTTATTTTGTGGATACATACTGATGACTTTATTGTTAAACATATAACCAAAAATTAGAGCAGGGGAAACAGGAATACACATAATATACAGACTATCGTAACTACCCTTGTCATACTTTTTCATCAGAAATCCAATATAAACAGATAGCATAACAAAAGAATATATACTGATGCCACTCAATATAAATATCAGAAAAAAAATCAATTTCGTCATAACCATTCTAATCACACCTCAACTAAGTAAGCAAGAGTATAAAGAATACCGCTCTGATACTACTTTACCTATCGATGGGCTAGTGTTTCCCAGCCCATCAATCATTTTAAAGTATCAATCAAAGTATTTTCTAATACTATTAACGGCATCCATCCCTATTTCATACCCGTCAGCAACAAAATCAACAACCTGAGGCTTGTAATAATCCCAAATCATATCTACTTGTTGATCAACTTTGTAAGCCGTATAAGTACCTGTTGATAATGCAACCGCAGGTGCGAAAGGAGCCCCCAACCAGTCATTGCAGTGAGTGTTCCGGTTGTTGTGCCAACTACTCCACCTGCCGTATAAGATACAAACCCACTCCCAGTTTGCTGCAAATAATCTAAAGTCGTCGCGATATATGCCCTAGGGGTATTTCCATGTATTGCGAAGTTATCAGTTGCATCTGTCGCAACTTCACTGAACTCTCCAGCCAACCCCATAGTTCTTGCAAACTGCCCTACAGGTGAACTGCTAGAAACCAACTGAGATGTTTCTGCGGTAACAGTTCGTTCTCCATAGTGTCTTAATATATCTTCACCTCCAAAGCTTACACTATTATACCCAAGAGAACTTGATGTCTGAGAGAAGTTATCCATTTCCGGATTCCATTTCCCTTCACCAGAATCAGAGTCTATTTCTTCGGAGTATCCGACTTTCAAACGTAGATTAGATAAACATGCGGATACCTTGTTAAAAGATATTCGCAACAACGACCGCGTACTTTTTATTTTGAACCTTGAGATGTCACCACATGAACGAGACACTACTGATGATCTCGACACTCTCACCAAGCAACTTCCTGCACTTCGGCAATTATTGGATCAAATGTGTGGCAACACTAATAGCCATCTCTTTATTGCTACATACCACGAACCGTTGCAATCGCTTCATCTATCAAGAACCCATATTGCCATTAAACAACCAGGTTGGAAGACTTTTATGTGCGGGGAGGAATTACAAACATGGCAAAAATGGTTAGATAGCGTGTGGTTAACACAAAAATAGAAGATAAATAAATCAGAGAAAAGATATTGAGTAAACTTTTAATTTAATCGTTATTTATTTGAAATAGAGACTATGAATTTCAGAGAAATTTTTAACTACGAGGCTCAACCGTTGAGTATGAGTGTTGAACAGCTACTAGAAGATGATGTGACAACTAAGGCAGCTAAGCGAGGGCCAACCTCGTTATTAGAGCGGCAGATTGAGCAGATCAGCCAGCTACCCCTGTAGTGGTCAACAAATACTAGCCACGGTTTTAGAGGTTAACCAATATAATCGTTCTGATTCATTCGGTGTTAATCCGCCATTATATTGATGTGGTCGTAATTGGCTGTAATAACCAATAATATAT
>NZ_PYOB01000011.1:0-121819 GCF_003026165.1 Photobacterium sp. GB-1 | reverse complement strand
ACGGCCAAGTTTCGTTACATTGTCCGAGCCGCTGCTTTATTCAGGCTCGTAGGTTCATCTGGTGATACAGACGGTTCACTCATAAAGCGGTGAACAACGCTTCATACGACTTCAGGTCGCACGGACAAAAGTGTGTTACGTACTTAGCTCTATTCTGGCTGGTAAGTATTAGGAAAGGTAGGGATAACGCCGCAATAAGCGGTAAACAAACAGTTGGCTAAAAATTGTGAGGTACGAACAAAAGCCAACTGTTTTTGTCCGTTTAATTGCCTTGTTATATGCACTATTTATTGCTGCTTAAGGCTATCTTTGCACTTAAACCAATTAAGATTGTACCTGATACTCCTTCAAGTGTTCTTGAGTATTTCTGAGCTTTAGGACTACTAAACAAAATACTTCCTAAACTGGCATAGAACAAGTTACAACATGTTGCTAACAGACTAAATAACAAACCTAAAGTCAGCAACTCGCTTGTAGCATTAACTCCCGTTGGATCAATAAACTGAGGCAGGAATGCTAAAAAGAACATTGCGACTTTAGGGTTTAATACACTAACGATGGCGCCTTGCTTGAAAACATTACTTTGTTTTTCATCTGAAATTTCCACACAAATTTTAGAATTGTTACGGTAACAATTAATAATTGATATTACGCCAAGATAGAGTAAGTAAGCCGCACCTAAATACTTGATTATCGCAAATAAAAATGCAGAACTAAGAATTAATGCAGAAAGACCTAAAACAGCAGCTAATGTATGAATCAAATAACCAACACCTAAACCCAGTGAAGCTTTAATACCTGACTTCATTTTCCCTTTCATTGTATTCGTTACAATGTAAATTACATCAGGCCCAGGTATCAGGTTTATAGATAGAGCTGCAATTACAAACAATACTAAGGTGTTTATTTCCATTACGACAATACTCCGAGGTGCATATAACAGATAAGGATATGTGTTTACGCCCATTTTACTGACTTTGGCACTTCTTGCTTAAGGGCATAAACATGCCTAATCAACTGCCCTTCGTGCATTGATTCATGCTCAAGTAAGTCAACTAATAAATCATCTCTCTCCTCTGTCCAACTCTTTATGGTAGTAACCGCTTCTTCGAACTTGACCTCTGAAGACTTTAGCTTTGCTACGATATCAAGTAGGTTGTTAGTATTTTCAAGAGAGCAAGTAAAACCGTCCCACTTACCAACTAAGAGTGAACGTGCGTAACTTTCTCTTGCACCTACAATACACCACATGTGCTCACCAATTGATTTACTCTTTGGCACATCTAATTGTACCTCAAGCAGTGAGGGCTCAAGAGACTCAACTAATTCAAGCAGCGATTTGGAACGCTGACGGATATTCTTTAATACTGTGCTTCTCAATTCTCTAAATCCTCAATCTACACATAACAGTATATTAATAAGCATTCTTACTTTCGCGCAAAAATATACTTATGAAATACCTTTACCATACTCGATATAATCGTTGCATATTATGAACTTGCTAGCAATTTCTTACATTTACCGATTCAAAAGAGGGTGTAAAAAGTAAGAAATGTATTTAATCAGTCTTATTTAATACAATATAGAATGTTAAATTAATTAATTTTCAATCGGTTATGGATTTTATTCCTTTTTTAACAAGAAATATTTCTTATTAAAAACAGAACTCATGCGATAAAATCACCACGTGTCATTAAACTGTTTATATACACAGTAAACAAAGCTAATACAAAATCACGTTATCATAATATGAATGAGTATTTGTTCTAAGTAACTTTGGGGCTGATATGAGCTAGCCAAGAGAACTAGCCCATTGGACTGACATGCTTTTGATGGTATCTCAATTAGTGGTAAGTTGTGGTAGAAGAGTTACCACAACCGTAATTTGTGGTAAATGAATTACCTCAAGCCATTTGGGGGCAAAAATGAGTTTATTAAACGTGCTTTACCAGTGGCTTTTGCATTGGAATACAATCCAAACTAATGCCTCTTGGTGAATGATAGGTAGATAGTTTCTCCCCTATAAACCCATATGAACGATAGAAAGGCGCCGCATTTATCGTGGATTCTAATTTCAGCAACAATAGGCCGTTTTCTTTAGCCAAGTTTTCCAAAAAAGTAAGCATCTGCTTTGCCGCACCTATTCCACAGTACTCAGGATCAACAAAAATAGCATCAACCATACCGGTTTCAATATTGAGTTTACCACTACCAATAACTCGCCCATCAGTGACAGAAACATAGAAAGTTTCCAGCACATCTTGAATGAATCCGTCAGACACTCCCCCATCAGTCCACAATGAAAGCTGTTCTTTACTGTAGTACGCTGAGCATTTATCTAAGATTGCGCGGCTTCTCAACGCATGAATTAAAACCGCATCTGCTTGAGTTGCTTTCCTTATTGTGATCACTAAACTTCTCCCTCGGTATTCACAGAATTCTCAATACAGTAACTAATTAATCTAAAGTTCAAACGTAAGAATGTGCGTGGGCAAATTAATATCAACTTGTTCAGGCTATATATAATTTAACGCAACTAATTTTATAGCCTGTTAACCGACAATAGAAACAAGCCCACAACGTATTATCTTTGTTTAATTACTTTGTTATATGTTCTAAGCACCTAACAAATCAAGGTGTTTTATCTTTTTGTAGCGTAATGCCATAGATATGCAGTGTGACAACTCTTTCGTTGGAACATGGTCGCCAAGCTTAAATATTAATGCCCGATTACCTTCGTACTCAAAGGTATTTCCGTATACCTCTTTAAAGGTATCAACTAAGGTTGTTTGGCAGTGGAAGTAAATACGATATTCATTTGGGGATTTGGGTTTCCAGTCATATCTAATAGTGCTTCCAATTTTAGAAATATAACTTGGCTCTCCCCACTTTAGTGTTTCGATTAAATCAGCAATCCCATGTTCATTTGCTGTATTTATGATAAGTGAACGAATAACTAAGAGAGACTCTGTTACTTCATCAGGATACGTTTCAAATTTTTGTTTAACACTTAAATCCATTCGTTTGCTCCTATAAATAAGAACATATCACGCTTAATTAAAAGATGGGCAGCACTACCCCATTACTTTAAGCACTAAAGTGTCACTAAAACAATGTATTGGAGTGTAATCTTATACACTTTCCTATAACACGCATAAATGTTTGCAGTTACAAGTTGATCGTATCTTTTGGGTGATTGATCCCATCGTAAATTTTGACGGGCTCCAAATCATAAGGATTAACGCCATCAAGACATGCAACATTGATTGCAAATTGATGGGGATTAGAACGTCTTTGATGATGAGTATAGATACCGCAAGTCTTACAGAAGTAATGTTTAGCCGTCTTTGTATTGAATTGATAAAGGGTCAAGTTATCTTCTCCCTTTATTATCTTTAGGTTTTCAAGTAATACAGAAGCAGCGATGGCACCACGTTTTCGACACATAGAACATGAACAACGACGAGGATCTTCTAATCCATTTGGCATGGTCAGCTCTAACTCAACATCACCACAGTGACATTTTGCAATATGAATTTCTTTAATTTCCATTATTTAATCACCATGTCGATGCACCAACAGAACGACCAAGTTTATTGTGTAGTGAAGTAGTTGTAAGTACATTATTGGGCTTGTGAAAGACATTTAGACTTTGCTGTAAATAAACCTCAGTCTTAATGTGAGACTGAGGTTTAATGCTTATATTACTGTGGATTATGGACAACTCACCACAGTCCAAAACCAAGACGTTGAACTTGGAATTTCCCAGCTACCCGGATTGTTCTTTGCCTGATAACAAATATTGTTATAAGTCACTGTATCTCCATTTTTAACCTTTGTTGAACCCGGTATGAACTCAACAGCAGTTGTTGGTGGTAGAGGATCTGTTGGCGGTACCGGCTCTGTCGGTAGTTCAGGATCAGTGGGTGGCGAAGGATTATCTATGCATTCAACCGCATCCCAAAACCATGACGCGTTACTTGGAACCTCCCAACTGCCAGGGCTATTTTTGGCTTGATAACACTGCCCATCATACGAATAGATCTCACCATTGATGGCTTTGGTTTTTCCGGGGATAAATTCAACGACCTGTGCTGGTGTTTCGGGAGCAGTGGGTATTTCAGGATCTGTTGGGGGATCAATAACTGTTGAATTACTCGATAGCAACTGCCAATCATCAAGGTAAGCAGATAGGTTATCGGTGCGGATACCGATAGTACCCTCAGTTAATAAATCATTGTTTACCGACAATAATTCGACACCATCTAGGGCCAACGTTAATTTATTACCTACCACAGAAAAGTGAATGTCATACCATTGACCAGCGGCAAGCTTCCCCTCTGTATTAAGGTAGTTTTTAACGCCATTGCTTAATTTGGTTTGAGCCAGAGTAGTGTATGAACCTTGGTATTTTACTTTAATCGTTACATTACCGTCATAACGAATAGAGCCTACATATAAATCATCAGATGTTTGGTAACGAGCAAACGCATGTAAGCCAGACCAAGCAGGTATAGTGCCGGAATTTTTCCATGCTTTAATGTACGCCGTATATTGATTCGTTTGGTCGGTGTACTTTATTTCATTGCCATTACTGTCTTTTCCTATCGCGACGACACGAAAGACTTTATCGTTCGTCCAACCTAACTTCCCACTATCCACAGATTTAGACTGTAAACATCCTGAAGTAACATCAAAATGATCGATGGCGCTTTTATTATTCGAACATTCTAGCTGCTGACTATTAGGGTAGCTTGAGAAATCTTCGCCTGACCACGTAAAATTTTCAGATGCCGAGCCACTAATATAAGGTCCTTCACTTTCAGGGTAGGCATCATAGAATGCAGTAGCCGAGTTACTTGCAGTAATTAAACAGAAGGTACCAATGTAGCTAAATATTTTTTTTAGTTTGAAATAATTTTTGATCATTGTTGTATCCTTACATGATTGTTATTTAATGGTTCGTAACCATACTCATACCCATCTGGCGACAACAGTCGATAACGATAGCAGTACACTCCATCGCATTACTCGCTCACTAGAAACATTGCTTAGCATACTAACCGTTAAATATATCAATCAGCACTTTGCACAACGGTTCAAGCGTTATTTAGGGAGCGTGATTAAAATTAATCGTCATTGATTACATTTTTAGAGTGTAAGAATGAGGTATAAAATGCGATTGGGGAGTATCGCTGACGAGATAAAAACTTTTAATAATAAGCGATAAAGAGGATATAACTAGAAATCAAAGTATTAAATTTGTTGATTAGCAGCTCATATACATTTTCAATAATATCTCCTTATAGTGAGCACTTCAGACCTTCCGCTTTTTATGCCGCAAGTTAATCAACTCTTCTAATTGCTTTTGCTCTTTACGGGCTTGTTCGTATTGTTGTTTGGCAAGCCAGCGTTTTTTTACTTCTTCAAAGCGTTTAACTTGTTGATTACTGGCTTGTAATTGCTGCTCACTGTGATCACATTCCGCACTCATGATCGCTTGCTCATGCTGATGATGATCAATCATGGTCGTTAACTGTGACGTTAATTGATTGCTGTTATTTAACATCGCACTGTTAATCGCAGAGCCGTGTGTTTGTTCAGCCCCCATATAATGCTGTTTTAGCTGGCTTAATAACTGAAGTTGTTGCTGATAATTATCCACTTGCCGGCGCTGCTGCTGGTAAATAGCACTGAGTTTATCGCGCTTTTGCTCTGATAATCGTTGTAATTGCTCAACAGCTTTGACTGGCAAATTCATGGCTTATTCTTGCTCCATTTCCTAAAACACGATGTGGCTATGGTGCTGACGGACTGGATTGATTGACTGAAAACAAGTTGGCTAATTGGGTTAAGCTCGCTTGGTAATCACAGTGTTCAGTTACAGGCTGCTGCAAAAACTGTTTAAGCTGGGGTTGCATCATTACCGCTTGATCTAATTCAGGATCTTGTCCTTGTTGATAGCCACCTAATGGTAGTAGCTCTTTTACTTGCTGATAATTCGCATTTAACTGTCTAAATTGATTCGCAACGGTGACATGGGCTTGCTCAGTGCAACTGCTCATACATCGGCTGATGGAAGCATTAATATCAATGGCTGGATAATGCCCTTGCTCTGCCAATGTGCGAGATAACACAATATGACCATCTAAAATGGCGCGAGCAGAATCCACTACCGGATCTTGCTGATCGTCCCCTTCTGCTAACACGGTATAAATCGCAGTTAAACTGCCATTGGGATTCTCTCCGTTACCAGCACGTTCTAGTAATTGTGGTAATAAACTGAATACTGAC
Source organism: Photobacterium sp. GB-1 (assembly GCF_003026165.1). Lineage (NCBI taxonomy): Bacteria > Pseudomonadati > Pseudomonadota > Gammaproteobacteria > Vibrionales > Vibrionaceae > Photobacterium > Photobacterium sp. GB-1. Next base: position 115,525 of record NZ_PYOB01000011.1, on the reverse strand, counting down.
GGTGGATAACCCCGAGAAGCTGGCGGCTCTCCTAGTGCGAGTGCAATTTCACGCTGCGCCATCGCATATCGGGTTAATGAGTCCATCAGTAGTAATACGTCTTTGCCTTGATCACGAAAGTATTCGGCAACGCGGTGACAAAGCTTGGTCGCTCGTAAACGCATGAGTGGTGATTCATCAGCAGGCGCGGCGATGATCACTGCACGTTTTCGTCCTTCCTCACCTAAGCTACGCTCAATGAATTCACGGACTTCTCGACCACGTTCACCAATCAGCCCCACCACAATAATATCGGCGGCAGTGTATTTGGTGATCATCCCCATCAAGACACTTTTACCTACGCCACTGCCCGCCATTAAGCCAATGCGCTGACCTTTACCAACAGTCAGTAAACCATTAATCGCTTTGATACCAACATCTAATGGTGATTCAACTGGCTGGCGTTTCATTGGGTTAATAGGCTTTGGTTCTAACGATAAACACTCACCACCTTGTAGCGGTGCACCATTATCTAGCGGCTCTCCTAACCCATTAACAACTCGTCCAATCCACTTGTGGCTCACATTCACTGTACTGCCACCTTGCATCGGGATCACCTTTGCACCTGCGTATAATCCACCGAGTTGGCGAACTGGCATTAAATACGCAATGTTGTGATCAAAACCGACCACTTGTGCTTCAATCTGCTCACCATCATCAGCCACGATTAAGCAACGTTGATCAAGTTTAAAACGACACCCCACGGCTTGTAGCATTAAGCCATTCACTTTTACTAACCGCCCCGTGACCCGTGCAATAGGCACACTATCAAGAGCGGCAAGTGCGGTTAAACTATCCGCTTGAAGACGATTCATGCTGATCTCCTTGTTCAACACGGATTGGGGTATCTAACGGGTGATTCTGCTCAACTAAATGTTGCTGCACATTCTCGATACAGGCTTCTAGTCGCGCATCACACCCCACATCGGCTTCTGCGTTATCGGTTATCAGCTGACAGCCACCGACGGGTAATGTGGGATTAGCAATCAACTTCCAAGACTCAGGTAAGCTCTTATTGATGGTATGGATCCGATCAATATCTTGTGGGTTAAGTTCAATGATGATTTTTTCTGTTTTACCCGGAATCGCATCCAATGCTTCTTCTACTAGAGCGAGAATTTGTTGTGGCATCAATGTCAGTTCAGCGCGGATAACCTGTTGCGACACTTTTTGTACCAAGTCGCAAATAAGCTGACGTTGTTGTTTGTCTTTTTCTTGTTGCCATTGTTCTAATTCAAACAAGATTTTCTCAACTGGTTTTACTGCTTGGCTAAAGATCTCTCGCCCTGCTTGTTCACCTTGTCCGTAACCTTGTTGAAAACCGTCTTTTTGCCCTTCTATAACACCTTGATCACGACCTTGCACAACGCCTTGGTTAAATCCTTCGTCATAGCCTTTGTTTAGCCCTTGTTGAAAGCCTTCATCCAATTTTTGTTGTAATTCAAACTGGCTGTCTTGCCAATTAATCGCAGGATCAACATCGCCTAATTCATCATTAAAACCATGATTTACTGGCTCTGCCACAGGAGGAAAACGATGAGGCCGATATTGCCCCGGTGATAACTGATGTATTTTTACTTTCTTCATCATTACTCCACCGTCATTTCCTGATAGAGCTGAAGATCAATTTCACCATTTTCTGCCAGCTCACGCACTTGATCCATAATGGCAGTTCGGGCGCGTTCTACCTCACTCACAGGTACTGCACCTTTTAGCGCCATTTCATCTTCTAGGGATTTCACCATACGCTGTGGCATTGAACGTTTAATCGCTTGTTGTAAGCTGATCTCAGCACCTTTTAACGCAATCACCCACGTCGCGACAGGAATTTCTTGCACCAATCTATCCATGGTCGATTCTTTCTGGCGACCAAGCACCATAAAGTCAAACATATTGGTTTCAATTTCGTGCACCATATCTTCATCATGCAAACGGAGTAATTCCATTAATTGGCCGCGATCACCTTCGAAACGGTTGATAATATCGGCAACTTGCTTAGTTCCTAAAATAGGTGCATTTTGCGCTTGTGACATATGAGCAATGCAACGTTCAATCAAATCATGTAAGTCAGCGGCAACATCATGATCTATTTCATCAAGTTGCGCGATGCGATATAGCAGCTCGTCATGATAATCCACTGGCATTTTCGCCAACACTTTCGATGAGGTTTCTGGCGGTAAATAGGCTAAGAATATCGCCTGCATTTGTGGGTGCTCTTGGCTAACATATTTAGCCAATAATTCTGCATCCACCCATTGCAATCGCTGCATGTTGTTACGTAATTCATCACCGTAAATATTATTAAGTAATCCTTTTGCTAAATCATTACCCAACGCTTTACGCAAAGTATTTGAAAGGTATTCTTTCGATGCGCCACGAATACCACTGTGTGCACGAAAATCTTCAAAAAAGTGCTGAATTACCCCTTTCGCACTATCACTTTGAATACCACTTAATGCCGCCATCGAACGGGTCACACGCTGCACTTCATCACGGGTAAAGTGCTTCAATACCTCCGCGGCGGCATCTTCTCCCATTCCCAACAATACGACGGCTGTTTTATCAACATAAGTCAGTGCAGGGGTTTTACTATCCGTCTGATTTTTTGTTTGTGATTGACTCATTAACATTCACCCATTGTTTTAAGACTTCAGCAACACGCTCTGGCTCTTCGGTTGAAATAAGCTGTAAGTGTTTAAGTTGGATTTCTAATGGCGAGCCCTGTGGTGGCAACAAATCATTGCTGGCATTAAAGGCGTTATTCGTCCCGTTGATCCCTTTTGCGGCTAAACGCTCATTTAACGTTTCTTCGTGTTCTTGCTCTTCGCGAGTTTGCAGGCTTTCATCGTAAGAGTGCGCCATATCTTCTTCAGCAAAAGTTAACTCATCACGGCGACGATCTAATCCTGTTAAATGGCTAATAAGCGGTCTGAGCACGAAGAAGATCATCGACAAGCCGAGAATACCGCCGATCATGTAGCGTAGTGGTTGTTGTACGGTTGGATCTTGCCACCACGGAATAGCAGGAGGCGCATCAATTGCAATCGGTGTGAAGTTGAAACTTAAAATACTCAAACTATCGCCACGAGCAGCGCTGATCCCTACCGCATCTTTGATCATATTGCTAATTTGCTGTGTTTCCGCTTCTGTCCATGCTTTACCATTTGGTGCAGCGGTAGAATTAAGTAACACAGAGACATTGAGTTTATTTAATTTGCCTTGTTGATATTGGGTATGACGAACACTGCTGCCTAACGCATATTGACGATTGATTTCCGTTCGTTCATTGGTGTTTTTACTGTCTTTGTTCTCTTCTTCGCCAGTAACGGGTGGCTTGTTACTTAATGAACCCGGCACACCTAAAGCAATATTATCAATACTGTTATTTTCAATACGGTGCTCGTTTTTCACTACAGGCGTTGAATCAACCACCTCTTTGGTTTCTTGGACATGGCTAAAATCAAGATCAGCAGCGACTTGCACGCGGTAATTACTTGGTCCGACAATCGGCGTTAGCATGTCAGCGGCACGTTGGATCACCTGCTTTTCGAGATTCTTCTGATAGTCGAGGTATTTAGCATTCACTTTACCCATTTCAGTCGAGCCAATATCAGCACTGAGTAAACGCCCATACTGATCAACAACTGACACATTTTCTGTCTTCATTCCTGTCACACTGCCAGTAACAAGGTTAATGATGGCTTCAACTTGCTCAGTTTTTAGATCTTCACCCGGTTTTAGCTCAACCATTACTGACGCTGTTGGCGCTTCCGCATTGTGGCGAACAAATAAGGTTTTTCGTGGAATGGCTAAGTGAACGCGGGCATTAGCAATAGCATCAAGGGCAATAATAGTACGCACTAACTCGCCTTCCAATCCATGACGGTAACGTGCGGTTTCCATGAACTGGCTGGTGCCTAACGACGAATCTTCTTTTAATGAATCAAGCCCTGTCGGTAACTTGGCTTTGATCCCTTTTGCTGCCAGTAACATCCTAATTTTTGCGACCTCACCTTCTGCCACCAGCACTTGTCCGTTGGCTTCTTGTAGGCGGTAAGGGATCCCTTCTGTTTCTAATACCGAGATGATTTCACCGCTATCAAAACGTTCTTGCTGCCCATATAACGGGCGGTAATTTTGACTTGAACTCCATAGTGCCACCACAATAATGGCAGCCACAATCGCAGCAAGTACAGCAGACAAAACTAGATTGCGCTGACTACTATGCCAAAGATTTTTAAGGTTATTAATATACGGATTTGACGACAATCCACTGCTCGCAGTTGAACCTGTTGCCGTATTTGTCATCGATGGTTGGGCAATGATTTCAGACATAAGTTACACCGGCATCTTCATAACATCTTCAAAGGACGCAACCACTTTATTACGCACTTGCATGAGGGCAGAAAAAGATAAACTGGCTTTTTGGCTAGCTACCATCGCGCCTACTAAGTCGTCACTTTTCCCCAATTCAACCGCTGTCACTTTGTCACTGGCGATTTTTTGATGTTGATTAACGGTGTTTAAAACACCTGTCATAGCTTGCGAAAATGACAATGGCGAAGCGGCAAACTGTGTATTGGTTGCGTCGACCTGCATCAGATTAGGTTTTACGATGAAATCAGCTTGAGTGCGTTGCTGCATCTGCTGCATTTTATCAAGCATGAGTTGTTCAGATGATACAGACGGTAGCGAATTATTTGTGCTCATTTAACTCTCCTTTTATGCCGCAGAACCTAATACAGCATCGATGTCTATTCCCTGTTCACGCATCGCGGCTAACTTGTAACGCAGTGCGCGAGTAGTAACGCCCAATTGCTGAGCCGTCTTGGTTCGGTTACCACCGAATTGTTTAAGAATTTTGATAATGTATTGAAACTCTGCCATTTTCTTCGCTTCTACCCGACCATTCCCCCCCTCCGTTTGAGGTAAAGATGGCGCAGCATTAGGATCAATTGGCAACATTAAATCTTGTGCGGTAATGAAATCACCATGACGCATCACCAAGGCTCGTTGCATGACATTTTCTAACTCTCGGATATTGCCCGGCCAGTGATATTTAGACAGTGCAAAACACGCATCTTCCGACAACTGGCAGGCACTTCCCATTTGATATTTATTGATGAAAAATCGCGCCAGAGGAAGAATATCAGCGCTTCGATCTCGCAGTGATGGCCAATGCAACGGCAGCACATCTAAACGGTAATAAAGATCTTCTCGGAACGTCCCTTTTTGAATTTCTACACGAAGATCTTTATTGGTTGACGCTATGACGCGAATATCCAATGGAACGGTTTTATGACTCCCCACTTTTTCGACTTCACGCTCTTGCAACACACGCAATAATTTAGCTTGAAGACTGGGTGACATTTCAGCGATTTCATCTAATAAAATCGTCCCCCCATTGGCTTCTTCAAATTTACCGGTTTGCGTTTGTGTCGCGCCAGTAAACGCCCCTTTCACATGACCAAACAACACTGCTTCGAGCATGGATTCAGGAATAGCGGCACAGTTAACGGCAACAAAAGGCGCATTTGAACGCGAAGAATGTTGGTGCACATATTGCGCTAATACTTCTTTCCCGGTGCCAGATTCACCGGTGATCAATACGGTCGCGTTTGTCCCTGCCGCACGGTGTGCTAACTGCAACACTTGCTTGCTACGCCATGATTCCACCACGATATTGGTTAAGGGTTTATCTAGCGCTTCAACGCGCGCGAGTAAGCCAAGTAACTGTTCAGATTCAAAAGGACGTAGTAAATAATCGGTTGCGCCTGCTTTCATTGCATCCGCCGCCATCATTCCTTGCGCTTGATCGACAATAGCAATAGAAATAGGTGTGGAAGCACGGTGAGTCGCGACAGCTTTTTGATGGAATTGGCGAATAAAATCAGTCAGTGAGATATCTGTGATATGCGAGCTGACCAAAGTAATAGCTGAGCGAGATTGATATAACGCAGCACGTCCAGAAGTGAAGTGATTAACGCTATAACCTTTACCTTCAAGCACAGCAATAATTTGGTTTGCTGCACTTAAATTTGGCTCGACTAATTGAATATTGTTAGGCTGCATTAGCTACCCTTCCTTTTTACTGCATCTTCCTTGCGAATAGCGCGAATAGTCACGCGACGATTTTTAGCTTTTCCATCTTGGGTATTGTTGTTGGCAACAGGATAGCGAGAACCATGAGAGCGAATTTCCATCAGCGATGAACGCACACCGTTTTCACGCAGAATGCTGGCTACATCGTCAGCACGAATTTTTGAAATCTGTAAATTGGCAACATTGGAGCCAACATTGTCTGTATGCCCATCAATCAATACACGTTTGACATTTTTGTCATGTTTTAAATAACTCGCTAAATCAGCCAAGATTTGTTTTTGTGATGAACTGACCACACGTTGACCTAACTTAAATTGCAATACTACGTCTCTCGCATCTTGGTATGCCATTGCAGGTAACTTGGCTCGACACAAATTAAAATCAGCCATAGCCTGCGTCATATTCACTGAAGGGACTGTTACATCAAACGTGTTGTTTTGGTTCGACGATGACAGCCTTACTCCTAACCAATTACCTTGCGCCATGGCTTCAAGTAACAGCTCAATATCAGTATAAAAAGAGACTTGTCCTGATTTTTTATCTAAATCCACCTCATCGACTGTGATAGGTGCGGTATTCAATGCCCAAGGGGACTGTACTTGGCTCAATATGGCACGCTCATAAGGCGGTTTTACATGGTAGCTTTGTACCTGTATACCAAGTGGCTGCTTAGGTTTCGCAACAAAGGTAATTGCCCCAAATTGGCTAATGGTTTGACTCAATGAACAACTAAATTTATCGCCTTTATATTCCCACGAAACAAGATCCATCGGTAAAAATAACTCTTTAGCGACAGAACTCATGGAAAAGAATAAAGAAATAAAAATCGAATATATAAATATAATTGTATATTTTATGAGTGTCATAATAAGCACTCACCTCTACCTATTAATCACATGATTTATTATAGCCAAAAAATCTTATGGCGATTTTATATTTAACCCTAATATTCTAACGCTTGAATATATCTATTTAATAACCATAGAAAACAAGTCGAATAAATATTATTTGACGCTCTTAAGGGCATTTTTTTGACGTTTATATTAACGATTTAATGTCATACTAAAGTCTAATATTATTCCATTATTAATCATAAGTTTAGTAACACACTTCCATTTGATTTAACTTCATCATAATCGAAGTTTTTTAAATTTAAACATTAAAACAATTTTTATTTCATCAAATACTAATGCTATGAACTAAAGTCACATTTTTGCTCTTAAAAATTTTTAATTTATATCTTCATAGTTATAAACGCGATAAACATATTTATATATTACGAATAAACATCAACTACACTTTGTTTTTACCCACTTAACTATGATAACTATGGAATATATAAAATCAGATTTTGACAATAGATATCCCATATTGAATGTGGAATTGCTAGGAAAACCTATTCATATAATCAAAGATGAATTAGCTAATATTTTAAGTAATTCATTACTGGGATTAACTGACCAAATACAAAAGTGGGTGAAAACCCATGAACTGACGATGTCGGTTACTAGTATTGATTTTCAATCGCCAAAACAGGGACAACATGCGGCATTTACGGTAGCCCATAATGACGGGGGTATGATGAATTTTCGCTGTTCTGCGCCATTGCTCATTGTACTCGCCGATCGCTTTTATCACTCATCTGTAAATCGTCTTAATAGTGCTAAAAGTCAAACGATTACAACGAGTGATTTGCGGTTACAAGAACGCATAGGACGACTTTTTTCAGCCCAGATAGCACCAGAAAATATGTGGCAAGCCTGTGATAATTCACTATCAGATGATATCGGCTTAGTCATTCAACTTTCCGTTACCTGCGAAGAGACGATTGGCGACATCATCATCTGTATTGATTCCGCATTAATTCAAACATTAACCAGTGTTATTGGCTTACAACCCACATCTGAACTTAATGCACTCTTTAGTCAGCAACTTGAATCGACCAAGGTCAAACTCAATACAGTTTTATGTGAAAGACAGATGCCTTTAGACCAAGTATTGCAGCTAAAGCCCGGTGACATCTTTGATATTGATTTACTGCAATCCTCTCCGATCAGTATTGGTCAAGAGCATTTATTTAACGGCCATGTCGCAGAGCAAAACGGTCAACTTGTTTTAATCATCAACACCAGTAAGGACACATAAGCATGAGCGATATTAACGAATCCGACCTATTTAATGGTGATGACCTCAATTTCGACGATCTTCAGTTAGAACAATTTGATGAAACACCTCAACTTAATAGCAGCATTTCGCAACGTAGCTTAAGTTTTTTCAAAAAGATCCCCGTGACTGTGACTCTTGAGGTCTCAAGCACAGAAATCTCATTAGGTGAGTTAATGAAAGCCGGTGAAGGCAGTGTGATTGAGCTAGATAAACTCAACGGTGAACCGCTTGATGTGAAAGTGAATGGGTCACTGATGGGCCATGCCGAAGTGGTTGTGATCAATGATAAATATGGCCTACGGCTAATTGATGTCGTCGAATCACCTCTTAACACCATGGATAGTTAAAAAATGATCGATCAGGGATACCGCTTGCTGATAAAAACATCTCAACAGCGCCATTGTCTGTATTTACTCACTTTGCTACTTATTGCGCTCGGCGTACTGTTTTCTTCGAGCGCAGAAGCCAATAGTGGGCTGAATTTCTTGACCGTTACAGATGATCAAGGCGAGCAAGAATACAGTGTAAAATTACAAATCTTGTTGTTAATGACAGCACTGAGTTTTATCCCTGCCTTTCTGCTAATGGCGACCAGTTTTACCCGCATCATTATCGTACTTTCTATTTTGCGCCAAGCACTGGGTTTACAGCAGAGCCCGCCAAATAGAATACTGGTGGGTATCGCGCTCTCTTTAACAATTTTGATCATGCGTCCGGTCTGGACTGATGTCTACGATAATGCTTTTGTCCCTTATGACAACGGAGATATTACCCTTTTACAAGCCTTTGATACTGCCGAAAAGCCCGTTCGTGATTTCATGTTAAAACAAACCCATCAAAGTGCTTTAGAGCAGATGATGCGTATTGCCAACGAACCATTAGACCAAGATGTGGAAGATATTTCGTTTGCTATCGTGTTACCTGCTTTTGTGATCAGTGAGCTTAAAACAGCCTTTCAAATTGGTTTTATGTTGTTCATTCCTTTTTTGATCATCGATCTCGTGGTTGCCAGTGTTTTGATGGCAATGGGTATGATGATGCTGTCACCGCTGATTATCTCTCTTCCTTTCAAATTAATTGTGTTTGTACTCGCTGATGGCTGGACCATGACGGTCGGATCGCTATCTGCCAGCTTTGGATAAAAAAGAAAGGAGTAAATGATGACCCCAGAGCTTGCTGTCGATCTATTTTCCAATGCGGTTTGGCTAATTATTAATATGGTAATGGTACTTGTTATACCGGGATTATTAGTCGGGTTAGTGATTGCCGTATTTCAAGCCGCGACCCAGATCAACGAGCAAACCTTAAGTTTTCTCCCTCGTTTAATCATGACTTTGCTGATGGTGATTTTTGCCGGACATTGGATGCTAAGGCGCTTAATGGAATTATTTGATTACCTCTTTTATAACATTCCGGGAATGATTGGCTAATGGCTATCTCGTTTGCAGAGCTCAACGCCCTTCTCGCTCAGTTTTGGTGGCCGTTTTTTCGTATTGGGGCTGCCATGTTAGCCATGCCATTTTTTGGTGATGCGTTAATTCCTATTTGGGTACGCGCTTTATTAGCAGTTGCTATCAGTTTTATTGCCGCGCCACTGATGCCAGCTATGCCCACGACAGATTTACTTTCTCTCTCGGCACTTATGCTGGCTTTTGAGCAAGCAATATGGGGGCTGTTATTTGGCTTAATTATCCATTTCCTATTTTCCATCATGACATTGTTAGGTCAGATCATTTCACTGCAAATGGGCTTAGGGATGGCAATGATGAACGATCCCGTTAATGGTGTTTCAGTCGCGATTCTTGGGCGAATGTTTTTACTGTTTTCTACCTTGTTATTTCTGGCTTTAGATGGACATTTATTGGTTATTGATATTTTAGTGCAAAGCTTTACCTCTTGGCCTGTAGGCAGTGGGTTGGCTCTATCTTCAGTAAAACAAATACTCGCACTTTTTGGTTGGATGTTCAGTTCAGCCCTTGCCATCGCTCTGCCCGCTATTGTTTCAATGCTTCTGGCTAATATCAGTTTCGGGGTCATGAACCGCGCCGCACCTAGTTTGAACGTATACGCATTAGGCTTTCCTATGACCATGTTGTTAGGACTGTTTAGTGTCTTAATTTCTGTCAGCGGTGTACCAGCGCGTTATGTCGAGTTAGTCCACTACAGCCTAGATCAGCTTCAACTCTATATTTCGGGAGGCGCATGAGTCAGTCATCGGCACAAGATAAAACTGAAAAAGCCACTCCGCAGAAGATCCGTCAGGCCCGAGAGCAAGGTCAGATCCCACGCGCCAAAGACTTCACAGCAGCTACGATTTTTATTGCGGTTGTGGTTTTCTTTTATTTCCAAATTGATGCGATTTGGCAGGCGCTGAATGGCGTATTTACATTGAACATGACAATCTCTCGTGATGATTTACGCTCACCTTGGCTAGCGATTGAAGCATTAGGCACAAGCTTAGCCATTATTATTCAATTACTACTGCCATTATTTGGTTTAATTCTAATCACCACTATCGCCAGCAGTTTACTGATTGGTGGTTGGCTATTCTACCCTGCAGGCGTATTGCCAAAATTATCAAAAATCGATCCCATTGCGGGGATAAAAAGGATGTTTTCAACCCGATCTTTGGTTGAGCTTTTAAAATCGACACTCAAAGTCTGTGTGATTTTCCTCCTGCTCTATCTCTATCTTGATGCCAATTTAAGCCGCTTATTAGGGATGCAAAACTTGCCACTAAAACAAGGCGTGTCATTAATTCTGACGATTCTCTTTCATGGTATTTTGCTGATGGGCGTGGCGCTATTGTTATTTGGTTTAATTGATATTCCCTACCAAAAATGGGAGCACGCCAAAGAGCTGAAAATGACCAAACAAGAGCTGAAAGAAGAATTTAAAAATAATGAAGGTAGCCCAGAAATCAAGCAACGCATTCGTCAAATTCAACAGCAGTTCGCCCGAAGAAAAATAGATAAAGCAGTGCCTAAAGCTGATGTGGTGATCGTCAACCCAACCCATTATGCCGTTGCGATTAAATACGATACCACACTGTCTGAAGCGCCCTTTGTGGTAGCAAAAGGCATAGATGAAACGGCGATGCATATTCAAACCATTGCCAAACAGCACGATGTTGAGATCTTACATTCACCACCATTAACGCGTGCGATTTATCACAGCACCCAGATAGAGCAAGCGATCCCAAGCCAGCTCTATGTCGCTGTGGCGCATATATTAACTTATGTTTTACAGCTTAAAGCCTTTCGACAAGGTAAAGGAAATCAACCACAAACGTTACCCAATTTTGTTATCCCAAAACATTTACAGCATTAATTTCAGCGCATTTTTACCGGATTGGATGAAGGACTTCACATGTTAAATTGGCTCACAACACTCAAACAGTCGAGTAAAGGTTATATCGGTATTCCTATCGCCTTACTGATGATTCTGGCAATGGTAATTTTGCCATTACCTCCTATGCTGCTCGATGCCTTATTCACCTTTAATATTGTCTTGGCCATCTTGGTATTGTTAGTCAGTACCACAGCAAAAAGGCCGTTAGACTTTTCTGTTTTCCCCACCATTCTATTAGTCGCGACATTAATGCGACTCACTTTGAATGTGGCCTCAACACGTATTGTATTACTGGAAGGTCACAATGGTGGCGATTCAGCAGGTAAAGTGATCCAAGCTTTTGGTGAAGTCGTTATTGGCGGTAACTATGTTGTGGGTATGGTGATTTTCGTGATTTTAATGATCATCAACTTTGTGGTGATCACCAAAGGTGGCGAACGTATCTCTGAGGTAGCAGCCCGTTTCACCCTTGACGCCCTACCCGGTAAACAGATGGCAATAGATGCGGATTTAAACGCGGGGATTATTGACCAAAACCAAGCAAAACAGCGCCGTCGTGATGTTGCCAATGAAGCGGATTTTTACGGTTCAATGGACGGTGCTTCAAAGTTCGTTCGTGGTGATGCCATTGCGGGTTTATTGATCCTATTTATCAATATCATTGGTGGTATCAGCATCGGTGTTTTTGAATACGGACTCAGCGCTTCTGATGCTTTTAAAACTTACGCCTTACTGACCATAGGTGATGGTCTTGTCGCGCAAATTCCTTCACTGTTATTAGCCACCTCTGCCGCTATTATTGTCACTCGTATTAACGACAGTGATGATGACATGACGCAAGCTATGCAGAACCAACTGCTTGCCTCACCTGCAACCTTATTCACTGTTGCTTCTGTGATGGCCATCATAGGTATTGTGCCAGGCATGCCGCACTTGGCATTTTTCAGCTTTGCCGCAGTATTAGCCTTTGCGGGCTGGCGACAATATAAAAAACCTCACCACCACCAGCAACTCGACGAAGTTGAAGCCGTTTCTCAAGCCATGCAACTCGACCACGAAACGCCATTAACATGGGATGACATTCCTCATGTTCAAAGTATGTCGTTATCGCTCGGTTTTCGTTTAGTTCATCTGGTGAATAAAGAACAAGGTGCGCCACTCACCCAGCGTATTCGCGGTGTTCGTAAAAATCTTTCTGAGCAAGTCGGCTATTTGCTGCCTGAAGTGAATATTCGCGACAACCTAAGCTTAAAACCGAACCATTATACTATTGCCGTTCATGGCGAGATCATTGAACAAGGCAGCATTGAGCCTGAGCGTTTAATGGCTATTGCCGTGGGTGATACCTATGGCGAAATAGATGGCATCCTTGGTCACGATCCTGCTTACCAACTCCCTGCGGTATGGATTGAAAATAGCAACAAAGCAAAGGCCTTGAACATGGGTTACCAAGTCGTAGATGACGCTACCGTCATTGCCACTCACATAAGCAAAGTGATGAAAGTACATTTAGCCGATTTGTTTACCCATGATGATGTGGATTTTATTAATCAACGTTTGGCGCAACAGGCACCCAAATTAGCGGAAAGTTTAAGTGCTGCATTAACGCCTGCTCAGCAACTTAAGGTGTATCGCCAATTACTCATTGATCAAGTGCCACTTAAAGATATCCGTACCATTGCCAATACCATGTTAGAAGCATCTGAAAACACCAAAGATCCAATCTTAATTGCTGCTGATGTGCGTTGCAGCTTACGCCGTACCTTGGTGAATCTACTCAATGGTGATAAGAAAGATCTTAACGTCTATGCCCTATCCGATGAGCTTGAGCAAATGTTATTAACATCACTTCAACAAGCACAAGCCAGTGGCAATGTGATGCTAGATAGCTTTCCAATTGAGCCAAATATTTTAAGCCAATTTCAACAAAATATGCCGCTTGCGAAGCAACAATTAAAACAGCAAGGCGCAGCCCCTGTGTTGCTAGTAATGCCACAATTACGACCACTGCTATCTCGCTATGCGCGTACTTTCGCCCAAGGCTTAGCAGTATTGTCTTATAACGAAATTCCTGAAAATAAGAATATCAATATCATTGGCAACTTAGGTTAATTCATTCCCGTGAAATTGAACGAGGACGAGCTATGACAACGCAACACACATTACACACCATGGACGAACTTTACAGCTATATTCAAAGTATTATCCCATCGTTAACCCGCAATAACGACGATGCGATCCTACTTGACGCATTTGAGCAAAACGATGTTAGTCATGTGTGTCAGGCTATTCGCGAAACCACCACCAATCAAGTCACCTACCAACACCTAACATTACGTTTTGGTAGTAATAACGAGCAAAGTGTTTACCAATTTGATGTTTCTAAACCTGTACAATTTCTGTTTGATCTCTATAGCTTATATTTAGCCGTCCGCCATATTGAGTTTCAGCTATCGACTTTCCATAAAGATATTATTAATCCGTTAGTGGTGCCGATAAATTCAGAAACGCTATCATGGCCTATTGGACAAGGCTTTATTAATCAGGTTTTTCAACATCATTCCGTTGCAATGCAATACATTATTCCCTGTGTTCAACTTCATGACATGGAAAATAGTGAATGCCATAACGTAATGACATTAAATGCAAATTTAGAATCATTAAAAAAGAAAGCGGTTAAACTCTGGATAGATATTATTCCACCCACCCGCTATTTAGAAACAATAAAAAACATTAAACCTGATGCAATTAAAACGTCGCATATTCTCAATGATGATCATAAGCGCTCAGGCCTGATTCCCGTCATTCGTTTTATCCGTAAAAACAATACATTATTTATTGCTGGACGAGTGGGAAGCCAACACGAACTCAATCAATATCGTCTACTTGGCGCGCAATATTATTTCGGTTATGTCAGTGATATACCAATGTCGGTATCAATGAAAAAAAAGGTTGCGAATAATAATCAAATATAAAACCATGACTTTTATATCTCTACATCCCCTTAAAAATTAATGAGGTTTTCTTATTTAATATCAACACGATTTAATAAGAAAACCTCATTTATTTGGCTCAATATCAAATTTATTCTCCAATTCTTTTATTTTTTGAAAATATTAAAAATAAAAATTAATGATCTTTTCCAACTGACCGCATAGATACAGTGAGCAGGAAATACCTCGATAGATTGATTACAAGGAGAACTATCATGGCTCTATCTATGCACACCAATTACGCATCACTGGTTACACAAAATACACTGAGCAATACTAGCAATTTGTTAAACACAGCAATGGAACGTTTAAGTACAGGTTTCCGTGTAAATTCAGCTGCAGATGATGCTGCTGGTCTTCAAATCGCAACACGTCTAGATGCGCAAACTCGTGGCATGTCTGTAGCTATGCGTAACTCGCAAGACGGTATTTCAATGATGCAAACCGCTGAAGGTGCGATGGATGAAATGACTAACATCGTCTACCGTATGAACGACCTTGCGACACAGGCATCAAACGGCACAGTATCAGCCAATGACCGTGTAGCTTTGGACGCAGAATTCCAACAGCTTGGTGAAGAGCTTGCCAACGTAATGGCATCAACCAGCTTTGGTGGACAAGATATTTTGACCGATGCAGGCTCATTTGGTGCAGGCGCAGTCAACTTCCAGATTGGTACTCAATCAGGTGATCAACTAGCTGTTGATGTATCAACTGAAGTACAAGCCGTGAATGCAACTATTGGTACTTCAGGCGCATTAGCTTTAGGTGATTTGACTTCTGCAGCTAACGCGCAAACAGCACTAACGACCCTAACAGGTGCTAACGGTGAAGCGGGTTTACTGAAAGAAATTGGTGATGCACGTTCAGCACTGGGTGCCAACATTAACCGCCTTGACCACACTATCACTAACCTGGGCAATATGGTTGAGAATGTATCTGCAGCCAAAGGTCGTATTGTTGATGCTGACTTTGCTGTTGAATCTTCAAGCATGACTAAAAACCAAATGTTAATGCAAGCCGGCACAACGGTACTTTCACAAACTAACCAGTTACCGGGTATGGCAATGTCACTACTTCGCTAAACTGTAGTTTCTTTTTCCTAAGCCTCCTTCGTGGAGGCTTTTTTGTAGCCATCATTAAATATCAGTAAGTCGGTATGTCGGAAAGCTAGCCATTAGTAACCCTTTGGTTAATAAACGGAACATAGGAATAAAGCAGGAAATAACAAACGGAAATCACATTTCCGCCACCTAACGCGACAATCATAACTACCTGTTTTTAAATGCTTTATATCGAGAAAGTTTTGGCATAGCTCTTGCCAATATAAATAGTCACTTAAGGAGCAATCAATGAATTCGTTAGATCCTATTCAAATGGCCACTCAACTCGCCACCTTTGATGTACAGCCATTTCAGCAGCGGTATCAATTACAAGCTGATAAGTACCAGAGCCAATTAAGTGCATTGGGTAAAGTAGAATCTGCCCTACGTGATTTTCGCGCAACAATTCAAAGCATCAACAGCTCAACTGCCAGCATTATTCAAAATAAAGCGACATTAAGTGACGACAGCCACTTTTCCGTCAGTGCAAATGCAAAAGCGTTAAGCGGCAATTATCAAGTCTTTGTTGAGCAAGTTGCCAGTGCCCATCAGGTCAAAACTGATATGCCAACAAACTTGGAGTCAACAACGTCTGTACCTAATACAGGAACCCTTTCATTCACTGTCGATGGTCAGACTCTAGATCTTGATCTTTCGACAATAGATAGCGATGGTGACGGGCAATCCACCATATCAGAGCTCACTACAGCAATTAATAACCACCCCGATAACCCCGGAGTCAATGCCACGTTAGTTCGTACCAGTGGTCAAACTCATTTCATGCTAGCAAGTAACGAAACAGGGATTGCGAACACATTAAGTGTTTCTTCGAGCACAGGCACAACATGGTTTGATGATGCTTTTACTAACTTAACTGAAATAAGTGCGCCACAAGATGCAGTGATTTGGCTTGGTGCGGAAACCACGGGCTTAAAACTAACCAATAGCAGTAATACGTTTTCCAATGTTATTGATGGTATTGATATTACTGCAACCAAAGCACAAACCTCTGGTGATACAGCCATTTCTATGGCTATCGATGCCGATCAAGATGCCACCTTGGAGCAAGTTAATTCATTTATTGAAAGCTATAACAAGGTGATATCCAACCTTGATAGTTATACCCAAACAGGGTCAGCAGATACCAAACGTGGTGCACTGGCAAATGATCCCACTCTTCGCTCAATAGAATCGCAATTAAATAACCTTTTACGCGATCAATTTGAAGGCAAGAGGCTGTCTGAAATTGGGATCAGTATTAACCGCGAAGGCAAACTTGAAGTTGATAAAGATACCTTTAAAAACGCACAACAAACCATGGGTTCAACCATTGAATCCATGTTTAACGGTGACGGTAATTTATTCGATTCATTAGAAGATTCACTTAAGCCTTTTCTCCAATTTTCTTCAGGCATGTTTACTTCTCGCAAAGATGCCCTGAGAAACAACATCGATCGTATCGACGATAAACAAGCCAACCTTGAACGTAAATATGACATGGCTTACACCCGCTACCTCAAACAATTCACCCAAATGAATCAAATCATGACCCAAATGCAGCAAACCCAAGGTTTATTTGGTTAAAAGGAGTACAACAATGTTAATGCAAGATGCAGGTTTTAATTCATATCAACAAGTCGACTTGGATGCACAAGCCGCTTCAGCCTCCCCTCATCAATTAGTTTTAATGCTTATTGATGGCTTTCAAGATGAACTGATCCGTGCACAAGGACATATCGAAGCAAAACGACTCGATGCCAAGGGGATCAGTATCAATAAATGCATGAATATCTTAATAGGGCTAGATAGTGCGTTAGATCTAGAACTTGGCGGCGAAGTTGCAGCTAATTTGCATGATCTTTATGAGTTTTGTCAGCTTGAGCTTTACCAAGCAAGTGTCAAAAACGATCTCTCCCACCTCGATAATGTCACTTTAGTGATGAACAATATTCGAGAAGGTTGGCAAGGGTTTGGGCAGCATGCAGCCAAATAATTCCATATCGCTCAAAGTACTCACAGCAAAAATTCAGCAAGCTGCTGAGACTGAAAATTGGTCTCGCTTACAGCAGCTTGATGAAGTGTTACGTGCGCTGTTACTACCACTTAAATCAAAACCTAAAACAGCGCAACAGCAAGGACAAATAACGGCGTTAATGGCTGCACATCGCCAAGCCTATCTTGCGTTACAACAAGCACAACAAATACTGCAACACAAAATAGCAACTGCTGACAAGGAAAAAGAACGCCTTGAGGCTTATCAGTCAGCCAACAATATGGAGTGAACGATGTTAATTAATACTGCGCTCACCAAAATTGACAATGTATCGTCATCATCTGATATCAAACAAGCTGGGATGCTTGTTGAAAGCTCAGACGCTACGGTAGGGCAAGAAGGTTTCTCGCAAACATTACAAATATTTTCTCAGCAAAGCGAAAGTACGTTACCAGAGCTACTATCAGGCAATGCCAATACAACCGATCTTGAACAGCGAGACTCTGCATCAGCACCGCAACATCAAACATTGCTGCCGATACCGCCAAGTGAAATTGAAATAGCCGTAACTACACCAACCATTGGCAATTTTCCACTTAATCACTTAGCTACACCATCAACAACAAGCACACTGTCCTCTGCTTCATTTACGCAGAATGCATTATCAAGTTCTCATCAGGTGCTAAACGGTGTCAATACATCTGCGCTTAACCACGCAAACAATCCTATTAAGGAAGTCATCGCACCACTAACTATAACTTCACTACCCAGTTCTGCCTTAGAACAAATGTCATCGTTAAACGCGGTAAAAACACCGCTTTTCAATGGTGAAATGCCTGCGCCACAATTGGTTCAAAATCTTACCGCAGTCGAACAAGTTTTATCTGCTCAAGCACAAACACAAACACAAACCAACATAACGGTTAATCGTGTGAATTGGGCTCCCATAAGTGTTGATCCTCAATCTTCACAATGGGGTGAGAAAATGCTGAATATTCTACAAGATCGCGTTTCTCTTCAAGCGACACAAAACATGCAAGAAGCACGTATTCGTTTAGATCCACCAGATCTTGGCAAGCTTGATCTGATCGTCAAAATGGATGGCGATAAGTTGAATGTTCAAATCAGTGCTAATAACAATGCAGTACGTGATGCACTTAACCAAGTCTCTGAACGTTTACGTCATGATCTCCAGCAGCAATTTGTCAGTGTCGATGTCAACATCAGCCACGGTAAGCAAGATTCCCATTCAGATCAAACCGCACAACATTCAACCCAAGATGATAACGATCACAGGGTAATCACTTCCACGTCATCTGCAGACGTTGAAACATCGACAACCAATGAGCATTGGCTATCTACGCTCGCATAATTTTCTTATTTAGGATCAGGATGATGACTAATAAAAAAACACTTTCTAACCTGTTTATTATATTGCTGATCAGCATTATTGTTGCTATTGCCACTTTTAGCGCCACTCTATGGTATAGCCAACAGAATACGTCCACTCCAAACATCGATGTATGGTTCACAAACGTCTTTGAATCAGAGCCAGAAGCTACGGCACAACCTGCCTTTCATCCTCTCGATAAGGTCGTTGTCAGTGTAAAAGGTGAACGCCAAACTCATTATGTGATGATTGAGCTAGCAGTCCAAACCCACTATCCCGAACGAATAAAACAAATCGATAGCTACATGCCGCTCGTTCGCAATGCATTACTCAAAATGTTCAGCAAGAAAAAGTATGAAGAGTTACAAAACCAACAATCTATCGATCAATTACAGCAAGAAGTAAAACAAACCCTGACCGCAGCCTTTGCCAATACCACGATCGCTCGTGATATTGATGATGTGCTTTTTACCAAATACGTCATTCAATAATGAGGTGAGTATGCTTGATCACAACCCAACCACTCACTATAACCTCGACACGGCCCCATCGCCGCAACAGCATCATATTGATGAAGATTTATTAATCCGTCATCACCTTGTTTTAGTAAAGCGCGTGGTTAATCAACTTCGTCACCATACTAGCCCACATTGCAGTTATGAAGACATGCAGCAAATTGGATTAATTGGGCTGTTAGAAGCGGCGCGACGTTATGGCGATGTCGAAGATCCTCAATTTCCAGCATTTGCTGTATGTCGTATTCGTGGGGCGATTTTAGACGAACTGCGAAGATTAGATTGGCGTTCTCGTCATACACGCCAACAAGCTCATGAGCTGAACGACATCACCCGTGACTTAATGAAACAACTTGGCCGACAGCCCACAGAAGCTGAGATCACATCTGCGCTTGGCATTGATAGTGAAAATTATCAACTGCGTTTACAAGCCAGTATGGCAAGTGAAATGCAAAGCCTTGATCAACTGCTAGAAGCCGGTAAAGAGCTAGATGCACCGTTGGAATATAACGGTGTTGAACATGAACATATGCGTCGCACACTGGAATACGCTTTAACGCAATTATCAAAACGAGAGCAGTTATTGCTGACCCTGTTTTATCAACATGAACTCAATCTACATGAGATCGCGTTAGTGCTAAACCTTACTCCACCGCGTATTTGTCAGCTGCATAAACAAGCACTGAAATCCCTCAATCACTATTTATCGGCTTAGGAGCTGTATATGCAAAAGTTAATCGGTGCCATCATCATTATTATTTGTGTTTTTGGTGGCTATGTTTGGGCTGGCGGAAATTTACGTGCGATTTGGCAACCTGCTGAATTTTTAATTATTGCCGGAGCAACATTGGGCTCCTTGATCATTGGTAACCCACCGCATGTTTTAAAGGAAATGCGTCAGCAATTTCGTCAAGTACTCTCGCCTCGTAATAATGAGGCTCAGTACTACATGGAATTAATGGCATTACTGCAAACCTTGCTTGATACCGTTCGTAATAAAGGCTTTAAAGCACTCGATGAGCATATTGAGTCACCTCAAAGCAGCACGATTTTTAATCGCTACCCTCTCATTAAGCATGACCATCATGTTATTTCTTTCATTACAGACAATTTACGTTTAATGGCAATGGGACAAATGTCGCCTTATGAACTTGAAGGGTTACTAGAACAAGAAATCAGTGCAATAGAAGAAGACTTACTCTTGCCTTCGCGTTCTATGCAACGTACCGCAGAAGCCTTACCTGGATTTGGTATTTTGGCAGCGGTCATGGGGATCATCATTACCATGCAAGCCATTGATGGCTCTATCGCCATGATTGGCTATCACGTTGCTGCCGCATTAGTCGGTACTTTTCTTGGAATTTTTGGCTGTTATTGCATTCTAGATCCTGCCAGTAATGCCATGGCACAGCGTGTTAAACGCAATATGTCAGCATTTGAATGTATAAGAGCAACACTTGTCGCCTATGTCGCTAAAAAGCCGACCTTATTAGCTATTGACGCAGGAAGAAAACATATTCAGCTAGACATTAAACCTACATTTAACGAAATGGAGAGGTGGCTAACTGAACAGGAGGGATAATGCAGAACACAGAGCAGATCGTCTTTAAACGTGCAACAAAACGACATTCACATGAACATCACGGTGGCGCATGGAAAGTCGCTTTTGCTGATTTTATGATTGCTCTTATGGCACTATTTTTAGTGCTTTGGTTAATGCAAGTGGTTGATCAAAAGGAACGTAAAGCCATTGTTGCTTATTTAAATAGTGCCAGTGTTTTTGACGAAGGCGCTGGCAATCCTTTTGATACCGCCAACAGCTTATCCCCTATTGATTTCGGTGGCGAAGCTGCCGATCTAAGTTCTCACAATGCAGCGATGACAATAAAATCGTTTTTTGATGGTAACGGTGATGGCCCTGAAAGTGATGCGTTAATTCCAGGTAGTTTTGAAACCCAAGCGCAATTAGCGATCCTTGCTTCAGTTGTTGAAGAAACGGCTAAGCAAGTATCAGCTCAAGGTAATATTTCAGTTGATGTGACACCGCAAGGGTTGAGGATCATTTTACAAGATGACTTCAAACAAAATATGTTTCATCGTGGCAGTGCTGATTTAACGCCCTTTTTTGAAGATGTATTATTAAACATTGCCCCTATTTTTAAACAAATCAGCAATTCACTGATCATCAGTGGCCACACAGATGCGACTCCGTTTAAACGCCAGTTTAGTAATAGATCAAACTGGGAACTCTCTTCTTCCCGTGCCAATGTCGCAAGACAGACGCTGATTGCTGGCGGCATGCCAAGCAATCGAGTACTTCAAGTTGCAGCAATGGCAGAACGTGCCCTACTGAACAAACAATCCCCTAATGCCAGTGAAAATCGTCGAATTGAGTTATTTATCTTAACGACCCCCGCAGCCAGTGTTGTAGATGCTCTTTTTGGTACAGGAAATCCTGATAACATTGTTGATAAAGCTTACGAAAAAGCGCGTCTTAATCAACCCGTGCTACGAAGCGACTATATAAACCATTCAGTCACCCAACCAAAAGAAATACAGCCCGTCGTGTCTAATTTATAAGCTATATTTTATAAATATTGAATACAATGCTTGGTTTTGGTGAGATTTTAGTGGATGTGTGCCCAATGACTCATACACAAATAAAACAGCGTAAAGCTGATAATTTACAAAAGACTTTTCTATGGCTGATCGTCATTGATTATGTTCTGCTGTCTTTTTTTCTATTTCAGCTTGGTTCGCTAGATTTACGTACTGGCACAATGATCAGCCTGTTATTGATCTTTTATAATGGTTTGTTAGCGTTTTTTTGTTTTCATCGCGCGAATAGAATAGATGATAGCTACATTATTTACCCTATCATCTCGGCTATATTGCTCGCTTTCGTCTGCTTCTTGTATTTCTTCTTTTTAGTGGCTTAACGTCGACGACAAAAAAATCTTACCACTATTTTCCCCAGCCAAAAGCTAACCGCAAACAATGAGATAAAAAAGACACTACTACATGCGTACGCCCACATAGCAGATAAACGAAAGAAATAACCAAAGCTAAATGCTATGCCATTAAATGCTTCAAATGGCATCTGTAACCATGGCGTATTGGAAGAACTTCCTATTGTTGCAACGACACAAATTAAAACAATGCAGGCAATAAATAAGCCCAGTTTATTTTCGACATGCTTCATTTTATTCATCAGCTCAGTATTCGTTATTGTGTTTCATAAACGAATATATAAATTACCATAGAATGACTTCAGCATTAATTGAAGCAAGACAATTAAAGAAATAGAAAAATACAAATGGATAAATCTAAAACGGGTTACCCAGCAGTCATCATTAATCACTGCTGGATGCCCCTTTAATCGTTACTTCTTCACACACACGACGATTGCATTACCTGATTCCCCATTCCAAGGAATAAGTTTCTCGTAGTCATGTTCAAACATATGAACATCGAAATATGGCTCAAGTAGCGCTTGAAGTTCAATAAAGCTCACCGCAACCATTGGATGCTCATCATGCCAAATTTCAGTATTGAGTGTGTCGGCTTTTTCAATACTCAATTTCAGCGCTTGTTTCTCACCTTCACCTTGATAATACCAACCAGAGCTAAAAGTAAAACGACTGTTATCATGTTCCACACTGTGGCTGACAAAGTAATTGTTGTTGATTAAGTTCTTTTCAACCGCATTGAAACAAAATATACCATCTTCTTTTAATGCCGCATGTGCACTTTCAATACAGCGCGTTAAATTGACAAGACCGTCACTGTAATGAATCGAATATAAAAAACAGGTAATCAAATCCAATGGCTGATCAACTTTAAATTCGCACATATTCTGTAAAACAAAGTCGGCTTCTGGACAGCGAAGTTTTGCTAGATCAAGCATTGGCTGATTGATATCTAAGCCAGAACTTTGAAAACCATGATCAATAAAGTGACGAACATGAGGACCTGTTCCACAGGCAAGATCTAGATGTCGCGTACCTTTATTACCAAATAATTGGTGAAGTCGACGAACACATTCTGCTTGGGCTTGGTAGTTAATATCTGCACACATGAGATCGTAGTAAGAAGATAGATCAGTGTACAGCGCAGTAGAAGATGTTGTAGTCAATTCGATATACCATACAGGAGTAATTGACGCGGATAGTATAGTAATTACTAATCGTTAAAAAACACACTTCTTTGTCGTAACGATAAATATGATTAATCAAAAACCGCGAGATCAATATTGCTTGGATGTATTCCAAAAACGCTAAGCTAAAGCTCACCTAATACATCAGATTACATTTTATTTTTTACATCCCGTTACAAAATAAAACGTGAGTTCAAAGCCTTGCTTATAAACTCACCTTTCACATAGGATAAAAGCATACTTTTACAGCTAAATTTAATTAGAACGCTATAGCTAAATATTATTTCAATGTATTAGCAGCACCAAAGACGTATTACTCAAACTTTCGTTTTCAATTTTTATACGCTTGGTGAAATATAAGGGAATAATTATGGCGATTAAATTTCAGTTTTTTACGCTTAACAACGACAGAAAACAATACACTTTTATAGATATGTCATCTTCGACATTTCTGAAAGAGAAAGAAGCATTACTGTCTCAAGGCTTTGAAGTGTTAGATGATGTGATTTATGCAGAAACAAGTGAAGAAGCAGTAGAGCACTATAAGTCGAACTTCATCTACGTATTAGAAGAATATAACAAAGCTGATAATCCCTTTTATAGTGTATTACTCATTTTCGAATCTATTCGAGATTACTTTAAGCGTAAGTAATTAAAACAAAACTATTTAGCTAAACTCATCGTATAGATACTTTGTTATTTCAATACGATGAGTTTCTCTTTATGCATATATTGATATTAGGTGGCACAGGTGGCATTGGTTCAGCCTTAATAAAAGCATATCTAAGCCAAGATGCAGTCAATCATATCCATGCGACATACCACAACAGCCATCCAACTATTGAATACCCTCAACTTACTTGGCATCGTACTGATGTCAGCAAAGATTCTGATGTGGCTAAATTATCAGAAACAGTTGGCCAGCTTGATATCGTGATCAATACGGTTGGCATGTTACACAATGGCGATATGATGCCAGAAAAAACGATTACTCAATTTGATAGTGATTTTTTCAATCAAAATATCGCAACGAACGTATTACCTACACTGCTCATCGCTAAGCACTTATCTCCTAAATTAAAATCAAAAACATTGAATTACTTTGTTACTGTTTCGGCAAAAATTGGCAGTATTGAAGACAATCATTTGGGTGGATGGATAAGTTACCGAAGTTCAAAAGCAGCATTAAATATGGCTTTGAAAACCATTAGTATTGAATGGAAAAATAAAAAATTTAATACCTGTGTATTCGCTTTTCACCCTGGCACAACAGACACAAACTTATCAAAGCCTTTTCAGCGCAACGTGCCAGAAGGTAATTTACAAACGCCAGAAAAAGTCGCTGCAGCATTAATTAACTTGCTACAGCGACTGAGCTTAAAAGATAATGGAAAATTCTTCAGTTACGATGGCACTGAAATTCCATGGTAGTTAAAAAATTATCCATACTAATAAGAAGTGGCCACTACCCACTTTCCTGATTCAAAAGGGGGACGTACTACTGGCCTTGGTATTGAGCATCTACAGGTCCAAAAGCTGCTGCATAATATTCGGCACCAGCAGAAACGGCACCATAAACAGCATTTTGTATAAAACCGCCATCACCTCCAGCATCCACTCTTGATATTTCATCTACAGTTAAATTATTCCTTCTATATTATAAATACACTACAATCATTTAAAATTATAATATAAAAATATCATACACATTCTCGTTACATTAACGAATAACTCTTTTATGGCAACAAACTTTTGAAATGAACATTGGTATAAACGCCACTATTGATATTAATATTAATTTAGTAAAGAAAGGAAATTTAGAAATTACAATAAAACTTATACAAACAGATGATATTGCAATGTAAAAATAATAAGAATTTTTAAACTTTATTTCAGAATTACATTTAGAACACACTACCTTTTTTCGAACAGATAATTTATATAAATCATATATACTTATCGTTTTATTAAAACAGTTAGGACAACTTTTCATTTGTAGTCTCTTCTCCTTATATATCAAGAAATAAATTTTCACCTTCATTCCATGACATTGGTTGGAGAACATACCTATTTTCAATCATGAAATCTGAATAAGTATTGTCATCAACCCATGCCTACGTAACCAGAATATTCTAACTTTCCTTTCTCTCTTATTAAGAAAAATTGATCATGAAGAATTGCAGGTTTAACCCAGTTCAAGAAAGAAGATATATTCACATTACTATTTTTTTGTTTTTAATAGCAACTTCAATCAAAAGACCAATTTAATAACATATTTGTTCTTTTCCTTTTCCTGTTTGATTCCTATCTAAAAACAATGAATTTCTTTTACTAACAGGGACTTTAATAATCGCGATCAAGGATTTAAACCATTTAGTTGATTAACTTAAAACTAATATTATCAAGGTATTTAATAATCAAAAGTTATTTATCAAAATGTATCTAAAATATTAGACGCAATTCATAGATAAAATTTTTATTACACCCCTCTTTCAAAAAATAATAATAAAAACATATCACCAAATAAAAACAGATTTAAAGCACCTTTAACTACTTAAAGGTGCTTTAATACGCAATATTAATATTTAATTTAATATTTATTCTTATTAAATGTTAACCATAAAGCGTCAACATGATATAAAAAACCAGACAAAACACACGCGTCATAAATATGTAATATTTAATTCACAATAATACTATAAAGATAATGGAAAATTATTTATCTACGATGGCACTGAAATTCCATGGTAAGGATTAAAAAATCCAGCTATATAAGTAACCTGAACTCATAGCCATGGTTAAAACAACCGCAACAAAAGCAATAATCATTGGTGTTTTAAATATTGATTTCAATAAGATAACTTCTGTTAAACTTGCGCCAGCACTACCAATAATTAATGCCATCACCGCCCCTAATCCCATTCCTTTTGCAGCTAATGCGGCACTTAATGGAATGACAGCTTCTGCACGAATATATAATGGAATACCAATGACAGCCGCTACCGGAATGGCAAATGGATTATTATCACTTGCTATTTTTGCGATGAATTCAGTTGGCATAAAACCATAAATCAATGAACCAATAGCAATACCACCGATTAAGTATGGCAGTACTTTTTTGAAATCTTTCCATGTTGTATTCCAAATTTTTTTCCATTTATTGGTTTCAACTTTCACTCCACCACAGCTTTTAGCACCACATGATGATTCAGGTTCAATATAGGCTTCTGGTTTTACAAAGCGCTCAAAATTGAGCTTTTCTAATAGCACGCCGGCAATAACAGATACACCCATCGCCATCACAAAATAGAATGCCGCAACTTTAATACCAAAGGTTACAACAAATAAGCCAATGATTACGGGGTTAAGCAGTGGACTCGCGAAAAGGAACACCATCATGGTGCCAAAACCCGCTTTAGCTCTGAGTAATCCTTTTAAGAACGGAATTGTCGAACAAGAACAAAACGGAGTAATAGCTGCTAATAATGCAGCAACAACATAACCCTTACCTTTCTTTCCGCTTAATATCCTCTGAATTTTTTCCGGTGGTATATAACTTTGTAACACACCAACCAAAAAGCTAATCAACAAAAACAGTAGCGTTAACTCAGTCGCCAAAAAGAGGAACATCTCTAACGTATCTTTGAACATCACAACACCAATCTATATTTCTAGAATAGTCGAAATATAATTGATCTTTATTGGCTAGATCAAGACATTTCCAGTAATATCGAAATATAAATTTAGTGAGGGTATTAACAATGAATACAGAGATCATTGCTAAGGCATTGAAAGAATTAGGACATCCGACACGATTGATGATTTACAAAACAGTGATTAGAGCGGGTCATCAAGGTATTGCTGTTGGGGGATTACAAGAAAAGCTTTCTGTTCCTGGCTCAACCCTCTCTCATCATATTGCCGGGCTGGCCTCTGCTGGGCTCATTTCACAACGCAGAGAAGGACGAACTTTGTTTTGTGTCGCTGAATATCAGAAGCTGGATTCTGTGATCGCCTATCTACAAGATGAATGTTGTGCAGACGAAAATCAGCAATAAACATGCAGTCAGTGACATTATTTCAATAAAGCGACAACCGTATGACGATGTACATTTGCTTGTGCTGCTAAAGAGCGATACGTTGCACTAAATTGCTGGTTTCCAGCCCCCGAGAGTTGGCTAAGCTTTTCTTCTACTTGCTTAACATCTCCCAGCGACGTGTTTGCCTTCGCATCTGCCATTTGTTTAGCCAATACCGCCTGATAAGCTTTGATATCATCAAGGCTTTGTTGCACTTGCCGTAAATGTTGGTTCACTTTTACTAAAGTATCGCGAATTTGCTCACGGTTATTAAAAGTAAATTGACTATCTTCAATACCTTCAGGCTCAGGCTTAATCGTGAGTGTATTGGCCTGTCCTGCAGGGTATCGATGCCCTTGACCAATTACCTGTACTTTTCCTTCCAACCCTTGAAAGCTTTGCTCATTGGCTCGAAATACAATATCGCCGTTATCTTGTTGCGATGCTCGAAGACCAAAAGGGATCACATGACGATCTATTTGCGAAACTAAGGCTTTATCGCTTAATTTCGCATCCATATTCACAACAACCGTTCCCAACTGTTGAAAGCTTAATTTAATAAGCTCACTGTGCTCTCGCTGACGCTGAACATTCAGACCGGGAACAGAAAATGTACGTGTTATTGGTCTATCAATATTAACTTTAAGCTCTGCATCAATAACACGAAGTCCGTCGCTCTTAGCGTTATTCAATGTGTGTTTAATTGAATCAAGATGATGATTCGCATTGCTTTGAGCTGACGGAGAAACTGCACGTTGAGCAATAAGCTCAGTACTTAAGATCTTCTTTATGGCTTGTAAGTCACGCCCTACAACGCCTAAAGCTTGTTGTGCTATTTGTACCGATGTTACTTGCTGCTGCCCCTTGGCAAGTAAGGTTTTAGAAACCGTATATCCATCTTGCTGATAGCTTAATTGTTTTAAGTTCGAACCCGCAATTTTCTTGGTATCGATTGTGTCTGCGGCTGACGGAACAATGGCAGCTTGCTTGCTCGCATTAGCAAAATTTATACTCTGAGTTCTGACTTCCGATGTACTTGTCACCATAATTCTTTGCTACCTTACAATCGCTTAAACAATGAAAGGTCGTTAATTTTCATATAGCTTGCCTGTGTAGCCTGAAGCGCAGCCATGTAATTATTTAAACGAACCGATGCTTCACCATAATCCAACGCTTCTAGATCATTGGTTACGGCTTCAACAAATAACTTATTATCACCATGGCTGGTTTCCATTAAATCTAAATTATTATGGCGCCCACCAATATCGGTTACTGCTGCTAATACATTATCATGCGTCGTATCTAGAGTATTTAACGTTGCTTGTAAGGTGTTATTGAGATTTGCTGTCGGGGCTTGTAACTCGGTTATCGCGGCGTCAATCTGATTTAAGATATTATTACCGCCAAGATCGAGCATTTCTTGTGAAGCAAAATTGGCTTCCATCGTAACGCCTTTGGCTACCGTCACTACCCGCTTATCACTATTACCTTCAAAAATATAACCACCAGCAGGTTGTGCTGTAATCGCTGGGACATCACTTTGAGTACCGGAAAAAAGGTAATTACCCTCTTCATCTTGAACATTAAATGAAGACATAAAAGCATCGCGTAAGCTGACTAATTTATTCGCATAACTTTCTCTATCAGCATCTGAGATGGCACCATTTGACGCTAGTAACAACGTATCTCGCATATCCTTTAACGTATCACTTGCAGCCATTAAATGAACTTCTTGCGACGATAACGCGGTTTTCACATTATTAATGTTGTCTTGGTACTGATTTATCGCGCTATTTTCACGATCTAAATTCAATAAGTTAATAGAATCAATTGGGTTATCAGATAATTTGAGTAAGCGCTGACCAGTCGACATCTGCGCTAACACTTCCCCTAAGCCTTGGTTATTTTTTGATAGGCTAGTTAACATTAGCTGGCTAAATTGCGTATCACTGACTCTCATCATTCATCCCTTACAATAATCGTAATACTGAGTCGAACAGTTCATTGGCTGTACTGATCACTTTCATGTTTGCTTGATAAGCATTAGTAAATGTCATTAGGTTTGCCGCTTCTTCATCACTGTTAACCGCACTTAAATTATCTCGTGCTGCGTTGGCTTGACTAAATAAGGTTTCTGCGGCTTTTTGGTCAACGGCGGCTTGTCGCGTTTCTATTGCCGT
This sequence comes from Photobacterium sp. GB-1, assembly GCF_003026165.1. Classification (NCBI taxonomy): domain Bacteria; kingdom Pseudomonadati; phylum Pseudomonadota; class Gammaproteobacteria; order Vibrionales; family Vibrionaceae; genus Photobacterium; species Photobacterium sp. GB-1. The sequence continues at coordinate 85,458 of NZ_PYOB01000011.1, read as the reverse complement.
TTTACCCACCATAGAAGCAAATGCATCATTCAAGGTCACACTCCCTAACCCTGTGATCGCCATTGGTTTCGTCGACAAATTGATCAAGGCTTGTAACGTATCACTGTTACCGGGCGTCCCATCTGAAGATAATGCCAGCTCAGCCGGTGTGATCGCGGTGATATCAAGGCTGGCCGCTGGTGAATTGGGATCGAATGAAAACAATGCTTGGCCTGGATTACCGTTTAAATCAAAACCCGTCGCGAGTACCTGATTAAATTCGGTTGCTAGGTTTTGTGCCATCTCATCAAGGGCTTGTTGGGTCGGTTTTAAGGTGTCTTTAAGATAGCTATCAAATGCTCCTAACTGCCCTCCTAACTCACCTGTAACTGCAAAGGTTTGCCCAGAAAAATTAATTTCAATATTCTTAATAAACGGCTCATTAACTATCGGAGTGGATTTGAGTTGCGCAGCATCACTGCCTAAGATCAAGGGCTGACCCGATGCCAGAGTGACTTGTAGGCTACCATCTGGTTGCTGGGTTGAACTGATCTCTACCACTTCAGAAAGTTGCTTAATTAATACATCACGTTCATCAATAAGCTGAGAAGGATTACCGCCTGTCGCTTGTGTCTCAACAACGCGATGGTTTATATCAGCAATGTTGTTCATTAAGCTATTAGCATGCTCAATCGACGCCGTGGCCTTGTCACTGATACGTTTACCTTGACCATGTAAAGATTCAGACAAGGTATTAAAGCGACGAGATAACGCTTTAGCTTCATTAATAATTTGCTGGCGATTAGGGGTAGATTCAGGTTTAAGCGTCGCGTCATTTAGCGCCGAATATAAAGAATCAAGACCAGCACTAATGTTAAAGCCCTCGCCACCTAAAAGGCTTTCGAGCATCGTCATATTGTCTAAATTCGCATTGCTTGCTGCTTGTTGACTGGTTGCTGCCCATGTTTGCTTTACAATAAATTGGTCTGAAATACGACGTATGCTGGCAACGTCAACACCACTTCCCGCACTTAATATATCGTTGCCAGCAAGAGCACTCATCATTGCCTGCTGTCGACTAAATCCTGGCGTATTAACATTAGCAACATTATGAGCAGTAACATCAAGCGCCGTTTTATTGGCATTTAATCCTGTTAAACCAATATTAATCATATTCATAGCGATTACTGCTCCTTGTAAGATTGCAATGATTGTTGAAAAGCAGTACACGTTCGCATTGCCAATTGATTGGCCGCTTCATTGTTAACAGGCTTTGGTGTGTCTTGTTTTTCCAGTACTTGATGAGTTAATGCGGCACTATTTGGAACATCATTAAATCCTTGGTTAGGATTTAACTGTTTCAACAACATTTCTTTAATGCCTGTTTGCTGTTGTTTCGCCATTTCAATCGCTAACTGGCCATCATAAAAGTCGCGATAGACGCTCTGTTGTTTACTGGAAAATGGATTATCTTCATCAGCCAAGACATCACTGCTACTTCGCATTTGGCGTAAAACCATTTGTAAAAACATCGCTTCAAATTGCCCAGCAACCACCTCTAAACCTTGCTCATCAGATAGCGAATGTTTGATTTGCTGCAAACCATTATTATCATGGTATAGAACATTATTTTTGTTCATTACGCTGATATTGTCGTCGAACTTCATCTAACTCTCCTAAATCACTACCAGTTCTGCATTCAATGCGCCTGCTTCATGTAGCGCTTGTAGAATAGACATAAGATCATCAGGTGACGCACCTAAGCTGTTCACGGCATTTACGATAGTATTAAGCTCAGTCCCTTCAGGCCAAATGTACATTTGTGCCTCATCTTGGTTGATATCAACTTTAGAATTATTGACTCGCTCTGTTGTACCTTGGCTAAAGGCGTTAGGCTGGCTGATTTGATCACTTTCTGAAATCGTCACGGTAAGGTTACCGTGGCTCACAGCCGCTTCACTCACACGGACATTTTTGCCAACCACAACCGTTCCTGTTCTCGCATTAAATACCACCCGCGCGGCTGTTCTCCCTGTCATTACTTTTAAGTCTTCCAACATCGACATAAAAGTCACACGTTGTTGTAAGTCTTGTGGCGCGCGCATTTCCACTCGACCTTTACTTACCGCAGTCGCCACTTTTGGACCGAAAGTCGCGTTGATTGCACGGGAAATATTTTTCGCGGTGGTAAAACTCGGTTGGCGTAAATTTAACGTGACGATGCTGCTGTTATTAAAGTCCGTCGGTATTTCTCGCTCTAACGTGGCACCATTAGGAATTCGCCCTGTTGTGGGTGTATTGACCGTGATTTTTGAACCACTTTGCCCTTCTGCTTTTACCCCTCCAACGACGACATTCCCCTGTGCAACAGCATAAACTTCACCATCGATACCTCTCAGTGGCGTCAATAATAAAGTACCGCCACGTAGGCTTTTTGCATCACCAATAGAGGAAACAACAACATTAAGCTCTTGACCGGGTCCCGCCATCGCTTCAACGGTGGCTGTCACACTCACTGAAGCGACATTTTTTAGCTTTGGATCGATCCTATCGCCAATTTGTACCCCAAACTGACGCAGCATATTGGTGATAGACTGGCTGGTAAATTTCACTTGATTTCGATCTCCTGAGCCATCAAGACCTACCACCAAACCATAACCCACCAGCTGATTTGAGCGTATGCCTTGCACATCCACTAAATCCATCATAGGAACTGCTGTTTTAGCGCTAACGTTAAGCGGCATCCAACCCAACGTCACCCACAAAAAAGACAGGATAAAATAAACTATTTTTTTCATTAGAAAGGCATCCATGGGCTAGTGAAAAATTGTGTTAACCAGCCAGCAGCATTGCTATCAGCCAGTGCGCCTCTGCCAGAATAAGTGATCCTCGCATCACCAATACGTTGAGAAGACACTTGGTTATGACGATTAACATCATCAACCCGAACCACGCCCGTTAAGCGTATGTATTCATCCCCTTGGTTAAGTCGAATCCACTTTTCACCGCGGATCATCAGCACGCCATTAGGTAATACTTTATGTACAGTAACAGTGATTGCCCCTTGTAACTTATTGCCTTGAGTGCTTGCAGCAGTACCATCAAAACCACGATCACCGCTAACACTGGCTGAGAGATCATCAAAGGTTTTATTACCTAATGTCGGCGCTGCAAATTCAATAGAGGAAGATTTACCAAACTTGGTATTGGCTTTTTTGCTTGACTGCGTTTGCTCATCCAACTCCACCGTTAATACATCGCCGACCCGATAGGCACGGCGATCTTGAAACAAGGTCATCGAAAAATTATGGCGATACAAGCTGCCATGCTTGGCTTCAGGTAAGCTGTAATCAAGATCCGGTGGCGCAAATGCAGCATCATTAGGTTCAGGCGGAATAAACTCTTCACGCACCGCACAACCGGATACAAATGAGAGCAAACATAGCAGCATTAAAAGCGTCTTCATCCTCACTCCTTACACGGCTTGAGCGACAAATTTCAGCATGTCATCAGCGGCAGAAACGACTTTGGCATTCATTTCATAAGCGCGTTGAGTGGTGATCATATCAACCATTTCTTCAACTACTTGCACGTTCGAACCTTCTAGCGCCCCTTGTTTCAAACTGCCTGCGCCATCAGTGCCTGCAATCATTTCTTGCGGCTGACCACTGGCTTGTGTCTCTTTATAAAGGTTACCGCCCACCGCTTCTAAGCCTGCTGGATTAATAAATTTCGCTAAGGTAATTTGCCCTAACTCTTGCGGCTCTGGATCCCCTGCTAGCGTCGCCGTGACAAGGCCATCAACACCAATGGATATCGTATTCGCTTCTTCAGGTATTTGAATTTGCGGTTGAAGTGGCAGACCTTGTCCGTTCACCATTAAGCCTTCAGAGTTAACGTGAAACTGGCCATTACGGCTAAACATCACTTCACCATCGGAATTTTCTATTTGGAAAAAACCCGAGCCCATTACAGCAAGATCCAACTGTTGTTGGGTATTTTGTGAATTTCCTTGCGTAAACACTTTTTGTGTACCGACTACACGCACACCACTACCAAGCTGTACTCCACTCGGTAATTGATTTAACTGATCAACTTGCGCCCCTGGTTGACGTTGAATGCTGTAAAACAAATCTTCAAAAACAACACGATCACGCTTAAAACCTACCGTATTAACATTGGCAAGGTTGTTGGAAATCGCAGTCATTTTTGTATCTTGTGCTGCCATTCCTGTTTTACTGACCCAAAGTGCTGAATGCATGATGACTCTCCTTGTAATTATGTTTACCTACGTGATTAACGTGGGTTCATTAAGCGGGTTCCAGCTTGTGCTAAAGTTTCTGCGGTTTTCATCATTCGCACTTGCATTTCAAAGTTACGAGTTAGCGACATCACACTAACCAGCTCATTAATCGCCGACACGTTACTGCCTTCTAAATGCCCAGCCGTCATCGCTACACTCGGGTCTTGAGCAAAGACTTGGCCATTTACTGGATGTAATAAGCCATCACTTTGTTTTTGCAGTTGATTAAACTCCGGATTAACCAACTTTAATTGTCCGACTTCAAGCTTGGCACCACCGCCAGGAGGCACCACAGTCACCACACCTTTATCGCTGATTTCCACATCTTGATGTTCTGGTAGCACTAAGGCTTCCCCTTCTGACATCAATGGAAAACCGTTAACTCGCATCATGCCTTGATCATCAACACGAATGTTGCCAGCACGGGTATAGGCTTCATTACCAGCGACAGTTTGTACGGTAAAAAAGCCATCACCATTAATCGCAATATCCAGTGCGCGCCCTGTTTTGATCACATCCCCTGCATCAAAGCGTGTCGCTGCTGAGTTAGTTACAACCATAGTGCGACCATCAAATCCCGCGCCCTGTAACGGGATACTTTTCACTCGCTCCATATCAGCACGAAAACCTGCTGTGTCAGCATTTGATAAGTTATTTGAACGCACGTGCTGCGCTTTCATCACTCGGCTTGCGCCACTGGTTGCGGTATATAAAAAACTATCCATAACAGCCTCTCACTACACCGCGTTAAAGAGTGATTGCGTTAATTTATCTGACGTCGATATAGTTTTGGCATTCGCTTGATAGTTGCGCTGAGCGGTCATTAGGCTTACCAGTTCACTGGTGAGATCAACATTTGAGCCTTCTAAAGCGCCAGCAACTAATCCACCTAAGGTCCCCGTACTTGGCGCACCATTAACTGGGGCACCCGAGCTGAAGCTTTGGATCCAAGAAGTGCCATTGGTTTTTACCAATCCTTGAGGGTTGGCAAAATCAGCCAGCATCACTTGACCTTGTAACTGAGATTGTCCATTAGTGTAAGTAGCAAACACCATCCCATTATCTTCAACACGCACACCAGCAAGCTCACCCGAGGTATAGCCATTCGGCGCATTGGTACTCACGCCAAAATCCGCACCAAACTGAGTCGTCCCAGCTATATCAATATTGATATTCGCCGCATCCGCACCTGCAGGGTTGAAATTCACAACAAAAGGAGCCGTTGGTGATTGCAATGTACCGTCGGTATTGAAAACAACATTTTGGGTTTGCGTCGGGGTAGCCGCGCCATCAACGACCACATTTACCTGCCACTCATTGGCATTGGTTTTGGTGAAGTACTGTGTAACGGTGTGGGGGTTACCTAAAGAGTCATAAACTTTAGAAGTATAAGAAGAGTTAAAGCTGTCAGTCGCATTAGGGTCGAAAGGATTAATGGCAGGATCAATCACACTAGAACGGGCATCTAAGTTAGCCACAAAAGCAAGCTCATCTGTCGCTTTTGCTGGCAGTGAACCGGTGGTGATTTTTAAATTACCGACTGCGCCAGCTTGTAAATTGTTATTCGCATCAACGGTATAGCCTTGAAGCTTGGCGCCATTATTACTAACAATGTTGTTATCTTTATCAGAACCAAACACGCCTGAACGGGTATATAAGGTTTGCCCAGTATGATCTTTAGTAACAAAAAAGCCGCTTCCCGAAATTGCCAGATCTAACGGTCGACCAGTCCCGGTAATTGAACCTGTTTTATCAAAGTTCTGCGAAATAGCGGCAACTTCAACCCCTCCGGCTTGCATACCATTGTATACCGCTGAAAATTCAGTACGTGACTCCTTAAAACCCGAGGTAGAAACATTGGCAATATTATTACTAATAGTATTTAACTGAACATTGGTTGCGTCTAATCCACTTAATGCGATATCAAAACTCATAACTTCCTCTTCTCTTCATTCCTTGATTACTTTCGTTCACGGTTTAAACCAAGCGAAAGCTTAAATAGATTTACTCGCCAAACTGGCTAATTTGATAAAACGGTACTCGACCAATACCTTCAACATTTACCAACGCGGCACCGCCATTAGAGGGCACGCGGACCTGCGATACTTCTCCTGCGAGCAGAACACTGGGTTGTGGTATATCTTTCGCCACCTCAACACTGATTTGATATTGCCCTTTAGCTAAACCCAACGCGTTAGGATCAATCGTAAATTCTACTTCCCCCTTATTTTTAGGGCCTAACGGCATCACTTTTTTATTACCAAGTTGATCTGTTAAAACAATCGAGACGGTACTCGATGCATGGTCTAATTCGATCCGTCCTTGCTGCTTAGCATCCGTTAATGCAACCTCATTACCTTCAACATAAACGGTTTGCCCTACTAACCCTGCCGTTGAAAGGACTTGCATGTTATCCAGTAAAACCATGCTGTTTTGCATCAACTTCGCCATATTCTCGGTACTTTCAACCTGAGAAAATTGCGCTAATTGGCCGACATATTCAGTGCCATCAAGCGGATTTAACGGATCTTGGTTTTGAATTTGAGCCACCATTAAATTAATGAATTCATTTTTTAATGAGTTAGCATCGTTGGCATTATTCGGGTTACCCGCGACAGCCATATTGGTCGACTCAATCGCAGGCACATCGGTACTCAGTGCGTTAAATTGTGCAATGGTCATCAGTTACCCTCACCTAAACGAAGCAACCCTTGCTGCATGCTTTTCACATTACTCAGCACTTCTACATTGGTTTCAAAACTGCGGGTAGCTGACATCATGTCTGCCATCTCTGCGACTACATCTATATCAGGGTAATAAACATACCCCTCTTCATTGGCCAGTGGGTTACTCGGCTCAAAGCGTTTTTCAGCCTCTCCAGCATGTTGAACCACATCCATAATGCGCACTTCAGCACTCGGGTAATCTGCTTGATCCCCTGTTAATTGAGTTTTGTTGTAAACGGTGGCGAATACAGGTTTTAACGCCTTGTAAGCATCGTTAGGATTAGCGGCAACAGCATCGGCATTCGCTAAATTACTTGCGACAGTATTTAAACGTATGGTTTGCGCATTCATTGCAGAACCCGCTATGGAATAAATATCAGTAAATGCCATTGTTAACGTCCTTTAATCACGGCAGCTAAGCCCTTAAATTTCATATTCATAAACGTTAAGCTGCTCTGAAAATCCATGTTGTTTTTAGTAAACTTTGCCTGCTCGACACTGAGCTCTACCGTATTGCCATCTTTTGAGTTCTGGTAAGGCACAGCGTAACCATCAGACACCACAAGTTGTGTCGGGGCTTTTTGTACTTTTCCAAAACCCATTTGACTTACAATGGCATCAAAACGAATATCTTTTGCTAGGTATCCAGGGGTATCTACATTTGCTAAATTACTGGCAAGCACTTTGGCTCTTTGCACCCGAAAATCGAGCGTTTGAGGATGAACACCAAGTGCATTTTCAAAACTTATTGCCATTAACCACTCCTTAGACAGTACAACCAAGATTGCAATAGAGTGTATTAATCCAAAATGCGTGCCAAAATATTTTTTAAATATTATCAGGGAGTTATATTTAAATGCGGAAAGTTAACTTCCCATAGGGGAAATAATCGGAAAGGAAATAACACGATTGAACTAAATGTAATTATTCCTTTGATACTATTAATGAATCTATTTCAAACTTAATAACAGTTTTTATATTTAACTATCTCTATCTCAACATTTAAATATAATAAATATCTAGACATACCTGCATAAAAAGCTTGACTAAACACTAGGTATGAAGTTATTTTCCGCTCTCAAACCACATCATCCACATAGAAATATAAGTCTAATAAGTATTGGCACTAATCTTGCTCTTAATTATTAATACAAAAAACTTATCGAGAGAAAAATGTTTAAATTTATAGTTAGTTTTATTTTATTATGCTTATCACAATCAAGTTTTAGTGAAGAGATAACCATAACATTTATAGGAAAAGTAACGGAACCCGCAGAAAGAATAATATCAAGCAAAATCAAGAATATAGATGATATCAAGTCAGATAAAAGCCGTTTTAGTATCAAAGAAGAAGAGATACCATCAAACCCTTTAGCAAAGTTATATATCATGACTTACTATTGATGCTAAGTTATTATTAATAATTGAGTTTTAATATTTACAAGAGCACTCTTAAACCTAAATTATTTATTAAATCATAAGGTTATCATCAATAAATCAGATAACTTCATCTAATTAATGCCTTTGTAGAAAGCGACTATTAAAGGCATGCTAATTTAACATTAATAATGTAACTAAGAGTGAACATGTTGAAGATACTTGAAGTGGTGTCAAACCCAGCAAAAAAAGCATTTGTGAGTTTAACGTATTTAATAATTCTAGTTATATTTTTACCTTTTAGCGTTTTTGCTGATAATTTACAAGAGGTTAAATTAATAACCTCAAATAGCGTTAATATACAGAAAATTAAAAGCGCCTTGGTAGACGAAATAAAAAATGAAATCCAGCATTACAGTGATATTCATGGCTGGAAAAAAGTGGTTCCAAATATAAATGTCAATATTCCGAAGGCCATATCATCATTACCTCATTGCCCTGAACCTGTTCGTTTTACTGCACAAGATAATCAATCGCAACCCGTAGGCAGATTAAAAAGACAAGTTAAGTGTGAAAGCCCAACAGTGAACTGGCGACTCAATGCAACGGTTTATGTCCAATTAACACTTCCAGTAATGGTAGCCCGCACGTTAATCCATCGCGACGAGGTTATTACAATGGACATGCTCGACAGCAAAAAACTGCAACTAAAAGCACCTAAGAACATCATCACTGATGCGGATCAAGTGATAGGGTTACATGCCATCCGTCGAATTCGCCAAGGACAACTGATTACTGAAAACGTGTTAAAAAAGCCGTTTCTGATTAATAAAGGGGATCAAGTACTGATTGTCGCTAAGAAAGGTAAATTTGAAGCATCAACCAAAGGAATGGCGTTAGAACATGGAAAAATGTACGAACAAATTAAAGTAGAGAATACAGCAACTCAAAAAGTCATTCATGCTCGTGTTGTTGCACAAGGGAAAGTAGAAACAATATTTTAAAATAAGTAAAAATAACCGCTACATTAAATATAAGCATTGATAATAAATAGAGCTCAACTTGTTGTTTTATGCTTCGCATCCCGACATTACATAAGAACAATCAACAATGATTATACTTCTGTGAGAAAGCCCTATTCTTTTAATGAATAGGGCTACTTAACGTTTCGGTTATCAGCAATCAGATGTGAACAATGTAAAATGTGGTTTAGCTAGATTATCAACGTTATATTGTAAGTAGCATTTCTTTTGTTCAGGGTGACTATAGTAATCATTTACTTGTGGGAAAATTCTAAAATCACCGTCTCTATTTGTATAAAATTCAATGTTTAATTTGTGTGTTGCATTACCCTTGTTATCCAGAGGGTATACGTCAATATTAGCCAGTTTTTTTATTGCTTCGATGCCTGAATATTCAGTTTTAGAGCTAATAGAGCTAAACCACGGGTAATTATCATAATTTGATATACGAATGCCTTTATTTTCATTACTCGGTGTAGTGGAGCTTCCACTAAGCATAAACCTATAGCCATACTTATCAGTATAAATGTTTGCAGATGGTAATTCCGTCTTTGCTGCAAATATAGCAAATGAAGACTCTAAGGCCCCTTTTGTCGCTTTTAGGGTAGCTATTCTTGCATCACGCTGAATATTTAAGAATTTTGGGACTGCAACGACAGCTAATATTCCTAGGATAACAATAACAACGACGATTTCTATCAGTGTGAAACCTTTACTTTTTTTCATTCAAGACGCTCAACATGAAAATGGATTAAGCCATGCGTGATTTTAAACAATCACAATGAGTTTTCGGTATGCATAACAGCTTTGTTTCTTCGAGACCGTTCGATTACTATATCCACGAACGTTATCTATCGTATACGCTCTAACACTATTTTCGATAAAAATACTGAAACTGTCATTTCTTATTTAATCTTCCTATGAGTTTGGTCGCCTAAGTAAACTAAGCGTCTTGTTTAGGAATTAAAACGATGAAAATAGATAAAATTGCAACCGCGCAGTTTTCCCATACCCAGTTAAAACCAGCAGAACAACAGCCAAGTACTCTGCCCATCAAAAATAACGTCATAAACACACCCAGCACCATTGATAGCCAACTGTTAGCACAAGCACAGCAACCGTTAAATGCCCTACCTGATGTGGATATGGCAAAAGTGGAACAAATCAAAAATGCTCTAAACCGTGGGGAAATCAACCTCGATATTGAAGCGCTTTCGAGTGCGATTTTGCAATTTCATACCGGTCATGAATAAACACATTGCTAATATTATATGGAGTAAAACATGCCTAATCCTCACAATAAACAGCAAATGCTCACTGTACTTATAAAAGACATTCAGTGCGATATTGTTGATTACCGCCAGCTTTATCAACTGATGTTAAAACAGCACCAATGCTATTTGAAATTTGATGGTATGTTACTTTCGCAGCTAACGGAACAACAACTGCCACTGCTAAGCAAACTGACACAACGAAGCCAACAGCGCGCACAACAACTACATAAGCTCGGTTTACCCATTAATAATCAAAGCATGAATAAACTGATCCATGCTTTACCAAATGCAATAAAAAGCAAACTTCAGCAACAATGGCAAACGTTAGAAACCTTAGTAAAACAGTGCCATGACTTAAATCAGCGCAACGGAATATTATCAGCGAACTTCAGCGAATTGCTCAATCAAGTGTATACTCAAATGCCCCAACATAATGACAATAACGCTTATAGCTCACCGCATTTAATGCAGTATTAAAATTAAAGGCTAATGAGGTATCATTTGGGCAATAAAAAATGCACTATTCTCTCTCTACCTCTCAGTATGTTCATCATGCTGATTTTGTTATTGTTTGCAAATCCAAACCAAGCATCCACGCCAATACCCACCAAGTACCAAACGCAATTTGAACAACAAGTCAGTAAACATTATCAACGATTATCACCGCATAAAAAAGTGATAAATAAACAGTTCACGCGCCATCAAACAACGGTACAGCATATAATCAAACGGCTTGATGCTAAAAAGCTACCGCGTAATCTGGTATTAATACCAATGATTGAATCGACATTCGATCGCCATGCCGTCTCTCACGCAAAAGCGGCTGGTCTTTGGCAGCTCATGCCCGCAACAGCAAAGCGTTTTGGTTTAACTGTCTCCAAGACTAAAGATGAAAGATTCAATATTGCCCGTAGTACCGATGCTGCTATACAGTATTTGATCTTTCTCTATAACAAATTTGATCAAGATTTAAAGCTGACTTTAGCAGCCTATAATTCAGGGGAAGGACGTGTAAAACGGGCATTAAAACGCGTCGTGGATAAACATTTTTCAGCTCTACGCTTACCGAATGAAACCGTTGATTACGTGCATAAATTTTACGCTTTAGAAAAGTTGGTCGATCTTGATACGTTAGTAAGCTCAATACCGAGAGCCCAGTCTCCCTTCGCAATCAATGCAGTATCTATTAATAATGATGTCGTGTTTCTAAAACAATTATTTGAAACCAAAACAGTGATAAATATGAAGCCTATTAAGCCAATCATTACATTTTAAACCGTCATCAGCCAACCTAAAAAGTAACAAATACTTGAATTAATAAGCAACTTGTCTAGTTGAAATAAAACGACAGAAGAAAAATGCAATAGAAAAAACAATAAAATTACGGTAATAACAGAGGAAGTTTGCGGCGCCCAAAAATCTGAGAGCATATCGCTATTTGTTTCTCAGATACTTGGTCATAATGTATAAGGCTTTGATATAAATTGCTAAGGTAGTCTTGTTCCCAATGGCTTAACGTTCAAAATAGAGTAATAATGCATGCATCATTAATCTTCTGAATAATTAATGAGCTATTGATCATAGCTCCCACTCTTTATCCCATTCGCGCTGCATGTGTAAGTTTTCAATTCGCTCGCGAACACTCACTTTTCTTTCTGTTGTCTTTGGTGCTACTTTTCTTTTTGTTTTAGCTTCTGTGGTTGTTCGTTTGATGTCAGTTTGCTTTGTCATGAATGTCTCTCTGTTAATACATAATCGTAAATAGCTATATCGGTCGATAATTGAATATTGCCGTTATCAAGCAACAATAGTGCATGATATGGAAAGATATAGATAAGCTAGGAGGTCAATATATGGCTTTGCTGGTGAAGTTATTCAATTCATTAAAAGTAATATAAAGACTTGTTTACATAATACCAAAATTATTGCATAACTTCCACACAAACATTTTTATTCGGATTTGTAAACTGATTTTTTCTAACCAAATATCTTATGGTTCGCTTCTTGTTGTTCCCTGATGTAGATAATTAAAATCATCTATATATGGATGAATAAAAAACCATATATCAGAAACTTAACAATGAGTTAACAACATACGCAGGGTGACTTGCTACGATAATAATAAATAAGAGAAAGAAGAGTAGGAAATAATGGATATCGAGATCTATCAAGTTGATGCTTTTACCAATGAAACATTCAAAGGTAATCCTGCGGGTGTTTGCATTACAAAAGAAACGTTATCGAAAGATTTAATGCTATCGATTGCAGCGGAAATGGCAGTATCAGAAACCGCTTTTTTATCATTAAATAACATGAACTTAAAATGGTTTACACCTCAAGCTGAAGTCAAACTATGTGGCCATGGTACACTTTCCGTTACTCATATTTTAAAAGAAAAAAAACTTTTTAACGTTAATGATACCGTGACATTTAATACCCTGTCAGGATCATTAAGCGCCTTAATTAGATCATCAACTATAGAACTCGATTTTCCGGCACCAATACTTGATTTTAATATCACACCATCCACAGAATTGTTAGCGTCTTTAGGCATTGAAGCTACACATGTTATTGCTTATGGTATTTTTGATTCGAAGATATTTATTGAAGTTGATAACGAAGAGATTGTATTAAATCTTGCGCCAAACTTTGATCGCCTAACAAAAATTGATGGTCGTGGTGTGTTAATTACTGCACCAACTCAGCGTGATGATCTTGATTTTATCTCTCGCTTTTTTGCCCCTTGGGTTGGCGTTAATGAAGATCCCGTAACAGGTTCAGCACACTGTGCTTTAACACTTTACTGGTCAGAAAAGCTCAATAAAGTAAAACTTAATGGTTATCAAGCATCTGCGCGTGGTGGATATGTCAGTACCGAGTTATTACCCAATGGACGTATAAAACTCATAGGCTCAGCGATTACAACCATAAAAGGTACAATGCAATTACCTAATATATAACGACATCTGATATATACGATATTTATAACATGGCGCAAGATTGGAAAACATAAGATAGCAATGCCGTTTTGGGGTATGATGCGGCATTGAGTTACTTAAAGATAACTGTGTTTTTCAAGCTATGAACATCCCAATTAAAAATGAAACCACACCTGAAGTCTCATGCTCTAACTGTAAAGCATGCTGCTGCCGTTTAGAGGTGATGATTATCTCAGATACAGGTGTACCAGAAAGGCATATCAAACGAGATATGTGGGGAGGTGAAACTATGCTTCGACTCGCTGATGGTTGGTGCTCTGCACTTGATAGAGAGACCTTCATGTGTACGATTTATGAAAACCGTCCTTGGATTTGCCGCGAATTTGAAATGGGCTCTTACGAATGTGTTGATGAGCGTACTGAATTTCTATAGCTCCAATATCTATCACTAACGAGTTAGCGCTTACATTTTATATAAATGCTAACTCGTCTACCTTACTCAATTAAAGGCGGATCCCTTCAACATTGAGTTCTAACTCAACCTCTGTAGAAGCAGGGCCTAAATTTGTTTTAATATCATAATCTTTCAATGAGATCATTGTAGTACCAACAAATCCACGACGATAGCCGCCCCACGGATCATTACCTGCACCAACATGTTTAACATCAATCGTAACCGGCTTTGTAACGCCATTTAACGTTAAATCACCTGTCATGGTAGCGTTGCCATCCCCCAACTCTTTAAAAGAGCTACTAACAAAAGTCGCTTCTGGAAATTTTTCAACATTTAAAAAATCACTGCTGCGTAAATGTTTATCACGCTCAGCATGGTTGGAGTCCACACTCGCCGTTGCTATATTCACTTTAACTTTTGATGCTTCAGGCTGCTTTTCATCATAACTAAACTCACCATCAAAGGTATTAAAACGCCCTACCAACCAACTGTAACCAAGATGCTGGATACGAAATTGAATCGATGCATGTGAGCCATTAGTATCGATTTTATAATCGTCTGCTAGCGCTACTGATGACATACTAGCCGCAGCCAAAAGTGTGCAAGGAATAAAAGATCTTAGTAGGCGCTTTTTCATCATAATCTCCGTTTATGTCGTAATACGTCTTATCTAATTTTGTCATTATGCTTTGCCTAGCATGCGTTTTAGCGTGTTATCTTTATCTATAAAGTGATGTTTTAACGCGCCAATAGCATGTAAAAGAGCAAAACCAATCAACACACAAGCACCATACCAGTGAATAGTACCCGCGATATCTTCTTGATTTTGAATACTTGTAAGCGTTGCTGGAATATCAAATACACCAAAGATACTGATCTCTCTTCCATCGGCAGTTGAGATCAAGTAACCACTGAACATCACCACAAATAACAGCAGATACAATAGCCAATGCGTTTTTTGTGCGAGCCATTGCTCCCATTGAGCATGACTAGAAAGAGTGGCTGGTGCGTCAGTTAATGCTCTTAATAGCAACCTTACGATCAATACAAAGAATAAGATCAAACCAGTACTCTTATGAGTATCAGGCGCAGTGTTATACCAAGCATGATAATAATTTAAATCAACCATCCACCAGCCAAGCGCAAATAATCCAACGACAGTCAGCGCAACCAACCAGTGAAGTAAAATAATCATGGGGTTCCAATTTTTATTTGGTGTTTTTTTCATGGTTATTCGCTCGATGAGGAAAGTTGTTTTTAGCATAACAAACAAATAAGTAACAATTTATTAACCAACTTTGTCAGTGTTTGTGTATCAGACCACTATATTTATTCGCATAGAAGATAAAAATGGATATTTACCTGTAAAGTGATAATGCTCTTTCGCATAAAAAACACTCGCTAAATTAAGGTTCAGGATTGCTAAATAGAAATGATAACGGATAATAATGCGCTTGTTTCCCTACTTGTGTTCAGTGTTATGCGTCTTGATAAATTTATTTGTAAAAGTACCCAACTGACTAAAGCAGAAGCCATAGAGCGAATACACGCCGGTAATATTAGCGTCAACGATGCTGTAATTATCAATGAAACAACACAAGTACATGAGAATAATACCGTTATCATGGATGGCAAAAGGCTAATTGCGCGTGAGTTTCGCTATATCCTAATGCATAAACCTGCGGGCACTATCTGCTCAAATATTGATGAAGTTTATCCCTCTCTATTTAACTACCTTGATATTGAAAATATCGCTGAATTACACATTGCAGGGCGTTTAGATGCGGATACCACAGGAATGGTACTGATCACTGATGATGGGCGTTGGTCATTTAACATCACATCACCAAATCAAAAATGCAGTAAAGTTTATCGGGTTGGTTTGTCTCGAGATATTGCGGCAGACGTGGCCGAAAAATTTAAAGCAGGGATCAAATTACAAGGCGAACAAAAGTTAACCGCACCAGCGATATTAACCATTATTTCAGTGAAAGAAGTATTGCTGACGATTACTGAAGGCAAGTTTCATCAGGTTAAGCGCATGTTTGCCGCTGTTGGTAATCGCGTCGTGTCTCTTCACCGTGAAGCGATTGGCGAGGTGACGCTTGATCTTGAAGTCGGGCAATGGCGTTACCTAACCAAAGACGAAGTCACCTCTTTTATTAAAGCTGATTAACCAAAACAAATACTGAAATATAAAAAATCCGACTCATTTACCTTTCCTCAAAGAAAATGTAAAGCCGGATTTTGGTTATAACAACACCGTATTATTTACAACAAAGCTAACACTTAACGCTTATTTATATGCACCAGCACTGTAGTGTAATTCATAGCTATGAGAGTAAATTTCAATGATGTTACCAAATGGGTCTTCCATGTAAATCATACGGTATGGCTTCTCACCAGGGTAATAAAAACGTGGTGCTTTCATACGTTTTTTACCGCCAGCTGCAACGATCTTTTCTGCAAGCTCTTCAACATTAGGATCTTGAACACTAAAGTGGAATACCCCTGTCTTCCAATACTCGAAGTTATCTTCAGGATTGGTTTGGTTTTTAAACTCAAACAGTTCGATACCAATACGATCACCTGTTGATAAATGTGCAATACGAAAACGCTCCCAGTTACTACCAAAAACATCTGTGCACATTTCACCAATCGCGGAATCATCTTCAATAATTTCTGTTGGTTCCATGATCACATACCACCCCAGAACTTCGGTGTAAAACTTAACCGCAGCATCAAGGTCAGGTACTGAAATACCAATATGAGAAAAGCTACGTGGGTAAGTCTGATTTGTCATGGTTTGTTCTCTTCATCGTTATTGTTGATGTGAGTAGATTACAAATCACATGTTATTAAGTAAAATTATCATTCATAATAAAAATGAGTACGTTTTGTAATGATTAATCCCATTTGGTTACGTAGCTTTTGTACTTTGGTAGAAACTGGACATTTTACTCATACCGCTGAAAAGCTTTATATGACGCAATCCGGTGTCAGCCAACATATAAAGAAATTAGAGCAATATTTAGAGCAACCTCTGCTCACTCGCCACGGAAAAAAATTCACGTTGACTCACGCTGGTGAACGCTTGTACAACGAAGCTAACCAAATTGTATTGTCGCTTACAGATTTAGATAAAAGGATCAGTATTGATCCTCGTTATGAAGGCATGGTACGCATTGCTTCTCCTGGTAGCATTGGTTTGAAGCTCTACCCTCATTTGCTGGCTTTTCAACAACAATATCCTGAATTAGTTATTGATTATCGCTTTGCACCTAACCATGAAATAGAAACCTTACTTGCAGAGCAGCGTATCGATATTGGCTTTATGACACGCCTTTCAAATAAAGCCGATATAACCCTGAATGCCATGGGTAAAGAAGCGCTTTTGCTGGTTACGCCAGCCTCTATTTCATCGCCAAGTTGGGACAAGCTTACTGAGTTAGGTTTTATTGATCACCCTGATGGGGTTTATCATGCAAGCCAGTTACTCAGTGTTAATTACCCTGAGTTTAAGCATATTAACCAATTTAAGCGGTCAGGATTTTCTAACCAAATTAACCTTATTTTAGAACCCGTGAAACGAGGACTAGGGTTTACTATTTTACCTCGTTACGCTGTGGATGCCTTTCAAGATAAAGCGCATGTAAATATCCATTTATTTAACAATGAAGTCAGCGAGAATATATACTTAGGCACTCACGCCAACCGATTTATTCCTAACCGCGTTGCAGCTGTGATAGAAGAAGTAATGACCTGTCTAAGTGCTTAAACTATAAGAATGAAAAATGGCGCAACGTTTTTACAGCAAATTATTGAGTAAATAAATGAGTAAAGTAATTGATAAGCTCGCTTGGGTTTTAATTCAAGACGGTAAATTTTTAGTAGTAAGATCTCAAGGTAAAGCGCTGTTTTACCTTCCTGGTGGTAAACGTGAAGCCGGTGAAAGTGACATTGAAGCACTAACCCGTGAAATCAAAGAAGAACTGTCCGTTGATCTTATACCAAACAGCATTAAGTACATGGAAACATTTACGGCTCAGGCCGATGGTAAGGCAGAAGGCATCTCAGTAAAACTGACGTGTTACTTTGCTGATTATTCTGGGGATCTTATACCTGCAGCTGAAATCGAAGAACAAAGATTCATTGATAGTACCGATGAAAGCCTGTGTTCTACCGCTGCATTAGCGGTATTAAAGTGGCTAGAAAAAACCTCACTGATTGCAGGAACACTTGCTTAACAGATAAATATAGGTGTCGTTCAATCGGCACCTATCAAGAGTGTTAGACAAGCCCGAGCATCTTTGCAAGTAAATATCTTAGGTAATTCCTATCCATTGTTAGCTAATCATTATCGTTAATTCGTAATCGTAAATCGCTCTGCTATTATTTTAAATCCATATTCAACCTATTAACATCCTTCTTTACATCCCTCGTTAAAACGTATAACTATATTTAATAATTACCCACTTTATTTGCATATATAGCTAATACACAATCGTTCACACATGCTCGCCTTTATATTTTTCGCCATTTGTTTTCTGATATTTGGCAGCCACTCGAATTTTTTAACTCTTTTTTATTACTGTATTTTAATAATAAGATTGCAGCTAAAAAACTAACACAAGCCATTGTTTTAACTACACATAAAAACTAGTGACAACTAAATGCAACCAACCAAAATTAACAACTTATATTTAGGTAATTGCTGATGACGGATAATACTAGTACTTTTTCAAATAGGTGTCTTTTTCTAACACTGAATAGCTAAAAATACAGAAAATAAAATAATTATAAAATTTAAGGGTACGCAATGTCCGAAGTAAATATATTTAAACAACCAAAACCTTTCTATTTAATATTTTCAATTGAATTTTGGGAACGCTTTGGCTTTTATGGTATGCAAGCGATTTTAACTGTGTATATGGTTAAAATTCTTGGTATGTCGGAATCTGCGTCATTTACTTTATTTGGTGCCTTTTCAGCACTGGTGTATGGATCTGTCGCGATTGGCGGCTGGGTGGGTGATAAAGTATTAGGAACCAAGCGTACAATCACACTGGGTGCCATTATTCTTACTGCGGGTTATGTTTTTCTTGGGCTTTCAGCCAGCCATGAAAATAGCAGTCCAATGCTGATTTACATGGCGATGGGCTTTATTACTATGGGTAATGGTTTATTTAAAGCGAACCCTTCAAGTTTATTAGCCAAAGTTTATGGCGAGAATGATCCCCGTTTAGACGGTGCCTTTACCTTGTATTACATGGCGATAAATTTAGGCTCTTTTTTCTCAATGCTATTAACACCTTGGATTGCAGAAAAATTTGGCTATGATTTGGCGTTTTCCGTCAGTGCTATCGGCTTGGTGATCACGATTGTGAATTTTATAATCAGTCACTCTACCGTGAAAAACGTTGGTTCAAAACCTGATATGAAGCCTGTTAATGTTGTGCATTATATTAGTGTATTAGTCGGTGCAATTGTGCTGAGCTTCGTCAGTGCTTTTTTGCTACAACATTTATTCTACGCACACGCTATTTTGGTGGTAGTGGGAATCACTATTGTTGCGTTGTATTTCAAAGAAGCATTAAAAACATCTGGTATTGAACGCGCTAAAATGTTGGTGGCATTTTTATTAATGTTACAGGGCATTGTTTTCTTTGTACTGTATTTCCAAATGCCAACCTCGCTTAATTTCTTTGCTATCCATAATATCTCTCATGATCTGTTTGGTATTAGTGTTGCGCCAGAACAATTTCAAGCGCTGAATCCACTATGGATCATGATTGCTAGCCCTGTCCTTGCCATTATTTATAATAAGTTTGGTGATCGTTTCTCTATGCCATTCAAATTTGCACTCGGCATGGTGCTATGTAGCTTTTCTTTCTTAGTACTGACTTTTGGTTCGCACTTTGCCAATAGCCAAAGTGTTATCAGCTCTAACTGGTTAGTGTTATCTTACTTCTTCCAATCTATTGGTGAGCTGCTAGTATCTGGTCTTGGATTAGCGATGGTCGCTCAGCTTGTTCCTCAACGTATGATGGGATTTGCGATGGGTATGTGGTTCTTAACATCAGCAACGGCTGCGGTTCTTGCTGGCTGGGTAGCAACACTAACAACAGATTCAAGCAAGATTGTGGATCCACAACAAACATTAGCCATTTATAGCCATGTCTTTGGGGTGATTGGCTATGTTACTGCCGCGATTGCTCTACTTACCCTAATTATTGCGCCAAAACTAACACGCGTGATCTACGCTAAAGAGACAACAGAAGAAACTGCTGCAGCATAATATTTTCTAGCGATTTCTTTTAACGAAAATTTGAACAATGTACCCAAGCAGCTTCAAACAACAGGTTTTGATAATACGATAGGCCTTGTAGTTTGAAATTACTTGGGTATATTTTTAGCATTTTATCAGCAATATAGCTAAACTTTTAAAAATATTATTTATTATTAGTTGTTTAGGAGTTTAATTCATATGTCGCTGTTGGAGAGTTTAGGGAAGAAACTTGAACCGCTCATGTTGTTTATGGGGTTAGTAAGCCCAATTGCAACATTGCCTCAGTTATATAAGCTTTTTATATCCCATCCCAATCATGCCCATGGTTTATCGTTAACCACCTGGTCTATGTATGCGCTTATTTCTTTGCTCTGGTTTATTTATGGTCTCTACCATAAAAACCCGACAATTTGGGTTGGTAATTTTTTAGGATTTCTCGCTTACTTTGCCATGATGGTAGGCATAGTAATGAAGGCAGGTATCACCTTCTAGGTATTCATAAAAATGAAAGAATGGAATATCTTCCCTTCTTTTCATTAGTTTAAAGAAAATGGGCGAGTTGATAATTAACACGCTCATTTATTGTGATAACAAAGGCCATCTCAATATTGCATATTAGCTACTTCGCTATCATTAATTCGGAAATCACTCTGCTTTTTTAAACCTATATAAACCTATTACCTCCCCCTATTACGCATCGCTCCCAATATAAAACAAAGTTTTATATTTATTCATTTTTGGTGCAATTTTAAGTAATACACAACCTATTAAACACTGTGTAATTGATATTTTTCAGTCACTCGATATTTATAACTTTTTTCTCTATTATATTTTAACAATAAAAAAGTTGACCATTATAAATGTAACCTATTGTTTTTATGTTATAAATAAAAAACATAAAGCCATTAATTGCAATCAACCAAAAATAATAACTTATATTTACCCAATTGCTGATGACTATTCAAAATAGTAGCTTCGTCAAGAATGCAACCTTATCACAACAAAGATACAAAAAAATAACAATGCAAACTAAGGAATGTAATGTCTGACGTTAATATATTTAAACAACCAAAACCCTTCTATTTGATATTCTCCATCGAATTTTGGGAACGCTTTGGCTTTTATGGAATGAATGCAATTTTGACTGTTTATATGGTCAAAATTCTTAATATGCCAGAGTCTGCTTCCTTTACATTATTTGGTGCCTTTACAGCATTGATATATGGTTCAGTAGCGCTTGGCGGTTGGGTTGGTGATAAAGTTTTAGGAACCAAACGTACAATTACGCTTGGTGCAATCGTCCTGACAATAGGTTATGCATTACTTGGTCTTTCAGCGAGTCACGGTAATGGTAGCCCATCTATGATTTATATCGCAATGGGTTTCATTGCTATGGGTAATGGTTTATTTAAAGCTAACCCTTCAAGCTTACTGGCGAAAGTATACGGTGAAAATGACCCTCGCTTAGATGGTGCTTTTACCATGTATTACATGGCGATTAACTTAGGCTCGTTCTTTTCAATGCTTTTAACACCATGGATTGCTGACAAATTCGGTTATAACTTTGCGTTTTCAGTGAGTGCTATTGGTTTAATCATTACCATTGCAAACTTTATTGTGAGCAAAAAAACCGTTCAAGATTTTGGCTCCCCAGCTGATATGAAACCCATGAATAGCTTTTACTTTTTATGTGTTGTTATTGGTACAGTCGCTTTAAGCTTTGTGAGTTCATTCTTGCTTCAGCATTTATTTTACGCACATGCCATTCTAGTCGTTGCAGGTATTGCTATTGTTTCACTGTACTTTAAAGAAGCTTTTTCAACATCAGGCAACGAACGAGCAAAAATGCTCGTTGCTTTTGTACTTATGCTTCAGGGGGTTGTGTTCTTCGTACTTTACTTCCAGATGCCGACATCATTGAACTTCTTCGCCATTCACAATGTTGAACATAACATCTTCGGAATATCCGTTGCTCCAGAACAATTCCAAGCACTAAACCCAATGTGGATTATGCTTGCAAGCCCACTATTAGCGATTCTTTACAATAAGCTAGGCGAACGCTTTTCAATGCCGTTCAAATTTGCATTCGGTATGGTGCTATGTAGCCTTGCTTTCTTAGTCCTTCCAGTAGGTGCTAAGTTTGCAAATAGCCAAAGCATTATTAATTCTGGTTGGCTAGTGGTCTCTTACCTATTCCAGTCTATTGGTGAATTATTGGTATCAGGTCTAGGTTTAGCCATGGTGGCACAGCTTGTACCACAACGTATGATGGGCTTTGCTATGGGAATGTGGTTCTTAACCTCTGCAACAGCGGCTGTTATCGGTGGCTGGGTAGCATCATTAACAGCAGTACCGAGTAATATTGATGACCCACATCAGACACTTATCATATATAGCAAAGTGTTTAATGAAATTGGTGTTGGTACAGCCGCAATAGCTCTAATTACATTACTTATTGCGCCTAAATTAACGCGTATTATTTATGCAAAAGATACAACAGAAAAAAACAGTAACAGCGGCGGCTTAGAATAACAAATACAACAGCGGTCGTGTTAATAATTAACACGACCGCTGTTTTTATTTTTTACTTTGAACGTATATTAGCGAAGGATCATTTGATCACGCTCAGGACCAACAGAAACCATTTTAACTGGCACGCCCATTAGCTCTTCAATACGAAGTACGTACTCTTGTGCACCTTTAGGTAGCGATTCAAATGTACGACAACCTGTAATATCTTCTTCCCAACCAGTCATTTGCTCGTATACAGCCGTTAGTGATGCAGTTTGAGGCCAAATTGGGTTTTCAGTATGCTCACCGTTGTAAGCCACACAGATTTTCAGATCTTTCATACCTGTTAGGCAGTCGATCTTAGTTAGTGCAATTTCAGTTGCTGCTTGTAGTTCAACACCGTTACGAGTAGCCACTGCATCGAAGTAACCCATATCACGTGGGCGACCGGTTGTTGCACCGAATTCTTTTGCATCTTCACGGAATTGATCTTGATCTTCCATTGCAGTGATCAACGTACCCGTACCTACTGAAGAGCTGAATGCTTTTGCTACTGCAATAACACGCTCAGGATGAAGAGCAGGTAAACCACTACCAATACCAGCGTAAGCTGCAGTTACGTTTGAAGATGTTGTCCATGGGTATTCACCGTAAACTAAGTCACGACCCGCACCCAGTTGTGCTTCAAACAACAACGTTTTGTCTTCTTTTTGTAGTGCTTTAAGTGGCTCTGTTACGTTACAAATACTGTCACGCCAAGGTTGAGAAACCTCTAATAGCCACTCTGTCATTTCTTCTGCTGTTTGGGTGAATTCAAATGATGGGTATAGCGCTTTAAGTTGAGGAAGTTTCCAATCCATCATGAATTGAATACGTTCACGTAACACTGCAGGTTGTTTTAACCAACCAACAAGAATACCTTTTTTCATTACACGATCGCCGTATGCAGGAGCGATACCTTGACGTGTTGAACCGTAAGCACCATCACCTAGACGTTGTTCTTCTAAGGTATCTTCCAGTGCGTGAAGCGGTAGACATAATGTTGCACGATCTGAGATGCAAAGTTTCACTTCAACACCTGATGTTGCTACTTCTTCGATTTCTAAAGACAGTTTTTCAGGGCTGATCACCATGCCAGGGCCTAACACAGCAATACAATCAGGATTAAATACGCCGCTAGGTAATTGGTGCAATTTGAACGTACCAAAATCGTTAACAACAGTGTGACCTGCGTTATTACCACCTTGGAAACGGATACTTGCTGAAGCTTGGTCTGCTAAATAATCAACAATACGACCTTTACCTTCATCACCCCAGTTAGCACCAACAACAACAATAGACGACATAATTTAAATCTCCTCAAAAGCAATGACACCTATCCTATGCTCATCTAGTCAATAAGAATAATTAATAATCGTTATTAACTTGATAAGAATATCATATATGGAGTATGGTTAATCTTCTCTACTCAATATGTTATGTATGATAATAAATATCATCTACTGCTTAGGAAATCATTGCGAATATGATTGATATCCACTGGCTCAATACCTTTGTCGCTTTGGCAAAGCACCAGCACTTTGGTAAAACTGCAGCTGCGCTACATATGACGCAACCTAATGTAAGCCTTCATCTCAAGCAATTAGAACAAACCACGCGGGTTAAGTTAATTGAGCGTAACCCTTTTCGTTTAACTCAAGCCGGTGAACGTCTGTTACAAAGTGCAGAAAATACTTTAATGGAACTGCAAATTTGTCAGGCCGATCTGAACGCTATCAATGAGCTTAATCGCGGTACTTTAACCATAGCAGCCAGTGATATTATTTCTCGTTTGTTATTAATTAGCCCTTTTCAGTCTTTCAAGAAAGAATATCCAGGGATTGATCTGTCTCTTTTTAATACCACTTCATCTCAAGCAACCGAGTTAGTCAAAAGCGCGAAGGCGGATCTTGGGTTCGTTATTGCACAGAAAGAGAGTCAACCACTGCATTTTACTGAATTACGACAAGTTAAATGGTGCGCATTAGGTAATGGCTTATCACGCTGGCAGGCATTGTCGGCTAACCCTTCACAAATCATCCCAGCCGAACCTCTCGCAGCAGAAGAACCAACATTGATTTTGCTCGGCCACGATACCCGAACCCGTGAATTAATTGATATGGCATTGCCTTTATTAAAATTAAAAAAATACCATGTAATGGAAGTAGGCAGTGTAGATGCGCAGATTGATTGGGCGGAAGCGGGATTTGGTGTCGCAATAGTACCGAGTTTTTCTTTACATTCAAAACCACACTTACAAACACAAATAACACCACTGCCTGATTTCCCGACAACCAGTTTGGGATATATCGTGCGTCAAAACCAAGTGCTTTCACGAGCGATTAAGCAACTCTTACGCTGGGTAGATGATGAAATCCAACGCTCTCAGTAGTACTCGCGATCTTCATCGCCTATCCTAGCACTAGATATAATTAAGCCCTGTGATCAGGGCTTAATATATATGCTAACAACAAAGTGTTCCGAGCATAATGGGTTATTTGTGATCTTGTTTTTTTAATGTATACGCATCAGCAAGATCACCTTGGACACGCTTACCATCTTTATCTAAATGGAAGATACGTTGTTCACCCACGAAATACTGAGCTGTTTGACCACCACCTAAATTCAAGGTGATCGTATCGCCTTTATCATTCCAGTCAAACTTACCTTCTGTAGTTAAAGGTTTGGTTTCTTTATCTTGATAAGTTTGATCTAAAATGTAAGTGCCATTGTCTTTTAGCGTTAAGCTTGTTTCAATTCCAGAACAATCAGCACAAGGCTCAATACCTGTATATTCCCCCATCCAATCAAGTGAGTTCTTCGCATTATCAGCAGCCTGTGATAATTCTGTAACTTGATCATTCGCCGCAGATGCCGTTGATGACGTTTTATCTGAAGCTTGATCACAACCCACAAGTACTAAACCAAGAAGGGCTGTAGCTAAAAGTGTTTTTTTCATCTTAATCTCCTTGAAATAACACAAGATATTATGGATATGTACACGTCATAAAACAGAACACCATAATAAACTATGTTATCAATTACTCAGCAGTTGCATCCTTAACTGCGTCTTTCATATTGTCCGCAGCTTTGCCTGCATCATCTGCCATCTCTTTTGTGGCATCAACTGCTTTATCTGCAACATCATTCGCCGCTTTTGCTGTATCGTCAGCCGCTTGCTTTGTGGCATCAACAGCATCATTGGCAACTGCTTTGGTTGAATCAATCACTTGTGTTGCGGTATCTGATGCCTTGTTTTGCATATCTGTCGCGGTTTTATCTGTGCTTTGGTCGCAGCCAACAAGTGCTAAACCGAGAATTGCAGCAACTAATAATGTTTTTTTCATCTTAATCTCCTTAGAAAAAACAAGATACCTTGAAACTCTCAACTGAGAGTTTCAAGGTATCTTGCTATAATATTCGAAATTTTAGGACGCTTAATTTAGTAAATCTGATGCTTTTTTCTCTAAATCATCAGCAGCATTTTCTGTTTTATCAACAGCAGAATCGGTCATTTCAGCGGCTTTTTTTTGCGCAGCTTGAGCTGAATCATCGACAGACTTCATTGCATCATTTGCGGCATTTTTTACGTTATCTTCTGTCACTGCTGTTTTATCCACTGCAGCATCTTTCATTTCTGTCGCTGAATGTTTCATTTCATCCATTGAATGATCCGCGGAATCTTCAGCTTTATTGACCGCATCAGACGCTTCAGTTGCTTTTTCTTTTGTCACATCTATTAACGCTTTTGAATCATCAGCAACAGTATCTTTTACTTCTGATACTGAACTATTCATTTCTGCAACTGCCGCAGAAGTCTTTTCATCGGCTGATGAATTTGTTAAAGAGGTTTTCAATTCAAATGCTTTTTCTTTCATAGAATCAACAGAATCATCAACAACTTGCTTTGATTTATTAACCATGTCAGTTGTTTTCTCTTTTACAGCATCTGTCATCTCCGACGCTTTTGTAACCGCTGAATCACTTAATTCAGCCGCTTTATCAACCATTTTGTTGGTTTGATCTTTGACTACGTCAGCAGCATCGGACACCGTATTTTTAGTTGCATCTAACGCCGTACCTGATTGTTCCGTCACTTTATCTTTCATTTCAACGGTTGAATGTTGGGCAGCAGATGTACTATCTGTAGCTGTATTTTGTTTTGCCTGATCACAACCAACTAAAAATAAACCTGCAATAGTCATCGCGATAATTGTTTTTTTCATACAAACCCCTGTAACGAATACTGTTTTAATATGACCCTGACAGTATCTATCTACTAGATAAACCTATGTCTTAATGACGTCATTTCCAAGTCAATAATAGGTCAATTTATTACTTTTAGGTATTAAATCTCTTTTAATTCAAGATGGAAAATATGAAAAATGGAAAATAATATAACATTATTTTCCATTCTTTTTCTAAATAGGTAGAATTTCTCATTAATTGAAATATTCAATATATTAATAACAACCATGTCAATTTTGAATACATTTATTATTCTATACTTTTCACAACCCTTATATAATAATCACCCATTGCCTAAGAAAAAACTGCCCATTAAAAATAAACAGAAAAGACAAATAATATTTCAAGACCTAAACAATGTAATGAGAAGCTATTATTTATAAAAAAAACTCTAAATTTAATAGTGTGTTTTTTCTATCCGTTAGTGCATACCCTATTGCGGAAATAACGACGATTAAGGCAGATGCGATCCAAAAACTATGATGAATATATTAATCAAAAAATGAACCTAATTCACGGATAAACATACATGTAAAAAAGGCGGAGACGAGCACAGAAACACAGCGGTGATATCGGCTAACACACCCGATATAAGCGTAGCAAAATGCGTTAACCAACAATAATAATTGTTCTATATATTCAGTTTCTGATTACCTAGGAATCTTATTCTTAAGTACTAATACATCAAAACGTATAATCCATATTGGTTGTGATACTAATAGTAATAATGAAAAAGTTGTAGTACCTTAAAAGTAATTAACCTGTACTGCGAACATTTCTACACCATCTTTTATTAACTAATTAACATATTCCTTTTTATATATTTTGATATCCATCATTCAGGTGCATAATATGTAAGTAATAACTATGTTTTAATTTTATAAGCTATGATAATGAGTAAAAGACTTTACCTTTGAGAATAGAATGAATAGAGATTAATTTTCCAATGTAAATAAATAGTTATTACTTTATTTAATATTAATAAGTATTAATATCACAACCACATGAAATAAGCTCATATTCTGTAGGTCCGAATAACTTACATTCTTTTTTAAACAGTATAACATCAGAACCAACCGGACAAAAAACACTCGACTTGATAGGAACATTCACTGCTTTTTCACTGTCTTCTGGTATAACTTTTAAAACTAATTCTCGCTCTTCAGTTTCAAACTTTGAGAACGTTTCTGTTACTTCACCAGCAACAGAATCAATGTCATAAGTCTTTTCAGCAACGAAAAAAAGAGCCCCAGCCAAACCTGCAAAAGATAAAAACAAAAAGGCAACAAATACCTTCTCATTGTATAACTGGCTCATCAATCGTTTTCTCAAAATACCTAACCCTATAACAAACTCTCTTTGAGCAATGCCTTACAATTTAGCATTTTAGGCCCCTCAAATTAAGCTATTTTATGTCTAGAATCTTATAAAAAATGAAAACAAATGAATAAACACTCAAAAATAATCAGCATCATTACTTTAACCCATTGTTATAACAAGGATAAAAAATAATGACACCCAGTTAACACAGTTTGACATAACCCTTACTTTTTTACTGGGAAAAGGATAGTTTCACCTTCAGCAGTTAAAATTTCTATCACTTTAGGCGTACCATCTGATGCAAGATATAACTCTCCTATTGCACTTCGATTCACCAATCTGTGCGCGCCTGTAATATCAGGATCACGCTTTTCAATCAGCAATTTCTTACGCTTGGTAAACCAGTTTAACGGGGAATGAGGACTATATAATGCTCTATCCATTGCATCACAAAAGCGTAATAACCGATTAGGGAATTCATTTTTTAAACCACTACACGTGATCTGATAAATATGAAATTTACCTTTGTGGTTACGAAGCGTTATGTCATAAGCAAAAGAATAATGAACATCACCAGATAAAATAATAAATTGAGTCGGTGTTTTGGTATGGGTAAAAATACTCAATAGCGTATTGGCAGAGCCCGGATGCGCCATCCAGTTTTCAGCATCAACAAGCAACGGTTGCCCTATCCATGTCATCATTCGTTGCAATGTTTCAATAAACTTTACACCGAACATTGGTGCGGCAGAGACAATAATCACCGCTGGTTCATGTAATAATTCCTGCTGAAACTCAATCATGGCTTCCCAATCCATTAACCCTGATGGACGGTTATCATTCGATTCTGAACGCCAACGTCGAGTACGCGTATCTAATACCACCATTTTAGGTGTGGTTGAAATCGTATAGTGCCACTGCTCAAACTGATTTAACCGCGCAATAAATGCATCTTGTGTTTGATTACAGGGCTCAGCAAAGTAGCGCTTGGCGTCATCAAGGAACGGCTGTTCAAATTTCTCGGGAGCATTGCCCCACGCCTGACATAGCCAGTAACTCATGAGTGCATTACCAATAATTCGGCGTGAAAATAAGTTATTAAACGCTGCAGTTTCCCAGCGACGATTAAGCATATAATCATCCGTCACATCATGATCATCGAAAATCATATACGTCGGAATATGTGCAAACAAACGCTGAACTTGCGGTAGACCTTGAACAAAATCATCCATAATATGGCTTTCTTGGTGCCATTGTTGCTGCCATTTAGGCGCAATTTGGACCCCACCACAGGTGAAATTCTGTTTCTCGAACCGTTTACGATCAACCCACCCCCACAATATTGGTGACCATACCAGCAAATACATCGCAAAATATTCACTAAAACTGATCAGATGATTTTCACATTCTCGCGAGCTAAAGATAGGCACCACACGATCAGGCAATAATTTACCTAACCATGTTTGAGTATCAATATACGTTGGTAATAATTTATCTCGTCCATATAAATGATAAGGACTCTGATACAAGGCTTCTGTATCTGCAATGCTAGTCTGTTCAAACGTTTCAGAGGGTAAACCTAGCAATTGGATCACTTGTTCAATCGCATCAAGTGTTGGACCTGCAACATGATCAGCGTAAATTTGATCACCACTCATCATTAATAAACTTGGGCGTTCAAGAGTGGGTTGCTCAGCCACTTTACTATCTGCTACCACTAAGCTGTCTTTGCTTGGATAATGAGGGTTACGACAAGAACCATGTAACACATAATCGGCTCTAGTGTTGATCACTATGTTGATCATGGATTCATTATCGTAGGTTAATGACGGAATTAAATCGGTTAAAAGCCCTTGCTGGGTATCAAGCTGGTAAGCAAGTGGAGTATTAACTGCAAATTCACCTTCAAACTGTGCGAGTACAACCCATGCATGTTTACCAATTTGAATTTGATGTTCATCTGCAATAATGGCTTGGTAGCAAGGATTATCATCACCTTGTTGATATAAGTAAAAAGTAGCATCCAATCGTTCCGTGGTCACAAACCATAGTACTAATTGCGTTGCTGTCGCTTTCCGTAAAATAGGACCGGCAATAATAAGTGGTAAGGATGATGCTGGTGCTTCTTTAGACATTTACTTCTCAACTCGCGCGTAATAATTCAGTGTCATTCACTGCGATACCATCAAAACAACAATAGATAATCAAACTTAATCTATTGAGTAAACATTTTCTTTAGTTCTTGCTGAATCCATTTTATAACGGGCCCTGTCGCTCGATCACGGCGTTTAACAACACCCATTTCAATCCATTGCGAAGCGGGAATATTTTCCATCGACAGTTTTACAACCCCTTCGGAGAAAAAGTCATATGTAAAAACATGATCAGGCACAAATGCCCAGCCCATATTTCTCAATACAAACGAGGTGATTGAATAGTAGCTGTCAATTTGCCAATAATTTGCGGATAACGCTTCACTGTGGTGGCGTCCACTTCGATCGCAAATTAATAGTTGACGGTGCTGGCTTAATTGCTGCACTGTGGGTGCTGAAATTTGTGCTAATGAATGATTTTTCCCCACAATTAATGATGAATTAAATTCACAAATTGGTGTAAATTCTAAACTACTCGGCAAAGTTTTACTGAAAAATAATATGCCAATATCCGCCATTTTTTCATCTACACGGCTTGCTATATCATCTTTCGAGCCATTAATAATGGTTAATTTCACCAATGGAAATGTCTCAGAAATACGTTGAAAGAAATCTTCAAAAGCGGTTAATGGTGATGCTTCATCCATTGCGATGGTCAGGGTAACTTCTTCACCTTGCGTTAACGTCAATGCCCGAGATTGTAACCGTTCACATTGAGCTAATACGACCTTTGCTTCTTCATACATTTGCTGACCTTCAGGGGTCAGGATTGGTAATCTGGCACTTCGATCGAATAATTCAAACCCTAAATCTGCTTCTAAGTTACTAATTGCAGTACTGATCCGTGACTGTGCTTTTCCTAACCGCCGAGCGGCTGCCGAAAAAGAGCCTTGTTGTACTGAAATAACAAAAGCATTGAGTTGATCTAATGTCCAATCCATAAATCAATCCATCCGATAATCAGATATATAATATCTTTGAGCAATCTAACATACGGATATAATACAGCGATTCCCACCAACTGAATAGCCTGTGGGTAGACCATTTTATGAGAATATTTATGCACAGTAATGAACCGATGCCGTCGTCGAGCAATATATCTAAAAACTTTTGGCGTTATACCATCCCTTCTATTGCAGCAATGATGGTTAATGGACTCTATCAAATTGTTGATGGGATCTTTGTCGGCCACTACGTTGGCTACCAAGGCTTAGCCGCAATTAATATGGCTTGGCCGATAACATTTGTATTATCAGGCTTAGGCTTGATGATTGGTATTGGCAGCGGGACGCTAATTTCAATCGCCCGCGGTGAACAAAATGAGCTTAATGCTCAGCGCGCTTTTAATACCGGTTTGATCCTAACTTTTATTATTAGCTGTCTTTCATTTGCTGCGTTTACATTGTTTGGCGACTATTTTTTACAACTTCAAGGGGCGCAACAAAACATTAAGCACCTTGCTTTAGACTATGTTTCTACTTTTGGTAATGCAGCCTTTATTACTGTATTGGCAGGCGCAATGCCAATGTTGATCCGAAATGATGAAAGCCCAAAAATCGCAACCATGTTATTAGTAATAGGCGCACTGACTAACATTCTTCTTGATTATGTGTTTTTAGGATTAATGGGTTGGGAATTGAAAGGTGCTGCCATTGCGACTTTGATCGCACAAGGTATTACCTGTGTTGGTGGCTTGATTTATTTTCGCTCTCAATACTCGACTTTAAAACTAAAAATTTCACTGCCTGATTTTTCATTGTCAGAAAGTAAAAAGATCATGGTGTTAGGCTTATCAGCACTGATCATGTACCTCTATGGTAGTTTTGTTGTCGCACTACACAATTATCAATTCATGATATATGGCACAGAATTAACCGTTGGCGCTTTTGCTATTGTCGGCTACATGATGACGATGTACTACTTGGTAGCAGAAGGTATTGGTGAAGGTTTGCAACCGCCAGTAAGTTACTACTTCGGTGCGAAACAACCGCAAAATATCCGAAAAACGTTAATATTAGCCATGAAAACAACGGTGATTGCAGGTATCGCTTGGTTCTTGTTACTGACAAGCTTCCCATCAACTTTGATCAGTTTGTTTAACAGCAGCAACAGCGCGCTGACATTAGAGGCGACCCAAGGTATTCGTTTACATCTGTTTGCAATATTTTTAGATGGCTTTATTGTCTTGGCAACAATGTACTTTATGTCGGTGAATCAAGCGTCAAAAGCATTAGTGATCTCAATTAGTAACATGCTAATACAACTACCGTTTTTGTATTTCTTACCAAAATTACTTGGCGTTGTTGGTGTATGGTTAACCATGCCAATATCCACTATAGTATTGAGCTGTATTGTTGCGGTTATTGTTTGGCGTGATATCAATAAACGTTGTAAGCCGCTTGATTCACTAGAAAATCAAGCTCCCCTGATCGATTAATAAGTAAAGCAATCGGCAATAAAAACGCATCAGATCGATAACCGCTCTGATGCGTTTCATTTTTCACTACAAATCTTTAAATCCATTTAAGGTCAGATTTAAGACAGTGTTTGTTTTATCCATGCTGAAATATCCTCAATTTGAGGCATGCAAACCTGATGCTCCGTGGGGTATGTACGCCAGTGCGGCTTAAATCCCGCCTTAATGACATCATCTCGTGCCATTTCACCTAATTTAGGAATAACAACGGGATCATAAGAGCCATGCATAATTTCAATCGGCATATTACGATTCACATCGCTATATTGAATGACCTCTGCAGTTGGGAAATAAGTTGATAGTGCTAATATTCCCGCTAATGGCTTGGAGTAGCTTAATCCTGCTTGATAAACTACCGCACCGCCTTGTGAAAATCCCGCAAGAATAATACGTTCAGAAGGAATGCCACGACTAATTTCACGTTCGACAAGATCTATTACCTTTTGAGCAGATTCCATCAGTTGTGCTTCATTAATTTTACGATATGTATCTAATGAAATAATGTCATACCATGCTGGCATTAAGGCATTACCATTAATGGTGACATTCAGCGTCGGTGAGTGAGGAAATATAAAACGTATTGGCGATGTTTCTTCTAACTGTAAATGCGGTAACAAAGCCTCAAAATCATGGCCATTAGAGCCTAAACCATGTAACCAAATAACACTGGCTGTCGCGGGCACATTGGGTTCTATTTCAACACTCGCTAAATAATCCATTTTCCTATCCTTATTCTTTTCCAAATACAGACACGCAGTTACATTGCTGATTTTACTGCGCGAGATAAGCGAACAGCTGCCATTTTAGGATCCGCGCTTGGATCATCAAAGAAACGGCTTACAACATCAATGATTGCACTTTGAACATCACTGGATGTCGCTAAATTATGCGAAAAACTGGGGACAAGCGCATTGTTTTTTGCTGCAACCTTAAATGCTTTCATTGAGGCTAATGAACAAGAGTCAAATCCCTTTAACGATACATCCTGACGGATCGGGATCGAACCTTTATATAAACTAAAAGCTCGTTGAAATGGCTTGGTTAATAGTATTTGCGCTAAATCTTGTTGTGCTATTTCATCTTCTTCATTACTTTTTAATTTGAAAAAAGTAATAGTATCAAGATTATAAGAAAACATACCTTGTGTTCCCGGTACAGGTACGCATAAATAATCCTTACCTGCAATTTTGTGTTCGCTAGTGAACTCGCCTTTTGCCCAATCTCCCATTATTTGCATTGCGGCTTTGTCATGCATAAGCATTTCGGTGGCTTGGTTCCAACGACGCCCTTTTGCATTTGGATCTATATACTGTCGCATCTTTTTGAACTGACGGAACACCTCAACCATCTTATCACTACTAAGCTCCGTTAAATCTAAATCAACAAACGCTTTCGTATAATCTCTTGCGCCAAGTACGCTTAACGCCACCGCTTCGAACAAAGTCGCATCTTGCCAAGACTCGCCACCATGAGCTAATGGGATATAACCTGCCGCTTTGATTTTGTCAGCCGCCACATAAAATTCAGCTAAGGTTGTGGGTACTTTTGCGCCTGCAAGTTTAAATATATGTGGATTGATCCATAGCCAATTGACACGATGTAAAGTTACTGGTGCTGCCACATAATGGCCGTCATATTTTATCAACTGAAGATCATTAACGATTTGCTGCACTTCAGGTAATAACACGTTATCCCAATGATCTTGTTCTGCAACTTTATCAAGTGATGTTAGAAAGCCTAAACGTCCCCACTCTTGAATGTCTTGCCCTTTTAACTGTGCCGCGGTGGGTGGATTCCCCGATATTGCCCGCATTTTTAGGACGGTCATCGCACTTTGGCCACCACCACCGGCAATGGCAAAATCTTTCCAGTGATGCCCTTTCGTTTCCATTTTCTCTTTTAAAACTTGAATCGCTTTAGATTCGCCTTTTGACGTCCACCAATGCAATACTTCAACAGTCCCTTCTGCAAAAGCTGGCTGACAAACAAGCAGTAATAAGGCGCAGAGACGCCATTGCTTGATATTCATTTTCATCTTATATCCGACAATAACATTAAGCATTTTTTAATAACCGAGGAAGTACAACAGTCACTAACAACCCACCTTTAATACTGTTTTTGATCGTTAACTGACCACCATGAGCTCGTACGATATTGCGTGAAATTCCCATCCCAAGCCCATGCCCCGTATTATCGGTCGCTAAGCGAACATAGGGTTCAAATACCGTTTTTAGCTTTGTATCAGGGATCCCTTGTCCCTTATCACTAATGGTGATGATCAGTTTATCTGGACTATCAATGACATTTATCGTCACGCTGTGTCCATATTTCACACCATTATCGATTAAGTTACTTAAACAACGTTTTAAAGCTAACGGTTTTGCCATAATCGGCAAAATAGGGTGTTGAGGTAAACGAACTTTGGTGTCTTTATGATTATGATGTTCAGCAATACTATTTAATAAAAGTTCGACATCAATGGTCACCAAATTCTCATGTAAATCGGTATCTTTTACACACTGTAGCGCCCCTTTCACCATGATTTCGAGTTCATCGAGATCGTGATTAAATTTATCAATTTTTTCATCATCATCGATCAATTCTGCACGTAACCGTAAGCGAGTAATCGGCGTTTTTAAATCATGTGATATAGAGGAAAATAGCTGTTCACGATCTTCAATATATTTTCTTAAACGCAACTGCATTCGATTAAATGCTTGCGTTGCCATCACTAATTCACTCGCCCCTTGCTCTTTTAATGGCGGCTGGTAAATATCAAGACTTAACGCGTTAGCAGCATCCGCCAATTGTTTTAATGGTCGTGTTTGTCGTCTTACCATGATGTAAGTAAACAGCAGTAATAAAACGGTACTAAAGGTTAGGAATATAATTTGCTGGCGCGTAATAATCTCATCTTTTAGCATCATATAAGGGGCAGGCAATAACGCTGCAATATATAACCACTGACCTTTATCAAGCTCTATTTGCACCACTAAAATAGGGGGATTAAGTGGCTCTAAACTTAGCGTATTATGTACCCAAGAACGCGGTAGATCTGACAGCAAAATATCATTTTTTAATACATGCAGCGTTTCTGGTCGTGAAAACTCAACCTGAATATTGCTAAGGGTAGGTAATTTTTCATGTAACACCGTTTTAAAAACTGACACTGCCATTTCTTTTTGTTCAGTATTTTTAATTGGCTTAATATTGATTTCTTGATCATTAAACGATACAAAAAACCGTGTCCCGCCCATATTGCGCAACTGCTCTAATACAATATGGCGATATTCTAGCGGCAATGATTGAAAGAAATTCACTGTCGATGCAAACATGGTTGCCATGCTCGCAGATGTTGATTGCAACCCCTCTAAATCTCGTTTTTTTGATTGGGTGTACCAAATGCCTGTTGCGATCACTTGAGCAAGAAAGACGGCCAACAAAGTTAACCATAAAGTACGTGAAACCAATGATTTAGGCCACAATGATTTCCATTTCATAATTCAATATCTACCTATCTCAAGATATTAAAAAAGTGTGGCTATCACCACACTTAATATTATTTCTCTATAATGTGGCTAACTTTACACATGGTCGTTATAACGAACATCGGCAGTAAATATATAACCGTTACCACGACTGGTTTTAATTAAACGCTGAGTACGACCTTTGTCGCCTAAACGGTTACGTAAACGACTTAATGCGACATCAATACCACGCTCTGACGGTTGCGCATCTCTTCCACGAGTCGCACATGAAATAGTATCGCGATCTAAAATTTGATTCGGTCTCGATAGAAATAGCATCAACAATGAATAATCACCACTTGTTAACTCAAACGCTTCATTATTAAGTACATTCACTAAACGATGTGCTGTGGTATCTAAACGCCAATTAGAAAAACTAATAAATTTTGCACTAGGGTTAGAATGTTGGTTATCTGACACTTTGCTACGACGTAATATCGCTTTAATACGAGCTAACAGCTGCCTAGGACTAAAGGGTTTGGCGATATAGTCATCGGCTCCAATTTCAAGTCCTATGATTTGATCCATCTCTTCAGAAACAGCCGTCAACATAATAATAGGGACATCTGACTTTTTGCGAATATGCTGACATAAGGTAAAACCATCATCACCAGGCATCATGATATCGAGAAGAATCAAATCTGGATATCCACCAGCAAGGCAACGTTTCATTTCCTCGCCTTCCGCGGCAGTTTGGACTTCAAAACCGTTCTTGGTTAAGTACTCCTCCAGTAGTTCACGGATTTCTTTATCATCATCAACGACGAGGATTTGTTTAGAGATACTCATGTCTTTTGCTCACCATACGACATTAGACTATTTCTCGCTTTTAATCAGCGAATGCATTGAGAAATAGAGCGAATATAGGCTATTTACTATTTCGTGTATTTGACCACTATTTAAAAAAAATGTCAGCAATTTGCGCTATCCATGACGCATTATCGGTACCTTGTTAACATATTTAATACCTTACAACGAAAAAACCAGTGGTAATTACTAATAAAAGCAATAACACACTGGTTATATTTTTATCGCCAATCAATGGTAAGAAAAGCTGACTTAAGCGACTTTAGATTCTACTTTTTTAATGACTTCAACATTTTTATCTGATGCCGCGTCATTTGCATGATCACTCAATACTTCAGCCAATGTTGAACGAGACAATCGCCCTGTTACCTGTCCATCAGCATCCACTACTGGCAGTGGATGATCACTATCTAAAGTCTCAGGGATCACGGTTTCAAGTAGCGCATCAGTTGAAACTGCTGGGACATCTTCGAGCATTGAAGCGTCTATTGCATTAGCATAATCAGATTCTTTTACGCTCTCTAATTTCTCTTGCGTGATGACCCCTTGATAACCTTGATTATCAACGTAATACGCGAAATCATCTTTTACTTTACGCATTTCAGCAACAGCTTCGCCAATCGTTTCAGAAGAGATACGAACAACTTGTGGCTTCATAACCGTTTCAACCGTCAGTGCTCGAGCACGGTTAACGTCTTTCACAAACGCTTCGACATAGTCGTCAGCTGGGTTTAATAAAATATCAACAGGTTTACCCTGCTGCACTAATACCCCATCTCGTAAAATGGCAATACGATCGCCTAACCGTAATGCTTCATCTAAATCGTGGGTAATAAAGACAATTGTTTTATGTAACTTTTCTTGTAACTCAATAAGCTGATCTTGCATTTCACTTCGGATCAAAGGATCAAGTGCAGAGAATGCTTCATCCATTAATAAAATTTCAGCATCAGTACATAATGCGCGAGCTAAACCAACACGTTGTTGCTGACCACCAGAAAGATTTGCTGGGTAGCTATTTTCATATCCCGTCAAACCAACAGTCGCTAACCACTCTTTCGCTTTGACTTGCCATGCGCTTTTACTCAGTCCCTGTACTTGCAACCCATAGCCAACATTTTGTAAAACCGTGCGATGCGGCATTAAACCAAAGCGTTGAAAAACCATCGACATTTTATGACGGCGAAAATCCTGAAGCTGCTTTTCATTGAGTGACATAACATCTGTCCCTTCAATTTCAATGACCCCTTCAGTTGGATCAATCAAGCGATTAAAGTGACGGATCAGGGTTGATTTACCAGAACCTGATAGGCCCATAATCACAAAAATTTCACCCGGGTAAATATCTAAGTTGATATCGCTTAATCCAACCGTATGACCGGTTTTCGCTAAAATGTCATCTTTAGATGCACCATCTTTCACTTGTTGAACAACTTTTTTTGCTTTTGGACCGAACACTTTATAGAGGTTTTTCACTCTAATGAGGGGATCCTGCTTTGATAATGAACTCATGATCGACCTCCTAAGTGTTGCTGTGTACGTTTAGCATAGCTTTGTGATATACGATCAAAAATAATTGCGAGCGCAACAATCGCTAAGCCGTTTAATAAACCTAAGGTGAAATACTGGTTGGTAATCGATTTTAATACCGGTTGACCTAACCCTTTCACACCAATCATTGAAGCAATAACAACCATCGCAAGTGCCATCATGATGGTTTGGTTTATCCCTGCCATAATATTAGGCATTGCCAGTGGGATCTGCACCCCAAATAAGCGCTGCATTGGGCTTGCGCCATAGGCTGTCGCTGCCTCAAGCACCTCTTCATCAACCAAACGAATACCAAGATTGGTTAAGCGGATCACTGGTGGGACAGAATAAATAACAACAGCGATTAAGCCTGGAATTTTACCAAGACCGAGTAACATAACAACGGGGATCAAATAAACAAAGGCAGGCATAGTCTGCATCACATCAAGTAGTGGTGTGACAACCCGCTGAACCTTCTCAGAACGTGCCATAGCAATACCTATTGGTATTCCGATCCCTATGGCAACCATCGTAGAAACTAAAATAATACTCATGGTTCGCATGGTATTATCCCACATACCAAACACACCGATGAAACCAAAAGACAACACGACACCAAGTGATAATTTCCACGATCGGCTTGCGACGAAAGCAATCGCTGCCAATACCGCAATCACTATCCACCAAGGAGTGGCGAGTAAAAGTTTTTCAAACCAGATAAGAAAAGAAAGAAGAGGATCGAAGAAGCCTTCGATTGTGTCGCCATATTCACGAGAAAAAGAACGATAAGCACCGTCCAACGTTTTTCGAATTTCAACTAGCTGAGCACGCTCAAGCTGCGGAAATTCAGTTAACCATGATTTATCTGACATAACTGTTATCCATACATACTACTTTTATTCCCCACTTACGCTATATCCTTAGCGAAGTGGCTACAGTGGTAGTTAGCTACCACTGTAGACGTACAGCTTACAAATCAGCTAAAGCACCACGTACTTTATCTGCAACTTCAGGAGAAACCCACTTCACCCAAATATCTTCGTGATTCGTTAGAATCTCTTCCATTACGGTTTCGCCATCAGCTTGGTTGTCTTCCATCCACGCTAAAAGGCTATTCATTTGTGCATTAGTAAAAGAACGTTGACCTAGGTATTTCACCGCTTCAGGTGCACGTTTCGCAAACGAGGTGGTAATAACGGTATCGACTTCTGACGGTGGGTACATAGAAACTTTCGGATCAACACATTCAGGCTTGGTTAAACACTCTTTAAAGTACTTCGCATCAACGCCTGAGCCAAAGTCCACTTTTACCATTTTGTATTTACCTAACACCGCTGTCGGTGCCCAGTAATAACCAAACCATGCTTCACCACGCTCATAAGCTTTAGCAATTGAACCTGAAAGGCCTGCACCTGAACCTGGATCAATAAGATCAAACCCTGCATCTTCAAGTTTTAGTGCTTCGAATAGGTTACCAGCAGAAATCTGGCAGTTCCAACCTGCTGGACAATTATAAAATGCTGCTTTTTCAGGATCTTCTGGGTGAGTGAAAAGTTTGGCATTCTTCTTAATGCCCGCAATAGTCGCTAGGCTTGGATCTTTTTTCACCATGTATTCTGGAACCCAAAAGCCTTCTTCACCACCATCAGAAAAGCTCGTACCTGCATATTGGATACGCCCTTCTTCAACACCACGATCTAACGCGGCTTTCATCGAATTACTCCAAAATTCAGGTGCAATATCCGGTTCGCCCTTCTCAACCATTGATGTACCAGTCGGCATCGTATCGCCAGGAACAAGATCCGTTTCACAACCATATCCATGCTGTAAAATGAAACTGTCGACGTTGGCTAATAATGTTGCTGAGTTCCAATTCATATCAGCAATAGTGACTTTTCCACATTCACTTGCATGAACTTGAGATGCTGACATTGCTGATAGCAATACCGTCGCAGCCAGAAGCTTTCGCATAAATATTATCCTTATCATTTATATCGAATCGGTCAGCGCAAACGAGTAAAAAACAATTTTTCTGTGCGCTAATAACTACTCAAAAGGCAATTTATTGTGCCAATTTATTTAGTAGTCTAAACAAATTAAACTAAAAATACCAAGTTTATTAACAATAAATAATTATTTGGTAACAATTTTTAATAATACATTAATGCTTATTACATTCATAAACTTGTCAGCGATTAATGATCAAAAGAACGCTTATTAAACATTATTCTTATCGTTTTCGGCGCTCAATTTGCTTATGATGAAAACCGTTTTAATTCTGTAATGGGTAGAATGATGTATAAATTAGTTGCGCTTGATATGGACGGTACTCTTCTGAGTTCTGACGGTACGATTTCCCAAGAAAATAAAGCTGCAATTTCAGCCGCTCGCAAGCAAGGGGTATCAATTGTGTTAGCGTCAGGACGCCCTTTAGAAGGGATGACATGGGCACTAAACGAACTAGAAATGACAGGCAGTAATGACTTTGTTTTAAGTTACAATGCTTCACTCGTTCAACGCGTCTCTAATAAAGAGATTATTCGTAGCGAAACATTAACGGGTTTGGACGCTAAAAACATTGCTTCACTGGCTCATGAGCTTGGTGTTCATGTTCATGCATTTACTCGTCGTCAAGGCCTGATTACACCAGAAAATAACTATTACACTGATCATGAAGCAAAAATTAATGGTCTTGAAATTACTGTTGAAGACTTTGCAACACTAGAAAATGACGAAGAAGTGATGAAAGTAATGATAATCGATGAACCTGATCGCCTATCAGCCGCCATTGCTCAATTACCAAAAGCGTTTTATCAATCCTACACGATTGTACAAAGTGCTCCCTTTTTTCTTGAATTTATGAATCCAAATAGTAATAAAGGTGTAGGTGTTGAAGCGCTAGCAGAATACTTAGACATCAAACAAAGTGAAGTTATTTGTATGGGGGATGCCGGCAATGATCACCATATGATTGAGTATGCTGGTCTTGGTGTTGCAATGGGAAATGCAACAGAAGAAACGAAAGCTATCGCTAATTTTATTACTGACACTAACAATAATGCAGGTGTTGCCAAAGTTATTCAGCAGTTTATTTTAGATAAATAACAAAAAAATCGCTATTTCTAAATCAGAAATAGCGATTTATTCAAATTATTTTTGAGGAAATAATTAGTTAGCTAAAGCAACGGCTTTTACATCAATCGTACGCTCAGACCAGTCTTTGTCTACTTCGCCACGGATCTTAAGTTTCGTTGATGGTGTTGCATTCACGCCGTTCCAATCATTATGATCGATTTCAACTTTGATTTCACCGGTATTGTCTTTAAACATGTAATCATCATTACCCAGTGAAGTCGTGATGTAACCTGTTAATTCAACAGCCGCGTCATCTTGTGCATTTTTAACTTGGCTAATTGTCTTAATAACAGGTGTTACTGAAGGACCAGTGAACCCACCGTGAGCAGGTTGTGCCGGTGCAGCGGTAGTTGCAGCAAACGCTGACGTTGATGCAAGAAGAAAAGCAGAAACAACTAATAATTTTTTCATCACGTTAATCCGATGTTATGAATATTATATTACGGTTGACAATAAGTGTTATTGCTAAAGCAAATATACACCACCATTCAATAACTACAAATAAGTATTTACTTTCCCAACCTATTTCTTAGAGGGATTGTATCATGCTATATATCAAATAAACGTGAAGTAATATTGTAAATATCGAGATATCTTTTTTATGAAGAATATTACTTGGCAATAGCAAACGAATTCAAAAATACATCAACAACAGTATTAATATTTTCTTCTACTTGCATACCTTCACAAGGTGGCGCTAGCTCCATGACTTGAGGCCAGAAAAATAAGCCTTGGAATAAACTCATGTAGATATTTGTTAACAAAGCGACATCTTTATCAACAATTGCTTTTTCTTCAATCGCCAATTTAAACCAATCTGCAATTGCACTGGTGCTATACAAATCTTTCACTAAGTTTTTAGCTAATTCTGGCTGGCGAATAAATTCCATTACAATAATACGAGAAAGAGAAATACCATACGTATGGTACAAGATATCAACTTCACGACGTGTAATTTCAATTAACTGTGTTTTTAATGGCATTTGTGGATCAAAATGGTATTGCACATTTTCATTCACTGAGTCTTGAATGATCTTCAATACTGAAATAAATAGCGTTTCTTTACTATCAAAATGACGATATAAAGTCCGTTTTGATACTTCAGCAACCTGTGAAATTCTATCCATATTGGCAGCAATAAATCCATGTTCGATAAATTCTGCTTTTGCTGCCGCAATAATTGCTAAATGCTTACGTTCTGTTTGCTTCATTGATTCACTGCCTATTTTCACCACCTGTGATCCTAATCTAACATTTTGTCACAAAAAAGTACACTTTGTAGTTTACAAAATACCATTCCCTCATAAAATACACCCAAAAGTTTACTTGTTATATTTCCATACAAATAAACATATTTTCTAATTTTTATACCGTCCCATACTGATAGCGGAGAATCCGGTGAAAACTCAATTAGCAATGTCTAAAATGGCATCATTCTCATTTAGTAAACTCGCAGTGAGTTTATCAATCGTGCTTGTCGCACTGTCAGGTTGTGGCGATAAAGAACAACAAGAACAAGTTCAAGAACCCATCATTAGCCCTGCGCTTACTGAAATTGTAAAGCCCAAAGCAAATACTAATTTGAGCTTTAACGGTGTCATTCGTTCTGCGCAACGTGCCGATTTATCATTTCAAGTCACAGGTCGAGTAAACCATATCTTTGTTAACGAAGGTGACCGTGTGACTAAAGGTCAACTATTAGCAAAGCTTGATCCCAAAGATGCCCAAACTATTTTTGCCGCCGCACAACTTGAA
Source organism: Photobacterium sp. GB-1 (assembly GCF_003026165.1). Lineage (NCBI taxonomy): Bacteria > Pseudomonadati > Pseudomonadota > Gammaproteobacteria > Vibrionales > Vibrionaceae > Photobacterium > Photobacterium sp. GB-1. The sequence goes on along the minus strand of NZ_PYOB01000011.1, from coordinate 41,594 downwards.
TTAACAGATGCAAGCAAAGCTTACCAACGTGGTAAAGCCATCTATGAAAGTAGCCAAGCGATTTCTAAAAGTGATTTAGATAAACTTATTGTCCGATATAACTTGGCACAAAACCGCGTAAAAGAAGCGAAAAACAAGCTAAATTACACCCAGTTAGTTGCACCGTTTAGTGGTATCATTGGACGTAAATTAATTGATAATCACGTTCAAATTCAAGCTAATAATCCGGTATTAACATTACATAATATTGATGACTTAGAAGTGGTTATTAATATTACAGACAGTGTCATGCTTGCAGGAATGACATGTAATAAAGCTGTTGCAGAGTTAAATAATAATACAGATCAATTATTACCTTTGAGTTTGCGTACCTACTCAACCCAAGCCGATCCGATCACACAAACCTTCTCTGTTGTCCTTAGTATTAACGACGACAAAGGGTTAAATCTCTTACCGGGTATGCCCGTTAAAGTTTCTCCAAACCTAGCATTGTGTCCACAAGAAAACCGAAACCCAATTATTGTTCCACTGGCATCTGTCGTTCCAGATAACAAGAGCAAACAATTTGTATGGGTGGTGAATAAAGACAATTCAGTATCAAAACGCTACATCACAGTGGGTAGTGTCAACAAAAACTGTATTACCGTTCTTAATGGCCTAACAGTTGGTGAACGTATTGTCATCGCTGGTGTATCTAAGTTAAAGCCAGGTATGGAAGTACGCCCATACACTGATAATACAAAAAATGGAGCGTAAATAGATGGATATCGCTCGCTATACCATCGCCAAACGAACAAGTGTTTGGGTGATCATTGCACTGATCTTAATTGGCGGTTACATCAGTTACTTAAAGCTAGGTCGTTTTGAAGATCCTGAATTTGTGATCCGCCAAGCCGTCATTGTTACCCCTTATTCAGGAGCAACAGCACAAGAAGTTTCCGACGAAGTCACAGATGTCATTGAAGGTGCGGTGCAATCTTTACAGGAACTAAAAGAAGTTAAGTCTGTTTCCAAACAAGGAATGTCAGAAGTTACTGTTGAGATAAAACTTGAATTTTCAAAAGATCAGGCAGCGCTTCAACAAGTTTGGGATAAGCTACGTCGTAAAGTTGTTGATGCCCAACGTCTTCTTCCTCCTGGTGCTGGCCCATCAATCGTAAACGATGACTTCTCTGATGTTTATGCCCTATTTTTCGCTGTAACGGGAGAAGGCTTTACCGATAAGCAAATACAAGACTACGTTGATTCACTGCGTCGTGAACTTGTATTGGTACCTGGGGTTGCTAAAACGGCAACGTTGGCAGAACAACAAGAAGGTATTTTTGTTGAGATCACCAGTGAGCGCTTAGCTAATTATGGTTTGTCAGTTGATAACGTTTTATCAGTATTACAAAAACAAAATATTGTTAATGTTGCAGGTAGTCTGACATCTAATGGTATGCGTTTACCTGTTATTCCAACACCTAACGTTAATTCATTTGAAGATTTACGTAACCTTCAAATTGGTATTGGTGATAACCATACTGTTTTACGTTTAAAAGACATTGCCGATGTTAGCCGAGGTTATCAAGAACCCACTAGCATGCTAATGCGCTTTAATGGTGAACGGGCGATTGGCTTTGGTATTTCCAATGTCACTGGTGGTAACGTGGTTGATATGGGTGATGCGGTTAAAGCGCGTATTGCTGAACTTGAAAACCAACGTCCACTGGGTATGGATCTTCATATTATCTCAATGCAATCAGACTCTGTTCGTGATTCGGTAACGAATTTTATAGATAACTTGATTGCTGCTGTGGTGATTGTTTTCATCGTTTTACTGCTATTTATGGGTATTCGATCTGGCGTGATTATTGGCTTTGTATTGCTTTTAACAGTGGCCGGTACTCTATGCATCATGTTAATTGATGACATCGCAATGCAACGAATTTCGTTAGGTGCGCTGATCATCGCATTAGGCATGTTAGTAGATAATGCCATTGTGGTAACTGACAGTATTCTGGTACGCCTCCAAAACAATGAAGATCGTAATGTCGTTATTCCAGAGGTTGTCAATGCAACTAAATGGCCGCTTTTAGGCGGTACTGTTGTGGGTATTTGTGCTTTCAGTGCGATTGGCTTATCACCGTCAGATATGGGTGAATATGCCGGTTCGCTATTTTGGGTGATCTTATACTCAATGTTACTTAGCTGGGTCTTTGCTGTTACCGTAACACCGTTACTGTGCCATCAGTTCTTAAAAGTTAAGATCAAACAACAAGATACTAAGCCAAGTAAAATTGTAGAAAGTTACAAAGCTTTATTAACTTGGGTTTTGTCACACCGTAAAATAACTGGGGCATTGCTACTGGCAACACTGGTTGGCGCTATTTGGGGGATGAAATTTGTACCACCTGGCTTTATGCCAGAATCACAACGTGCGCAATTTGTTGTTGATGTCTACCTTCCTCAGGGAACAGACATCACCAATACAGAAAAAACGATCGCTCGGATTGAACAAGATATTACCAATAAAGAAGGTATCGGGAATATCTCAAGCTTCATTGGTGGTGGTGGCTTACGCTTTATGCTGACTTATGCACCAGAAGCACGCAATCCAAGTTATGGTCAATTACTGATTGATATTGATGATTACCGTAACATAGCTCCATTACTTGTTGAGTTACAAACTGAGCTTGATAATAAATACCCAGAAGCCTCGATCAAAGTATGGAAATTCATGCTAGGTCGTGGGGGCGGTAAAAAAATTGAAGCCGGTTTCCAAGGCCCTGACAGTAGAGTCCTACGTGATCTTGCTGAACAAGCGAAGTCAATCATGCTGTCTGATCAAAACTTGATTGCCGTTCAAGATGATTGGCGTCAACAAGTACCTGTTATTAAACCTGTTTATTCAACAGAAAAAGCGCAACGTTATGGACTAACCAATCAGGAAATTAGCCAAGCAATTGCACAAACGCTATCAGGTCGAACGGTTGGTGTATATCGTGAAGGAAATGACTTAATTCCAATTGTTGTTCGTGCGCCAGAAAGTGAACGTACTCATGAACGTGCTATTGAAAACACAGAAGTCCATAGTCGTATGGTCAATGGACCAATCTCTGTTAGCCAATTAATCGAGTCTGTTAATGTCACGTGGGAAGATGCCATCTTACGTCGAATTAACCGTATACCAACCATTTTGGTTCAGGCAGATCCTGCACCAGGTGTACTGACGGCCGATGCATTTAATGAACTGCGTGGAAAAATCGAAGCTATCGAGTTACCACCAGGTTATAAATTGACATGGTACGGTGAATATAAAGCATCCAAAGACGCAAATGAAGGACTCGCGATTTCTGCACCTTATGGTTTTGCTGCGATGATTTTATCCGTGATATTTATGTTTAATGCATTAAAACAGCCTTTGATTATTTGGCTAACAGCGCCATTAGCTATTATTGGCGTTACCATTGGTCTGGTTATTTTCCAAACACCTTTCGAGTTTATGGCTATTCTTGGCTTCCTTAGCTTAATTGGTATGATGGTTAAAAATGCGATTGTTCTGGTTGACCAAACAGATGTAGAAATAAAAGAAGGCAAAACACCTTATCAAGCGATTATTGACTCAGCCTTAAGTCGTGCACGCCCTGTTTTACTTGGTGCATTAACCACAATTTTAGGCGTTGCTCCTTTACTTATTGATCCTTTCTTCAAGAGTATGGCAGTAACAATCATGTTTGGTTTATTGTTTGCAACCATTTTAACTTTGGTGATTATTCCACTACTTTATGCAGTGCTGTTTAAAGTGGAAATCGAATCACAATAGTAACCACATAGCCAGATATCTTATCCAAGGGACGTATTGTAATACGTCCCTTTTTCATACTTATTTTAATAAATAAACCCAACCAATTTATGATTTCATTAATATCTGTATACATAATATAAAAATTCTGTCTATGATAATAAGAATTTACTCTTAAATGACTGTGACGATAAAAATTATGACGCAATTTGTATGGCAACCAATTAGATACCCTCTACTTTTTTCTACCCTGCTAATTGGCTGTTCTTTTTTTTCTAGTAATGTTTTAGCTAAAGAAGTGGTTAATAACTCGTTAGATTACTCAAGCTCAAATAATCTATTGCTTCAGCAGTACAAAGACAATTACGTTCTACCTTTTTACTACACTCAAAAACCTAACTATCAAGAATACCAATCGATTATTCCTGAAGACGGTAAATTAAGTAAGTACAACGTTAACTTTCAGATCAGCCTAAAGTACCGTTTAGCATCTGGTGTTTTAAATAGAAACGACAAGCTCTATGTTACTTATACACAGCGTTCAAATTGGCAAGCGTACGCTTCTTCAGCCTATTTTAGGGACACTGAATATGAGCCATCTATTTTTTGGACCCTTCCTGAAAAAGCCGAAAATAATGCTTTGGGGTATGCTGGAACAACGGTTGGTCTCGTCCATGAATCTAATGGTAGAGGCGGCGAACAAGAAAGAAGCTGGAATCGTGCATTTGCTGATTTCACATTCGAACATAACAACTACACATTAAGTATCAAGCCATGGCTACGTCTCGACTTTGGTGCAAAAGATTACAATAAAGATATTACCAACTACATGGGATACGGACGCATCAGCATGAACTGGGCTGTTGATAATAATAATCTGATTTCATTAACCGTGCGTAACGCTTTAGAAAGTGGATTTTCACGTGGTTATGAGCGCATTACCTGGAGTTTTCCAATCTATAAGCGCCTACGTGGATATATGATGTTAGAAAGTGGTTACGGTATTTCGATCTCTGACTACAACCATTACGATAATGCAGGTGGTATTGGTTTTTCTTTTTAATCAGTAAAGAGGTTCTATCTGTAATCTTAAGATAGAGCCTTTTATTTACTTCAAGCATAAAATTTTCAGCAAAAAATGCTTTCATCGTGCATTCTAACTATTCACTTCTAGATTTTCGATCTAAAATCCCACTTTAGATTACCCTTCCCCCCCCTTTTACGAGACACTTTGTGATGGAAAAACTATTTGAACGAATAATGTATGGGTCACGTTGGTTAATGGCACCTATCTACTTCGGTCTCAGCTTTGTGTTATTGGCACTTTCAGTGAAATTCTTTCAAGAGATATTTGATCTAATCCCAGTTATTATCACAATGAAAAGTATGGACTTAGTTCTGATTATTCTTTCACTTGTTGATATTGCTCTTGTTGGCGGACTCGTTGTTATGGTGATGTTTTCTGGCTATGAAAACTTCGTTTCACGCCTAGATCTCGATGATCATGACGACAAATTAGGCTGGTTAGGTAAACTTGATGCAAGCTCATTGAAAAACAAAGTATCAGCCTCTATTGTTGCAATATCTTCAATTCATTTATTAAAAATATTTATGAATATAGAAAATATTGATAACTCAAAATTAATATGGTACCTGCTAATTCATATTACCTTTGTATTATCTGCTTTTGCTATGGGATATCTTGATAAAATCACAAAACACTAAGTAAACAGCAACGCAAGGATGCGTTCACGCGTTATCTACAAACGATTTATTTTTCCTTTTTCTCGAATAATTAGCAATAAACATCATATTGGAACACTATATGCATTTTCTTGTTATATCCCAATAACGAGAAAGACCAATGAAATTATACTTATTGTTTTTTATGCTTCTTTCATCACCATCAGCGTATAGTTTTAATAACCATTCCCCTATTACTACCTTCGAAGCAAAAACAGCATTAACGTTTGATTCTTCAAACTGTAATACACTCCTCCAACTATCATTTTTCCATGCTGGCTTATGTGCAAACAAAGCGTTAAACACTTTTCAGCCACTTTCGTTAAAACCAACATCATCTCACTATCAAGAAGCAAATATCGCCATAAGTTTTGATTCTGATACACGTTTGTATATCACGTCGTATAGTGAGAATGATGCTTATGGTTTCCATTTACATATTCCTTTAAATATATTTAGTCGGTAGGAATACAACGATAATTATTTCGCAATTTTGTAACGTGATTTAATATCTCATTCCCCTTATGACATCAACATACGGTATGATGCTATCAATTAAGACAATTGAGTATTCAGCATGTATCATCAAACACTTAAAAAATATTTTGGTTTTGATTCTCTTAGAACAGGTCAGGAAGAAGTCATTACTCGTGTTCTTGATGGCCATTCTGCAGCCGCTATTTTTCCTACTGGCTCGGGTAAATCACTGTGTTACCAACTCCCAGCAATTGAATTACCACACTTAACACTGGTGATCTCACCACTCTTAGCATTAATGAAAGATCAGTTGGATTTCCTTGCATCAAAAGGTATTCCCGCAGCATCTATCGACTCAAGCCAAACTTGGCAACAGACTCAGCAAGTTATGCAAAATATTCGCCAAGGCGAAATTAAAGTATTAATGATCTCTGTTGAGCGATTGAAAAATGAGCGCTTTAGACATTTTATCAGTCAAGTCCCTATCTCATTACTCGTCGTTGATGAAGCTCACTGTATTTCAGAATGGGGGCACAATTTCAGACCCGATTACCTGAAATTACCTTATTACCAACAGTCTTTAAATATTCCACAAGTATTACTACTAACAGCCACGGCGACGCCAGCTGTTATTAATGATATGCAAGATAAATTCAATATTGCAAAAGATGATATCGTCGTAACAGGTTTCTATCGCAAGAATCTTGATCTCTCTATTTTGGCAGCCCAAGATGATGAAAAATTGGATGTACTACAGCAACAATTGATAGCACAACCCAATACACCATCTATTGTTTACGTCACTTTACAGCATACTGCAGAAGAGATTGCGGCAACTCTCACAAGTAATCATATTCCCGCTCAAGCTTACCATGCAGGTATGGATGCCGATCGCCGCCAGCATATACAACAACAGTTTATGGCAGGAGAAATCAATTGCATTGTTGCCACCATCGCCTTTGGCATGGGGATCGACAAATCTGATATTCGCCAAGTGATACACTTCGATCTACCAAAATCAATTGAAAACTATAGTCAGGAAATAGGTCGTGCTGGTCGTGATGGTGAAAACTCAACCTGCACAGTCATTGCAAATAAATCAGGTCTAAATGTGCTACAAAATTTCATTTATGGAGATACTCCTGATCGCAGTTCGATAGCAACCGTATTACATGAAATCAAAGCACAATCACAACAGTGGGAAGTAATGAATAATCGGCTATCAAAAGATGCCAATATTCGATTATTGCCTTTAAAAACACTATTGGTCTATTTAGAGATTCGCCAGATCATTGAGCCTCAATATACTTATTTTGCTGATTACCGTTACAAGCTCAACATTAGCCAGCATGAAATTTTATCGCATTTTAATAATGAGCGTCGCCAGTTCGTCGAAGCAATTTTTGCTTGTTCAACAAAAGCAAGAGTATGGAATACACTAGATATGGACGCATTATGGCAAGGCTATAATGCAGATAGAAAACGTGTTGTTGCTGCGATTGACTATTTTAATGAAAAAGGTTGGATCACTTTAGAAAGCAAACAAATGACTGACGTATATGCTATCAAAAATCATCACTTTGATATCGGTGTTGAGAGTGAGGCGCTGTATCAACTGTTCCAACAAAAAGAGCATAGTGAAATAAAACGTATCAATAGTATGATTGATTTTTTTGAAAGCAAAACCTGTTTAAGTTATCAATTAGCGCGTTATTTTGCTGATCATCATGCTCCGGAACATTGTAACCATTGCTCTGTTTGTCGAGGAAAAAGTATCACATTGCCACCATTACCGACACTACCAGAAGTTTCCGATCACGTTTTAACCCAATGGTGCGATCAATTCATCAATGCATGTGATATAGCACCATCTGTTGCTGCTATTACACGATTTTTAAATGGTATGACAACACCATTGACCACCAAGATAAAAGCCAAGCAATTTGATGGTTTTGGTCAACTTGAAGCGTATCCCTTTGAGCAAACTTTTGCTCACATTACACGCTTATATGGCTAATCTATGTTAATTCTTTATCAATTTAGATATATGAAACTCACTTTTCATTATTAATGAATAGCGATCTACATCACAACGTTCTAGAATAGCCCCTTAACCGATGGGGATTAAAGTTATGACTATTGAAAAAGAAGAATACCAAGTTTGTGAAGCATGTGGTGTATCAGGTGAACTCGGTTTTATCATCAAAGAAAACGATGATACTGCAGACGTTCAAATCTTTGCTCAAGGTAAAGATGCACTAGAAGTAGAATTAGCAAACTACCTTGCACTAGCAAAAGAAGTGAATGCTAACTACAAAGTTGAAACAACCCCAGTAGATGAAAATAGCACTGAATTAACAGCGCGTATTCAATTCGAATGCAGTGCTGAGAAGCTAATTTTCGAACTTCGTAGCCGCTCTCTAGCTAAGTAATTATTGTTCTTTAGCTTAAGCCAGCAATGATTATCAATATAGATAATCATTGCTGGCTTTCTTTTATTTTACTGGTACTAAGTTTTTCCACATTAAGCGACCGTTTAATTCCACTTCATTTTCAACAGCACACTGAAGTTTATAACCATCGATATCAATAATCGCGCCCAATGAATAAGCTTTATCCTCATAGAAGCATAAACGCTGATTGGTTACTTGCCCATCAAGATTAAACTCAATACTTGGCTCTATTTTTGACGTATCTGCAACACTGTAGTTTTTCGCCTGTGTCGGTAGGCTTAAGAGCATCATTACTAAGCAACTTATTACGAAACAATTAATAGAACGCCCGTTCATCATCCCAAACTCCATTCAAATCCTTTATTTCTATAGGCGACTATATATTTCAAATAATAAAAAAGCAGCCAAAATGGCTGCTTTCTAATTAGATAAAATATTAATATTCAATTGCTCGAGGCAATTCCTTCGCTTGTGCAATCCAATCTTGAACACTTTTCAATGCCGGTAATTGACGAACTAGTGCCTTTTCTTCATTCACTTCTAGCATTTTTGCATGTAAATTTTCTGCATTACGTTGCGCAAGTTCTGGAACCGTATCAACACCAGAAAACTCTAATAAATCAGCATATTGGGTGCTAATACCTTTAACACGAGATAAATCAGCTCGGTTAATCCATTTTAATACTAATTTACTACTAATGCCTGTTGCTTCAACAATCGCTTTTCGACCTGCAGGTTTCTGACCTTTATCTAATAATTGCTCCATCGTGTGGACATCTGCCGCTTCTAATTTAGCCGCATATACTTCACCGATACCTTCAATAGTTGCTAGTTTAGTCATTACCCGCTCCAAATATTAAATAAAGCCCGTCGTTACAACATAATAGACAACAGAAAATTAAAAAACTCAAAAAAATGCAAAAAATAATTTCAATCCAGTAATGGAGGTAAATTAATATGCCGTTTCGCTGACAAAGCCTTTAAAAATGGTTAAGAAAATAATCTTTAAATCTAAGACTAAGCTCCAATTCTGCATATAACGAATATCATATTGAATTCGTTTTTCCATCTTATCAAGCGTGTCCGTTTCACCACGATAACCACTTATTTGTGCAAGCCCCGTGATGCCAGGTTTGATTTTATGACGAATCATATAGTTATCGACAAGAATTCGATATTCTTCATTGTGTGCGACAGCGTGAGGACGCGGACCTACAATCGACATGGTGCCTTGCAATACATTAATAAACTGTGGCAATTCATCTAGTGATGTTCGACGAATAAACGCACCGAATTTAGTCACTCGTGGATCATTTTTAGTTGCTTGTTTCACCACATGGTTATTTTCCATTACTTTCATGGAACGGAATTTCCACACTTTAATTTTGTTACCACGAAGACCATAACGATCTTGCTTAAATAAAATAGGACCAGGCGAACTCAATTTAACACCGATAGCAACAGCGATAAGTACAGGTGAGATAAGAAGCGTAATCACACTACCAATAATCAAATCTTCCAGACGCTTAATGTAATCACCAATACCTTCAAAAGGACTCGCAAAAACACTCAATGTCTCCACATTACCCACACGACAAATTTGAGAAGCATTCAAATTATAAGTAAAGAGATCAGGTACCACAAAAGTATCAACCGTTGTATCTGATAACTGATGTAAGAAGAAATGTATACGTTCTTTGGCAACCATAGGCAAAGCGACATACACATCATCAATTTCGCCTTTTTTTGCAAAGGAAATAAGCTTGTTAACTTTCCCTTTACACTGAGATTTCGTTAAATAACTAAAGCGTTCTTCACCACGATCATCATAATAACTAATTTCAAAATTCGTATTTTTGTATTTCTCTAATAATGCTTTCTCTATTGCTAAACCCGCTGTTGTCATTCCTAGAATAGCAATACGATGTGTTTTTTTATGGCGACCAATGTATTTAGTTACATAATAAACAGCAACACGCGAACTCCAAATAATCAGAAACGATAATAAAAACCACGAAAGTCCTATATTTCCAATAAAGCCCCGTACATTGACATGATCAATGAAAGCGAAGAAAAACGTTATCGATAAAACACAGAACTCAACAAGTAAAAAGTTACCTAATAAGCGCAAAGTCATTCGTCGATAGTTAGCACGATTTTCTTTGTCATAAAAACCAACGTAGTGGCCACAACCGACGAAAGTAACGCTGATAAAAATACCGTATAATAAATCAAACGGTGATGGTTCTTGGGCAAAAAATGCATAGACAAGAGTAAGAGAGAAATTTATAACTAAAAAATCAAAAAAATTAATTATAAATGAATAACCATCATCGGCTACTTCAAGAGTTTTTCTATTCATTAACACGCCCGTTTTATTTCCAATAGGAAAATTCTACATTCTGACAATTATTTTTATTTTTGTTCAGATATCAACATCGTAAATCGTTAAATAATACATGAATCACAACTAGTATATACATTTTATCTAAAATGGCTGATTTAAAATATCATATTTATGTCAAAAAAAAAGCTCAGCATTTATAATGCTGAGCCTTATTCATTCAGAGGAGTTATTTAAGTGGCAGTGTTTCTTTTACATAATCTCCAGGCGCTGTATAAAGTGCTTTATAATTATCACTTCCAATTTCGCGTGCCGGCACTTTTTCTTTCTTATTAAAATCCCCTAACCAAGTATCCCAATGCGTCCACCAAGAGCCATCTTGACGTTTAGCATTATCTAACCAAGATTCTGGGTTTTCTTCTTGCTTATCACTTAGCCAAAAACCATATTTATTCTTTTTAGGATGATTTACAATCCCAGCAATATGACCAGACTCTCCTAGTACAAATGTCGACTTCCCACTTAATTTCTGAGCGCCTCTGTATGTACCTTGCCATAAAGCGATATGATCTTCTTGAGTAGAAATAAAGTATGTTGGTACTTTGATTTTAGATAAATCAATAAAAACACCACCAATTTTTATTCCTTTATTATCGACTAACTTATTATTTAAATAAAACTCGCGTAAAATAGTACTATGACATGCAGCTGTAACATTCGTACTATCACCGTTCCAATAAAGTAAATCGAAGTCTATTGGGCTATTACCTTTTAAGTAATTATTGACATAATAATTCCAATAAAGGCTATTTTCACGCAATAAACTAAACGTCACACTCAAAGAGCGGCCGTCCATATAACCATTAACATCGTTCTGTGCTTCAATTGCTGATATTAATGGATCATTAACATAAGCACCAATTTCACCCGGTTGTGAAAAATCGAGTAATGTTGTGAAGAATGTTGCTGATTTAATACGATTACGCATGCGTTTTGCTGCGTAATACGCCAGAGTAGTAGCTAATAATGTACCACCAATACAGTAACCCGCTGCATTGATTTGTTTTTCGCCAGTGATATCTTCAATAGCGTCAACGGCAGGGATAACACCGTCTAATACATAGTTTTCAAAATCCACCTCCCTTTGTGGTGTACCTGGATTTCTCCAAGACATCATAAAGACAGTATGACCTTGCTCTACAAGCCAACGAACCATTGAGTTATTTTCACGTAAATCAAGGATATAATATTTATTGATAAACGGAGGAACAATTAACAATGGTGTACTATTAACATTTTCAGTTAATGGCTTATATTGAATAAGTTCAAATAACTCATTCTTAAATACGACGTCACCATCAGTATTTGCAATATTGACACCCAGTTGGAATGCGTCGCGATTAGTCATGCGAATTTTCAGAACATCCGCACTGCTCTGCATGTCTTCTTGCAGTAACTCCATCCCTTTAATTAAGTTTTCACCATTAGTTTCAACGGTCAACTTAGCCAGTTCTGGGTTTGTAGTAACAAAGTTTGTTGGCGACATCGCATTGATTGCTTGGCGTGAAAAAAAGCCTAAACGCTCTTTTGCCTTCTCATCAACACCTTCAATAGAATCAATCGCTTCACGCATTGAGTCGCTAAAAAGCAAATAAGATTGCTTAATATAATTGTAAAACGCTTCATTTTCCCACGCAGGATCGCTAAAACGTTTATCATCTTTTGCTGGCTTAATTAGAGATTGTCCACCATCAGTTGATGGCATCGCGATGTTCTGCCAGATTTTTACTTGTTTTTCCCACCAATCCATTTGGACTTGAGCAAGTGCTGCTGGCTGTGATGCTGCTTTTTCAAAAAACTCTGCAGTATCTTCCAAATTAATATCATTCAGCGCTTTATTTAATGGGGTGTTCATGGCTGCCTTGCCGGAGTCTAACTCCTTCCACCATAGCTGGTTCATATCTTGGAGCTTGGCAAAGTAGTCCGAAAAGAAGTGATTGTTCATAACAAAAACCCTGTACTTGGACTAATTCAATTACACTAAGGAACAGTTGACTCAGCATAATTGAGATAAGCTGTAACAAAAAAGTCGCCCTCATATAAATGAGAGCGACTAGAAATAAACCTTAAGCTACTGGCGTTGCTTTTTTAACATTGTCAGCAACAAGCTCTTCTACTTCTGTTTTGAATGATTGAGCAACAGCGTTGAACTTGTTGCTATCATCAATAAGCTGCTTAGAAAGCTTAGTCAACGTTTCAAGTTGTTGGCTATTGAACGCAGTTAGAGATTGGATATCTTTTACTTCGCTAACAGCTTTAAGCTGAGACAGACCTAAATCACTGTATGCGCGAACAGCAGCAAGTTGAAGTTCAGTTAGTTCTTCAACATTCTTAGTGAATAGTTTGTTGAACTTAACGTATGGTGCTAGAGATTTCTCAGTTTGTTCAGAGAACGACTTAAACATTTCCGTATACATAGATCTTTCCTCATTGATAGTAATAAAGCACTGCATGTATCCTCATACAGCGCCGATATTTAGATAAAAATTAAACGCGTTTTAGAATGACCGCTGTACCCATACCACCACCTACACATAAGGTCGCAATACCGTACTGATCTTCGCGGCGGCGCATTTCATGTAATAAGCTCACTAAAATACGATTACCTGATGCACCTAATGGGTGACCTAGAGCGATGGCTCCGCCATTGACGTTTGCACGTTCAACGAGATCTTCAACTTTTGAATTCGTTTCTTTTGCTACTTCATAAAGCACACCCAGCGCTTGGCCAGCAAAAGCCTCGTTAAACTCTAAACGCTCAATTTTATCAATTGATAGTTGTGCTTTATCTAATGCTTTAAGTACTGCTGGCACAGGCCCTAAGCCCATGATTTCAGGAGCAATACCTGCTTGCGCATAACTTTCAATTTCAGCAAGTGGCGTCAGGTTATATTTATTTACTGCCGCTTCTGAAACAACAATAATTGCACTACCGCCATCATTAATACCTGATGCGTTACCTGCAGTAACAGAACCATCACGTTTAAATGCAGGACGTAGTTTTGCCAGACCTTCGATTGAAGCATCTTGTTTCGGGTACTCATCGGTATCAACAATAACCGTTGCACGACGACCTACTACTTCTACAGGTGTAATTTCATCAACAAACTTGCCTTGCTCAATAGCAGCAACGGCTTTTTGTTGGCTCGCTAGTGCGAAATTATCTTGCTGTTCACGTGTTAAGCCTACTTTCTCAACAACATTCTCAGCGGTTACACCCATGTGGTAATTATTAAAGGCATCCGTTAAACCGTCAGCAATTAATAAATCGCTAAGTTCCAGATTACCCATTTTTTGCCCATCACGAATTTTCGATGATGCACAAAATGGAATTTGAGACATGTTTTCTGCGCCTGCAGCAACCACGATATCAGCATCACCTGCTTTGATGTGGGCGGCAGCATCCATTACCGCTTTCATACCACTACCACACACCATGTTTAATGTGTATGCAGGTACTTCATTAGGAATGCCCGCTTTTAAAGCTGCTTGTCGACCCGGTCCCATACCTTGACCAGCACCAACGACATTTCCGAAAATCACTTCATCAATCGCTTCTACTGGTACTGATGTTTCTGCTAACGCGCCTTTGATTGCGGCTGCGCCAAGTTCTGCTGCTGTTACTGATTTTAGTGCGCCGCTAAAACTACCGATTGGTGTACGTTTTGCAGCAACAATAAATACCCTAGCCATATTAATTCGCGTCCTTACTTAAAAATTCAATAATCAGTCAATCTTGATCAGTTCATGTATAAGCCGCCATTTACTGATAATGTTTCACCAGTAATATAGGCTGCTGCATCACTTGCTAAAAATGTCACTGTTGCCGCTACTTCTTGTGGTAGCGCTAAACGGCGCATCGGAATTTCAGCTTTAATTGAATCAAGTATTTCAGGTTTAATCGCTTCAACCATTGGCGTGCCGGTATAACCAGGAGCGACCGCATTTACCGTTACGCCAGCACGTGCGCCTTCTGCTGCTAGTGCTTTTGTAAAGCCAATCATGCCAGCTTTAGCTGCTGAATAGTTTGCTTGACCAAACTGACCTTTAAGTCCATTTACTGATGTAATATTAATAATGCGAGCATTACCTTTATTACACATTGAGTCGAATAAAGGCTGAGTAACATTGAACAGACTATTTAAATTTGTGTTGATTACTGCATTCCATTGATCAGCAGTCATACGCTTGAATGTCGTATCTTTAGTGATACCTGCGTTGTTAACTAGCACATCGATTTGACCTTCTTCCTGAAGCAATGTTGCTAACGCTTCTTGACAGTAATTCGTATCAGTTACGTCGAGTGGAAATAGTCGAACAGACTCAGATGAATAATTATTATCCGCGAACCACTCTTGAGCCGCTTTTTCACCTGTTGGATAATATGTTGCAACTACTCGAAAACCTGCATCGACTAATGCTTGAGTGATCGATGAACCAATACCACCTTTAGCACCTGTAACTAATGCTACCTTACTCATTTAAGGCTCCTTCCTTTCTATCAAATTATTAATACACTTAATAAGCTCAAGGTTTGTTCCATAAATTTAAACAATTCAACCTATGAGCTCTATCTAATCATTAATACAACATAGCTCACATATTAAGCCGTATATAATACAGATGTATTACAAACACGTTGCATATTTAATATAACAACACAGATGCATATTGATGGCAAGAAAGGAATTAACAATTTCAACGCTATTTGCCACTGGTATTAACAAAAGTGTCAATATAACTAAAGTGACAAATTTAAATTTAACAATATATTTATGGATTAATATCAGAGCATTCTTGGATAAATTTATTATTCCAATAAAAAAAATACTGTTAGAAATCTTGTTAACCGTGCAATAAAACACGTTATATATTTGTTAATAATGCATTTCTTATTAAGACGTTGTGAGAAAAGTTATGCGCCATCTTTGAAATACTACTTAGCGTTTACTTTTTGAGCAGCTCTATCTCAACCTTTGTTTGCAGTAATTCAAAACATAAGACGACATAAGTGACTTGATAACTTTCTTGCAGCCCTGATATATATAAAACGCCATGAAACGTATCGAATGAATGGTTAACAGCTATTCTGATAATCTAAAAAACGTGAACTAAAGCCATATTAGATAGTCTCAGGTTTTTTACTTAATGTATTAAGTAAGCTCTATAGGAAAATGAATTTATGTTAGCGAGTACTTTTCAACGATTAAATCACTACTTACAAAGCCAAGTCATTGGTCAACCCGATTTAGTGAAACAGTTATTAATTGCTTTACTAGCTGATGGTCACATCCTTGTAGAGGGGCCTCCAGGACTAGCAAAAACACGCGCTGTTAAAGTGCTTTCTGATTGTATTGAAGGTGAATTTCACCGTATTCAGTTTACGCCCGATCTATTACCTGCTGATTTAACAGGTACTGATATTTTTCGTCCTGAGACAGCTGAATTTATTTTCCAGCCAGGCCCTATTTTCAACTCATTAATTCTTGCAGATGAAATCAACCGTGCGCCGGCAAAAGTGCAAGCCGCAATGCTTGAAGCGATGGCTGAAAAGCAGATCACCGCTGGTCGAAAAACATACCCATTACCTGAGTTATTTCTCGTAATGGCAACGCAAAACCCCATTGAGCAAGAAGGTACTTACCCACTGCCTGAGGCACAATTAGACCGTTTCTTATTACAACTTAATGTCGATTATCCTAGTGCTGAAAGTGAATTAGAGATATTACGTCTGAACCGTGGTGAAGCATTAGGTATTGAAAAAGCAGAGCCTGTTCATATTAGCCAACATGACATTTTTGCTGCGCGAAAAGAAGTGCTTAACATTCATATGGCAGAAGATGTAGAGCATTACATTATTCGTCTCGTCATGGCGACACGTCAATCTGACAAGTTCAGCTCTCAGCTTAAAGATTGGCTTCAAATGGGTGTTAGCCCACGTGCAACATTAGCCCTTGATCGTTGTGCTCGAGCTCACGCTTGGCTAAGTGGTCGTGATTTTGTTACACCAGAAGATATTCAAACAATGGCATCCCCTGTTTTACGTCATCGCTTATTACTTAGCTATGAAGCACAAGCAGAAGGTATTGCCGCAGATCGCGTAGTTGAAGAATTGATTTCACAGGTCGCTAGTATATGAGCAAATCACACTTAACCGTAGCGCTGCCACCCCATAGCGATGGGGTTAATGTGTGTTTGGCTGAGCTACTGCAATATAAGAATCAGGCCGTGCGTTGGTTGCCACCAGCGCACAGTATCTGGTCACAGTTAAATGGCTTACATCAAAGTCGCCACAAAGGACGTGGGATGAACTTCTCAGAAGTACGTCCCTACCAAGCTGGTGATGATATTAGAGCTATTGATTGGCGTGTAACCGCACGAACTGGCAAAACACATACCAAACTCTTTACGGAAGAGCGCGAGCAACCCGTTATGTTGCTTATTGATTTAAGCCGAAGCATGCAATTCGGCTCACAATTAATGCTGAAATCTGTTCAAGCGGCTCACTTTGCTAGCTTATTAAGCTGGCTTGCTATAAGTGAACAAGATCGTATAGGGGCAGTAATTTATAACGGTTTGAATGTTAATGAATGTAAGCCAACGGCACGCCAGCAAGGTCCACTTCATATCATCAATAAGCTAATTGAATCACAGCAGTTAGCATTAAATGCATTAGAACAGCCTCAACAATTTAACTTTTCTGATGCATTAAAACGGTTACACCACCTTTGTTCTAAAGGCAGTGAAATTATTATTATCAGCGATTTTAACCAATTATCGCTTAATGATAAGCGACGTTTAACACAATTACGTCAACATAATCGAATTCAGTTTGTCCAAATCCATGACCCACTAGAACAAGGACAAACACAATTTAGAGGCTATGAACATGTTGCTGATAAAGAGCAATCTGCATGGCTTAATTTTTCATCAAAGAAAACACGTGATTCATTAAGTCAGCAGTATCTAACGCATCAAAACTTTGTGGCTGATATTGCGAAATCACTTGCGATCCCTCTACATTATTTATCTGCAGCGGAACCTTTGTTGCAGCAATTAACAACGCGTCAAAGGAGTTAAGTAATGGCAACACCAAGCGTTCAGCAACTCCCTTTAGCGGATATACATCTTCCTCAAGCTCCAAACTTTTGGCCTTTAGCATGGGGATGGTGGGTATTATTTGCCGTGGTGATTCTCGCTATTGCAGTTGTCGTCACTTTTATTAGGCGTAAAAAGCATGCTGATGCTGCACAAAAAGAAGCATTACAGAAACTGTCGCTAATAACAGCAGAACAAGGGTTACCTGCTCTCAATACGTTACTAAAACAAGCCGCGTTAAGTTATTACTCGCGCACCATTGTTGCACCATTAACAGGTGAGGCATGGTTGGCATTTTTAGATAATCAACTGCCCGTAAAATATAGTGGTTTTTCAGAACTTAAATCGGTATGGCTATCAGGTTCATTTTCAAATACGCCACTGAGTCATGATGACTTTCAACAATGTAAAACAATGGCAAACACATGGCTTAAACATGCTTTGCCGCCACGAAAACTACCCAGCATGACGCAAAAGGAGTCTTCAAATGTTTGAATTTGTATGGCTTTGGGCTTGGGCATTGTTGCCTTTAGCATGGCTCGTTTACCGTTTTAGTAAACCGGTTGTGCAACCTGCGGCAATTCAATTACCCAAATTACCCAGCGGTGTTGGTCAAAAACAGCCTCGCTCTATCATACGTAAAGTATTAATGGCTTTACTGTGGACTTGTCTTGTCTGTGCTGCTGCAAGACCGGTTTGGTACGGGAATCCTATCGAAATAAAACCAGAACACCGTGACATGTTATTAGCTGTCGATTTATCAGGCTCGATGTCAATTCCAGATATGGTGACTAAAAATGGGAAAAGTATTGATCGCTTAACCGCGGTAAAACATGTGTTATCGGATTTTATTGAAAAACGAAAAGGTGATCGCTTAGGTTTAGTCCTTTTCGCTGATCATGCTTACTTACAAACACCTCTTACATTTGACCGTAAGACGGTTGAACAACAACTAGATCGTACTGTTTTAGGCTTAATTGGGCAAAGCACTGCAATTGGTGAAGGCCTAGGTATTGCGACAAAAACCTTTATTAACAGTAAAGCGCCACAACGGGTAATTATTTTATTAAGTGATGGTGCAAATACCTCTGGTGTAATTGATCCACTTGAAGCCGCTAAATTAGCCAAAGAAAGCGGTGTGAAAATCTATACCGTAGGTGTTGGTGCCGATCAAATGGTGCAACAAGGTTTCTTCGGTGATCGCATCGTCAATCCATCACAAGATCTTGATGAAAAGACTTTAACTGAAATCGCCAAGATGACGGGCGGTGAATATTTCCGAGCACGTAATCCACAACAGCTTGAGAAAATTTACGACATCATCAATAAACTTCAACCTGTCAATAACGCCCAGCAAACATGGCGTCCACGTGATGAGTTGTTCCGATATCCTTTAGCCATAGCATTACTACTTTCTGTCGTCATTGCTGTTATGAGGAGACGTCATGGCTAATTTTACTTTTATGCACCCTATGTGGTTTTTGGCACTTGTGCCATTAGTCTTTCTTTTACCTTGGCTTAAAACCAAGAAACAAACCACGGGGTTAATTGCGCCACACCTAGCAAAAAAATTAGGTATGGCTCAGCCTAAATCGACATCATGGCCCATTGCCATACTCACTTTGGGCTGGCTAATCGCTGTTATTGCGATGGCTGGTCCTAGTTGGCAAAAAGTAAAACTACCTGCTTATAACTTAAGTGGCGCACGCGTATTGGTAATGGATATGTCCCGCTCTATGTATGCGACCGATATAAAACCGAACCGTTTAACACAGGCGCGTTTTAAAGCGCTTGATATGTTACCGGGCTGGAAAGAAGGCAGTACGGGGTTAGTCACCTATGCGGGAGATGGCTATGAAGTCAGCCCGTTAACTGAAGATAGCCATACTTTAGCAAACTTGATCCCTAGCCTATCGCCAAAGATTATGCCAATTCCTGGTAGTAATGCCGCGGCAGGTATTGCTGAAGCGATAAAGTTACTTAAACAGGCTGGTAATAGTACGGGTGATATTATCTTAGTGACCGATGGTATGTCTAAGCAGGAATCAGCTAAAAGTTTAGCCGAATTAAAAGGTACTAAATATCGTGTCTCTATCTTAGCAATGGGCACAGTTGATGGAGCACCTGTTCCACTGCCTGATGGTCGATTATTAATGGATAATGGCTCTCCTGTTATTTCAAAAATTAACCTGAAAACACTAGAACCTATTGTTAAGCAAACGGGTGGTATTTTGCAGATGGTTCAACCGACAGATCAAGATGTTAATGCGATTGTCCACTTCACTGCAAAACCACAAGATAGCGGTAAAAAAGATCAACAAAAAGAACTGCAAGAACGTTTAAATGGCGGATTTTGGTTAGTTTTACCTTTGTTATTACTGGCATTACTGGGTTTCCGCCGTGGCGTTGTCATTGCCACTATGTTCTTCTTTTTACCTATTGATCATGCGCAAGCGAGCCCATGGGTAAATGCTGAGCAGCAAGCTTACCAAACTTATACCGATGGTAAATATAAGCAAGCGGCACAAGATTTTGAATCTCCGCAATGGAAAGGTATCGCTGAATATAAAGCAAAAAATTATGCACAAGCCATTGAAACCTTAAAACCATTACATGATTCAATGTCGCAGTACAACCTAGGTAATGCTTATGCACAAAGTGGGAAGTTACAGCAAGCAGTAGATACCTATGAAAAGCTACAGAAAGCCGATCCTAACTACCCCGATGTTAAGAAAAACCTCGATATAGTGAAGAAAGCACTGGAGCAACAAAAGAAACAACAGCAACAGAATCAACAGAATCAGCAGAATCAGCAGAATCAGCAGAATCAGCAGAATCAGCAGAATCAGCAGAATCAGCAGAATCAGCAGAATCAGCAGAATCAGCAGAATCAGCAGAATCAGCAGAATCAGCAGAATCAGCAGAAGAGTGACAAGCAACAGCAGCAATCACAAGGCTCTAATGATAAAAAACAGAGCCAAGATAACAGCCAGCAGTCACAACAAAACCAAGATCAGCAAAAATCATCAGATAACAAACAATCTAATGATAAGCAGTCTTCACAATCGAAACAAAATGACCAAAAGCAGGATCAGAACAACACGAGTAAACAGCAGCAATCCCAAAAACAGCAACAAAGTCAGTCTGATAAACAACAAGGGAAAGAACAGCAGCAATCTCAGCAAGCAGGTAGTGATAAACAATCACAGCCAGAAAAAGAGAAAACTGCCGAGCAAAAAGCGGCTGAACAACAACGTGCTGATGAAAATGCGAAACAAGCAGCAAAGCAACAGCAACAGCAACAGCAACAGCAACAGCAACAGCAACAGCAACAGCAACAGCAACAGCAACAGCAACAGCAAGCAGAGTCAAAATCAGCCACTAAGTCAGAACAAGATAAAAACAAAGAAACAACCAACAACAATCAAGTACGAATGAGTGACCAAGCAGCAAAAGACGGGGATGTGCTTTCAGCCAGTAACCCTATTTTGAAAAAATTGGAACAAGTGCCTGATGACACCAGTGGTTTGATCCGAGCTCAATTAATTTTGCAAGCGCAACAGAAAGAAGCGCAGCAAAAAACTGAGAACTCATGGTAATAGGACAATGAATAGATTTATGAATAAATTATTTTTTGGCAAAAAAGTAACGACACCATTGTTGTACATTGCTTTGTTTTTCAGTGCACTACTATCAACCCAAGTGATGGCGGCACAAGCGGAAGCAACAGTGTCTAAAAATATTGTTGGTGTTAATGAGGTTTTCCAATTAACGGTTGCTGTCGATGATAGTGTGAATACCAATTCACTTGATCTTGCGCCATTAAGTCCTGATTTTGCTTATGGTCGTCCTAGCGTAAGTAGCGGGACTTCGATGATTAATGGGGTTATCTCACGTAATACTAGTTGGACAGTAGCACTAGCTGCAACCAAGGTTGGCACTCTTACTATCCCTGCGTTTCAAATTGGTAGCTCAAAAACCGAACCAATTACGATTACTGTTTTAAAAAGCAGTAAACAAACACAGGCAGCCAATGCGAAGCAATCATCTATTTCCATTGAAGGTATTAACGATAAATCAACCATCTATGTGGGCGAATCAATTAATTATCGGGTGCGTATCTTAATTGGCGAGCAAATGGATCAAGCGACTTTAGCACCACCTTATGGTGATGGACTAACAGCAACGCAAGTTGGGCAAGATGCTCAAAACGAAGTTGTTCAAAATGGACGTCGCTATATTGTGATCACCCGCAATTACCAGATCACAGCAGATAAGCCAGGGAATATTACCTTACATGGTGCGAAATTCAGCGGTAGCGTGATTAAAGGGAGTCGTGGCTTCGGCTCAACATTAACAGTGCCAGTGGATAAAACAGCAAAAAATATTGAACTAACAATTAAAGCAAAACCAAGTAACTATAAAGGTTTATGGCTACCAACCTCTGATTTGCAACTCAATCAGGTATGGCAACCATCGGTCAATGGTAAAACAACCGTAGATGCAAAAGTAGGCGAGCCTATTACACGTATTTTAACCTTACGTATTAAAAATATTGCCCAAAGTAATATGCCGAATATCAGCTTAACGTATCCAACATCGGTAAGAAGTTATGATGAGAAACCTGAATATTCAGAAGGGAATGGCTATACAACAATGACGTTAAAGCAAGTCATCATTCCTCGTGAAACAGGCACGATTGAATTACCTGCGGTTAGCATTAATTGGTGGAATACCCAGCAAGAAAAGCAGCAAACCACAAAAGTTGATGGATTAACATTAAATGTAACGGTCGATCCCAATGCAGGCAATACAATTACGCCACCAGCATTAACAACCCCATCCGTTGTTACGCCTCAACATAGCGCTAATACTAACAATGCGGGTAATAATGTAGCACAACATGACTACTGGCAATGGGCGACAGCAGTATTTGCCTTACTTTGGTTAATAACACTAGGACTATTAATTAAAGCCCGTAAAGCGCAGCCTGCATCACATACCGAAATCGTGCTTCAATCAGGAACGACGAATGTAGAGCAAGCGTTGAAAGAAGCCATTACCAAACGTGAAACTGTACAAATTCAAACTTACTACCAACAATGGAAACAGCAGCAGCGTGAGAAACTCTCTGCCAATCCAGATCTAGCAGAACAATTAGATAATGCTGTCGCTGAAATTATGGCATCAACTTACAGCCAAGATCGCCAGCAATGGAATGATAAACGTATTATGCAATTGCTTAATCAAGCACAGCAACTGAAAGCAACTGCATCACGTGCATCATCTCTCTCAGACTTAGATCCTAAATAAATATATAAATTTAATAGCGACCTCAAAAACCTCTGTTGCAGATATAAATGCTGTAGCAGAGGTTTTATTTTCTTACATATTAAAGCATTTAATTCTTTCTGTTTTTTTGCATTTTCATCACGATTGGCATAACCACACAACATCCATTAACACACATTATACATTCACTGTCATTTATCGTTATCAAACAAGCTGTTTGTATGCCGATCCACCATGTTTTGATAAAAAAATGTTAAATATAACGTTATATTAATGTTGGTTGAAACCTTATAAAAAGATAACTGGCTATTTCAAACAGATCCTGTTAAAAAATGTTTCAGAAGCAAAATAAAAAGCTATTCACAGAATATAAAATGCAGGATGTTATATGAGTCAATCACAACCTTTTTTAGCCAGAGTGGCCAATGGTAGTTTAGTTATACAAATTATGGTCGGTATTGTTGCTGGTGTATTACTTGCAATACTATCACCATCATCAGCGATGAGTGTGAGTTTTCTTGGGGGGTTATTTGTTGCAGCGCTAAAAGCCGTTGCCCCTATTCTTGTTTTCATTTTGGTTGCTTCATCTATTGCCAACCAAAAGAAAGGCACTCATACCAACATGAAGCCAATTATCGTGTTGTATTTATTTGGCACCTTAATGGCGGCATTTACTGCTGTCGCGATGAGCTTTCTTTTCCCGACCACTTTAACGCTTGTTGCTAGTTCTAACTCAATTGCACCACCGGAAGGTATCGCAGAAGTCATTAGTTCCCTGCTATTTAAGATTGTTGATAATCCAGTTCATGCACTTATGAACGGTAACTTTATTGGGATTTTGGCATGGGCTATTGCGCTTGGTTTTGCGCTTCACCAAGCAAGCGATGCAACGAAACAAGTTTTCCATGATATGTCGAATGGCGTTACACTCATTGTTCGCTTTATTATTCGTTTAGCACCTATCGGTATTTTTGGCTTAGTCTCTGAAACCTTTGCTAAAACAGGCTTTGCAGCATTGGCGGGATACGCCCACTTATTAGGTGTACTATTAGGCTCAATGGCAATTCTTGCTTTTGTTATTAACCCAATCATTGTTTACGTAAAAACAGCTGAAAACCCTTACCCACTTGTTTTCCGTTGTGTACGTGAAAGTGGTATTACCGCTTTCTTCACTCGTAGCTCTGCCGCTAACATCCCAGTAAATATGAAACTTTGTAAAGATCTTAACCTGCATGAAGATACTTACTCTGTGTCTATCCCACTGGGCGCTACCATCAATATGGGGGGAGCGGCAATCACTATTACTGTATTAACCCTTGCAGCCGTTCATACCTTAGGTATTGAAGTCGATTTAGCAACAGCCGTTTTACTGAGTGTTGTTGCTGCGGTTTCGGCTTGTGGTGCATCAGGTGTCGCCGGTGGTTCACTACTGTTGATCCCTTTAGCTTCAAGCTTATTTGGTATCCCTAGTGAAGTAGCTATGCAGGTTGTTGCTGTTGGCTTTATTATTGGTGTGATTCAAGATTCAGCAGAAACGGCACTCAACAGTTCAACGGATGTGGTATTTACCGCTGCAGCATGTCGAGCAGCAGAGCGAAAAGAAGCGAAGGCGAAATTACAAAACTCATAATTACGACTTATATACTTAACTCAAATTATGGGTAAAAAAGCGGCGATATCATTCTATTTATATAGATAATGATATCGCCGCTTTTTTATCACTATACTTAACTTAGTTATGCTTAACTTAATAAACGTTCGTTGCTTTACGTATCGCATTCGATGACTTATTAATGACCCCATTCACGACTTTACGCTTTTGGTTGCGCACTTTTTTTTCAACACGCTTTTCTACATAAGTACCATCTTGAATTTCACTGATAGCACGTTGTGTATTATCAACTTTATTCTGGCCATTGCGTATCGAGTTCTGCGTTCCATGAATTGTATTTTGTACTTTATCTATAGAGTTATCGACACGATTTAACCCTTGAATTAGAGAATCGGCATGGGCCGTTGAGAGAGTCAATAAAGCAACCACTGGGATTAAAGTAAGGTAACGCTTACACATTCATATATTCCTTTTAACATATTGAATTTATTGCACCTATCAATAGTAGCAACAGAGATTAAAATTTCAGACTAAAATGAAATAATAAAAAAAATCGACTATTGATTATTCCTGAAATGGATATCCCCTCCTTTCATATGGCTTTAAAATCAGTGAGTTATACGTTAATGATTGGTTACATTTTAATAAGTAGAACTGATGATAATGATAGATTTTTTTAGTTGGTAACACCTTGTCTTTGCCCGATAAAATCTTCTGACAGCGACAGACGTTTACCAACGTCCTAGCATATTTTAGAACAGAGGGAGACAAGACATGGCGCAGTATTCTTCCCATGCCGATATCTATACAATTGCAAGATCAGCCTTAACCAAAGCCAGTAAAAAGCTGGCCGATGATGGTTTTGACACCGATCTTTATTGTATCGATGGTCGTATTCGTTTGGTGATTGATAACAATCGACATCAACCTTATGAATACGCATTACAGCTCCATAAAAACACTGATAATGAACAAATTCATCTTGAGGTAATGATTAAAAACAATCAACAATCGTATTTAGTTGATGGGCTGTCTGAGCCTGAATTGATTGCCGATATTTTATCGCAATACAAACGGTATCGCGCTTAATGGTATCAATAAACATAGATAACTAAGCGTTATCTATGTTTATTTCTCGTTATCTCTTCGCTATTTATCACGTTACACACCCGCTTTTACCTATTCCTAATTTCTTGTCGCAAAAACATTCAACCCAATTTTTTTGCAACCACTATGCTTTTATCATTGCCTTCTGCAATCAACTACGCATGCTGCGTTTAATAGCTAGGTAGGTGTCGATGGTTGATAGTATCAATACCATGATTTTCGAGCTTTGCGCGATTGTGATTAGCGCTGCGGGCTTAGGGAGTTTGTTCCTCTTTGCCAAGCAACCGATCATCATCGCGTACATCGTTGCGGGTATTATTATTGGTCCTTATGGGCTCGGCATGATCAATAATGCTGAAGCGATGACCCAAATGGGGCATATTGGTGTCATTTTATTACTTTTTTTACTTGGCCTAAACTTACAACCTCAACGCTTGCTGCGTCTGTTTAAAGAAAGTGCGCTTATCACGCTTTGTTGCAGTCTATTCTTCTTCATTTGCACATTGCTTTTCGCATTAATGATCCAACTTCCTCTCAAAGATGCCATTATCACAGCGGCCGCAATGATGTTTTCTAGTACCGTTATTGGCCTTAAGTTAATTCCTACCACAACGCTTCACCACCAGAAAATGGGAGAAATAATGACCAGTATCTTGTTAATTCAAGATATTTTAGCCATTACTGTTTTACTACTGCTCAATATCGATACCGAGCAGCGTATCGACCTTGCTATCGTTTTGATATTCGCCAAGCTTCTCATTGTGATTGTAAGTGCATACTTCGCCGTTAAGCTCATGCTGCTTCCGCTAATGAAAAAGTTTGATGTTATTCAAGAATACAGTTTTGTCGCAACCCTAGCGTGGTGTTTCTGTTGGGCTGAAATCAGCCATCGTATTGGTCTATCGTACGAAACAGGAGCGTTTATCGCGGGTACATTGTTAGCCGTTAGCCCCATTTCCAATGTTATTTCTATTCACTTGAAACCATTGCGAGAGTTTTTTTTAATCCTGTTCTTTTTCGCTATTGGTGCGAACATTAACTTACTGGCCAGCGATATTTATACTTTATGGGGGATTTTATTTGGTGTAGTACTGATTCGTCTGAAGGCATGGGGATTTTATTGCGCTCTTATCATTTCAAACACAGAAGCTCCTATCAACAAAGAGTTGAGTGCAAGATTAAGCCAAGCCAGCGAGTTTTCTTTATTGCTCGCTTACACTGCCGTCGCTAATGGATTAATTTCAGAACAAGGAAAGACATTTATTCAGATCGTAACATTAACAACTTTCATTCTTTCAACCTATTGGATAGTGAGTCGTTACCCAACCCCTATATCGAATGTTAATACGTTACGCCAAGACTAAAAAAGCCAGCTTCTTTATAATAAGAGAGCTGGCTTATTGTATATTGTAAGTAATTACTTACATTGACCACACATAGAATAGCTGAGACTTCATTCGAATGATGATCCCACGTACCACATCTAAGAAACCTAAGAAGCTAATCGGCTTTTCTGCGCTGATCCAACCGATACCGACCGATCCGACAGGAATATCATAACCTTCCGTTTCAAGTACTTTCAGGCGGACGAAGTGATGTTTATTTGCCATATTCGCCCCCGTTGTTTGACGCACATTGGTTTCTCGACCAATCAAGTTACCTTGTGATTCACCCGTCGCTTCAACAATACCTTCCACTTCAGCGGTAAACACCTTTCCAGGATAAACTGCCGTTGCAAATTCAGCCAGTTGTCCCACTTTTACATTACGGATAGCCTGATGGTTAACTCGCATTAATACGTATTTTTCGTCGGTATACATTTGCATACGAGGTACAGAGCCGACAAACTGCCCTTCACGCATAATAAAGTTTGTTACATAACCATCTGCAGGCGCATATACTTTAGTATGATCTAAATCCCATTGTGCTTTTGCTACATTTTCATGCTGTGTATCAACATCAACTTCACGGCTATTCACGGCTAAACGTGACTTTTCTAATGCCAACTTCGCTTTCTTCACTGATATTTTTGCTTTTTCAATTTGTGAAGCAAGCATCACCTTTTGTGACTTAGCAACTTCTACAGCTGTCCGTTGCTCATCTAATTTACTTTGCGTAATCGTATGTTGTACGACTTTATTTTGCTTAATATAACGATTCAGCATTGCTTGTTTTAATTTATAATCTTCATTCGCGGCAACAAGCTGGTTTTGCGCGATCTCAATATCTTTATCTGCGGCATGATAACTCGCTTGGGCCATATCAACATCTTCTTTAGCAATATCTAAAGCCACTTCTGCTGATGCTAAACTTGCTTGGGCTTTATTAAGCGCAATACGATAGGGTTCCGTATCAAGCTCATACACTAAATCCCCTTCTTTAACCTGACTATTTGGTGTAACGTGAATAGTCTTAACATGGCCATTAATTGTTGTTGCTGCAGGCCTTAACTGAATATGGGGTGACTGTACTAGTGAGCCTCCAGATAAATCCATCGGTGCGAACGTAATTAACCCGTACCATACAAACACTAGCCAACTACCACCGCCAATATACGCAAAAGCCTTAGTAAACTTATTCCATGGCATACCCACCAAACGAAGCAGATAAATAAATAGCGCCCATACTGCTAAACCTTCAAGCATTCGTCTGCTCCTCTTTTGTTGGTGGCGCTAAAGATGAATCATTATCTACACTATTGGTTTTTGTATTAGGACTATCGCCATGCCAGATATCACGTAATCGCTTCAGTGCTTGCTCTCCATCAACGAACGCAATAATCACGGCAAGAACCCATACCCAATGCCAGATAAAGCCTATCCAGGTTAATGCTGTAATTAATCCTATTTGGTGATGTTGACTACTTGATGCTTTATGAATCGGTAATTCATGTAGTTTCCAAAAACCAATGCCAATAGCTGCAATCGTGCCAATCAAGACAACACCTGCAACAATATGTAATACCGTATCTATGTTCGTGCCAGTGAAAGGCATACTAAATAAACTCATTAAATTCTCCGGTCATTTAGTCATTATTCTTATTTAACGGATTAGCGTTATTAATTGAGTTCATTGTGAATAATTTTGTGTATCGAGAAATAAAAACGGACTGAAAACATCATTTATTACTACTATTTGATATATTCTATCCATTACATACTTTTTGTCGGTCTGCTAACATGTTAGATATTGCTTTTATAAGAACCTTATTTATCAAGCCTCTCAATAGTGCACTCATAAAGCATTACGACCTTTCATTCAGCCACCTTGAAGTGCCAGATTTATTGCTTAAAGAAAGCATGTCGCTGCTCCCTTTTAATGATTATTTGGCTTGGTTAGAACGTATTGAACAACTCACCGATGACTCCGCTTATATGGTAAAGCTGGCTAAAGAGATAACATTTGAACAAATGGGAGGATTAGGAGAATGGTATTTAAGTTGCCCCGATTTGCCATTAGCACTGAGACGAATCAACTATGGCTTATCATGCTTGCAAAGTGGTGCGTCATACCACAGCGAACTCTCGGGCAATATCTTAAAATGGACTTATCACAACCCTTACTCTAAAGGACGAGGAGGGCTGCATGATAATTTGCGGGTAGCTATCTTATTTGTTCAAACAATTCGTGAGTATTTGGGTGACGACTTCACTCCATTAAAGATCCAACTAAATGCCACTGAAACCCACAACTCAGCTATCAATGATTATTTTCAATGCCCTATTCGCTGGAACGCACATTCAACCCAAGTTTGGCTGCCTATGTCAGTATTAGAGCATGTCGATAATCGTGTGCTTAAATTCAAAAAACCCATGTTAATGTCAAATTTACAACTTGATGATTTTTTAAACATGCCACAACCGACTGATACCGCAAAATTAATGTTTGAGTTGATCAATTATTCACGCTACTACCAGTACCCTAATCTCGATTTTATTGCACAACGTTTAGACTTATCAAAGCAACAGTTACAACGACGATTGCACCGCTTTGGCTGGACATTCACCGATACCACTAACTATGTATTATGTAACATTGCAATAAAGTACATGCAACGCGGGCTGCCCATAACAGAGATCGCGGCAAATTTAAGTTATAAAAATGTCCAAAGCTTTAACAAAGCCTTTCAAAGAAATCGAGGGGTAACGCCAATACAATATCAGCAGCGTTTACTAGAAAAACAAAAATCATAAATAGCAGATACAAAAAAGCGTTAAATAACTCAGTTATTTAACGCTTTTTTCAATTTTAATCATTAATTTAAGCGACAGCTTGTGCAGTTATATCCGTGCCATCGGCTGTAACGTTAATCACTTTATCTCGGATTGTCGACATCAACACGATAGGCCCCATCATATTGACACGCAACGGTGTTCCGCCTAAACCATAGTGTATTTCAGAAGAATCAGATGATGAGTAGTTATATTTGTAGTTAAATTTATCGCACGCCATATGCAACAAATCAAAATCTTTACGATGACAAGAAATATAAGCACGCCAATACATTGCATCAATGATCTCTTCAGGCTGCTCTGCCCGAATGATGAAACGCCAACTTCCATCTTCCCCGTAAAAATCGAGAGGAAAAATTTTCCTTACCTTTCTTTTCTTCAACAAATTAAACCTTCCCACAACCCTTCGTAGAAAAAGATAGCTTTACAAACTGGCCACCTTTTAAGAATAGCTTCTCATTTTAAAGATACGAATTATTTCAAATTTTATTTTTATCAGTACAAACTACGCAGGAAATTATGCAAGGATTTACCAAGAATGGAAGCGAAAAGTTTATAAAAAGTATTACTTTGATAGTAAATCAGGCTAGTTTTATCTTCATTTATCGTCACAAATACACATTTATTTACATTTATAGGCTTGTTTTTGAAAATTTGCTTCCTATAATGTTGAAAACCGGAGCGTCTGACAACGCTCCGGTTTTTTTGTGCCTGCTCACTAGGCGAAAATGTTTACCTGCCAGTAACGATTTCGTTGAGCAGCATTCGATAAGATAAGTTTAAGGAATAACCATGCGTATCGAACAAGACTTGAAATTGGGCTTTAAAGATGTACTGTTTCGTCCAAAACGTTCAACCTTAAAAAGTCGCTCTCAAGTTGAATTAACCCGCGATTTTACATTCAAACATAGTGGTCGTCAATGGTCTGGCGTACCCATTATTGCTGCAAACATGGACTCTGTTGGTAGCTTTGAAATGGTTAAATCCTTATCAAAACACAATGTGATGACAGCAGTTCATAAACACTATACGGTAGAGCAATGGGCTGACTTTATTAACAGCAACGACGCTTCTGTTCTGAATAATGCCATGGTTTCTACTGGTACTTCTGACGCTGATTTCCAAAAAACCAAAGACATCATGGCTATGACAGATGATTTAATCTTCATTTGTATTGATATTGCTAATGGTTACTCTGAACACCTTGTTGAGTATGTTGAAAAAGTACGTGCGGCATTCCCAGATAAAGTGATCAGTGCTGGTAACGTTGTAACAGGTGATATGGTTGAGGAACTGATTCTTGCAGGTGCTGATATTGTTAAAGTGGGTATTGGCCCAGGTTCAGTATGTACAACACGTGTAAAAACGGGTGTCGGCTACCCTCAACTATCCGCTATTATTGAGTGTGCAGATGCTGCGCACGGCCTAGGTGGCCGTATCATTGGTGACGGTGGTTGTTCATGTGCTGGCGACGTATCAAAAGCATTTGGTGGCGGTGCTGATTTCGTTATGCTTGGTGGTATGTTAGCGGCGCACGATGAAAGCGGCGGCGAACTTATCGAGCAAGATGGCAAAACATTTATGAAGTTCTACGGTATGTCTAGCCAAAGTGCAATGGACAAGCATTCAGGTGGCGTGGCGAAATACCGTGCAGCAGAAGGTAAAACTGTACTGCTTCCTTACCGTGGCCCTGTTGAAAATACAATCCAAGATATTATGGGTGGTGTCCGCTCAACATGTACTTATGTCGGTGCCGCGCAGCTTAAAGAGCTAACTAAGCGTACGACATTTATTCGAGTACAAGAGCAAGAAAACAACGTTTACGGTAAAGAGTAAGTTATTGATTTTTATATTTAAAAAATAGAAAGTCATAATTTGATATAGCCTTTTTCTTCGCGACTTCCGTGTTTGAAGAAGGCTTTATTCTTTCCCATAGTTACTCATTAATACTCCTCGCGTTAGTATAGAAGACGCCTCTCTAAATAACACAACCACAACCGCCCTAGCAGCTATCTGCTCACAATAACTTTCCTGAATCAACGCTGAATGAGCCATTTACCTAACTTATCTTAGCGCAAATCTAATGTTGCAATAGCGCTAGTTGATGTTCTATGAGCTCAAGCGTAACATGCGCACACCATCATTTGAGAGGACACCACTTTGAACACTCCCAGTCGATACTGGAATAATATTTTTCCTCGTTAATCTGTCCTCCCCTGCTTTTGCGTGTGAGTTGACAACGTTTAACTGTCAGCATACGCAGCCCTATTGTTCGTTGCTTTTGTTTAAATCTTATTCCACCAGTTTGTATTGGTAGAAGCTCTGTTTATCTTGCTTCAAATTGTGTTTTAATGTGTTGTTAATATCATCACCATTCGCGGAGATATAAACATGCTAAACGCATTTAAATTGAACGATTTCCGTTTACAACGTTTGAATTTAGAAGATAAAGATCCAATCTCATCAGCATTATGGGTTGATCTTATCGAACCCAATGAAGAAGAACGAGATCGCGTTCAAATAGAACTAGGTCAAGAGTTAGCAACTCGCCCTGAACTAGAAGATATTGAGGCTAGTGCGCGCTTTTTTGAAGATGAAGACGGTCTTCATATTCACTCTTTCTTCTATTATGAGGATGCTGAAGATTATGCCACTAACTCAACAGTGGCTTTTACCATCCGTGATGGTCGCTTATTTACCTTACGTGAGCGTGAATTACCTGCATTTCGTCTTTACCGAATGCGAGCACGTACTCAACATTTACAACAAGGTAGTGCTTATGAGTTGCTGTTAGATCTATTTGAAACAAAAATTGAGCAACTGGCTGATGTTATTGAAGACATTTACAGCGCGTTAGAGTCAATTGGTAAGGTCATTTTAGGTGGTAAACCGGGCGAGCATTTTGACAAAGCCTTATCTAGTCTTGCAGAGCAAGAAGATGCAGGATGGAAGATTCGTTTATGTCTTATGGATACTCAGCGCGCA
Organism: Photobacterium sp. GB-1; assembly: GCF_003026165.1. NCBI lineage: Bacteria > Pseudomonadati > Pseudomonadota > Gammaproteobacteria > Vibrionales > Vibrionaceae > Photobacterium > Photobacterium sp. GB-1. Next base: position 8,407 of record NZ_PYOB01000011.1, on the reverse strand, counting down.
CTAAGCTTTTTAGTAAGAAAAGCGCGTTTACCAGCAAGTGAGTTAGAGCAAGCACGCGAAGTATTACGCGATATTGAATCTCTATTGCCCTACAATGAATCTTTATTCCAAAAGGTTAACTTCCTGATGGATGCGGCTATGGGTTTCATTAATATTGAGCAAAACCGAATTATTAAAATATTTTCGGTGGTATCAGTAATATTTCTTCCGCCAACATTAGTTGCATCTAGCTATGGTATGAACTTTAAGTTTATGCCTGAACTTCATTGGGAGCTCGGTTATCCTTATGCGCTATTGCTCATGCTACTGGCAGGTTTTGCACCTTACCTCTACTTTAAACGTAAAGGTTGGTTATAATATCCCTTTTTATAGCGTCTTCTTGCTATAAAGAAAAAGCCCACAGCTGAAATTCATCATCACTGTGGGCTTTGTTATTTACTTTTGGATCCTAATTAATTAGGAATAATGTCACCATTCACGCCCGTTGCCTGTACATTGAAATTATCTTCAACACACAGCTCGTAATCGCCAGCATTCCATGCACTGTAAGCGGTTTGATAACCCACTAACTTACATTTGAAGCTAGCATTACTTGGAGTATTCGCATCCCAGCTCCAATCTTTGTCCCAGTACACTTCTAGTGCTCCTGCACCGCTCGTATTAAACGGTTTCATATCAGCGCAATCTAACTTCTCGCCTGAGATATCAAGATTTAAGTAATTAGTGATTTCTTTATAATAAGCAATACGCGCTTTAGCTTGTGGTGTTGTCGATCCTTTCGTACATTCAAAGGCACCGTTAATGATTTGAATCGTGGCGCCAAAGCCATGCTCAATACCGTTGGCTTTGTCTGCTGCATTTGGCTGCCACGTACCATCAATAACATGTAACATACTCGGCTTTGGTGGTTGTGGATAGACATAAAAGAAAACTGCAGACGCAAGATTTAACCATGTATCAGCCACCAGCTCTGGTTTTTCTAACAGCACCATTTTGTCGTCAAACATAGCCTCAGAGAAAGGTCCGTAGTTATAGTTCCAACTTAACTGTTTTGCTCCACGTCCAAAGTAACTCTTATTTGCACAAGGCCAGCGATCACCAGCCCACCCAGTACATTTATTGTAAGGGCCTGTGGTATCACTTTCTGACTTGTTAATTTCACGCACATAATACAAACCTTGACGCCACTCAGGATTACCTAATGCTCCTTCCCAGTTTGGCGCATGAGCCCCTGTTTCTTGTACAAAATGAGCAAACATAGTGGCAAGTGAACGCTTACAGATCGCTAAAGAGTCTCGACCATCATTATAGGTACGGCAAAACGCAGGGAATTTTGCAATCGCTTGAAGGAAACGATTATAGGTATAAGCTTGATTGCGGATCGGGAACAAGAACTCCCATAATGCTTCATTTACAATCGACTCTGCTCGTTTTACGTTTTCAGGATTCGCTGCACGTAATGGTAATACCGCTTCTACTGATACGTTATCTAACGTTACAGTATCTGAACGTACCCGATCGAATAACTCACCACTGGTTAGGCTTTGTTCAATTGCAATAAACTCAGCACGTGGAATTAAGTATCCTCCGTTACCATCAGAGGTTACTGTCATGGTTGTTGGTACATCAATAGCCGGGCAATCTCCAACCTTAGTTGCAGTTGTTCCATCAGGACACGTCACAGGTATGACAGGGCACTGTGCAATATCGTCAACTTGGCTACCATCTTCACAGACCACTTTTTCTGGCGGACAAAACTCAACAGAATCAGCAGAATTTCCATCAGAACACACCACAGGCGGAGCAACTGGGCACTCATCTACCGTTGCTGCGCTGCTGCCATCAGGACATTCAACAGGCGGTATCACACATTGATTTTCAATTAATACTTCAGGTAACTCACAAGTAATTGGTGGCTCAACAGTGCCACAACTTGTTTGAGCCCAGAACCATGAACTGGCTTTTGGTGCTTCCCATACCCCAGGGTTATTTTGCGCAATAAAACACTGTCGTTGATAAGAAACAATATCACCATTAGCTACACGAGTTTCACCTAACACAAAAGTGGTAATATCAGAAGGTATGTCTGTTGTTGGTGGCTCTGGGTCTATGACGGGTGGCTCAGTAACAGGAAGTTCGACAACAGTAGGCGCGACAGGCGGTTCAACGGTATCACTTGAGCAGATTACCGGCACCCAAAACCATGAACCTGATTTTGGTGCTTCCCACGTTCCCGGGTTATTTTTTGCGGTGTAACATTCCCCTTTAAAAGAGACAATATCGCCATTAGTGACTTTCGTAACACCAAGCTCAAAAGGGATTTCTTTAGCAGAAACATGGGTAGCAAATAGCCCTATTGCAGCTGATAGGTATAAAGCAATTGAAGCGACTTTATTTGCTGGTTTAATTCTCAGCATTTTATCATCCTTGATTTGGAAGTTTACAAGATGACAAAATAAATGATGATGAATAATGAGAGCTATGTTTAAACCCTCAACCTCTATTTCTCAACTTGTTATTTTATCGTGGATATACGTTGTCAGTATTACGAGCGCATTTTTACATCGCAACCAAACCCACAATTTTTAGAGAAATAACACAAGTGGTAAGACAAAATAACAAGAGAGCTATCAATAATTACATCAAAGTTGCAACCTATGCCAAATTTATGACGCTATACATCATCCAATAACACCATTACTGCGGCTATTTATTCGCAAATAAAATTTTACGATGGTTATCTTTTAAAACAATACCAATTTCAGCGAGTTTATCTGCTACTAATAAACGCATCTCATTTTTAACCGTATCGGTCGGCTCAATCTCATAAACACACGTAACCGTTAAACTATCTGGAAAAGATTGATAATTAACATTGTGTGTTAACCATTGAAAACCTGACTGGCTTTGTTGGGCAATATGGCAAACATCCGTTAAGGCCGAAATAATGGTGTTATCTATTTTTTTATCTGTTTTTCGCATTTTAAAATACCGTTCTAATCAAAATATGCCCTGTAATATCAACATTATCAGGGCATCTTTAACATTCAAAAAATATGACCTCTATCTATACATCAAAACACGGCGCATCATAATCGTAACCTTCATCACTGTAAGCGGTAACAATGGCATCTTCGACTAACCCTGCTGGATCTTTAACTTGGCTATTAAAGAAATGTTGGATTTGTTTACGTCGACCATGAGCGGCCCACGATTCAGCATCTTGCCAGATTTCATTAAAAACAATCGGGTAATCATTTCGAGTTGCACTAGGGTGATCAATCTGACGCGTCAACATATATTGAATACAACCTTCTTCACGGTATGAATCCGGCTCTAATGCTTTTAGCACATCAAATAATTCAGCTTCTTTCCCTGCTTTTGGTTTAAATTGAGCAAGTACATATACTCGGCTTGTCATTATCATTCCCCTTCTTGTGCTATGTTTTGCGTATCGGTAAGTCAAAACTTTAACGTATCAATGTTTACAAAGATACTTGTTACTTCTTTGATATTTTTATTTTGTTATCTCAATGCAAGTAAAATAAAAAAAGCGACCCCTAAGGATCGCTTTATGAATGCAATAACGTTAGTTATTAAGCGGTTGCTTCAGTTATTGCTGCTTGTTCTCTCTCTTTCATCAACTCATTGAAAACAACACGTGCTTCCTGTGCTTGTGCTGATGCTTCAAGCTTGGTTTCTTTCGCTGCCATCGCTTCTGTGGTTAGGCGGTGTAACTCTTCTGCTAATTCAGCAGGAACCTCACCCATATCCGCGCCACTATCACCACGGGCTAATGCTTCAGCTCGAATTGTTTTCTTAATTTTCCAGATTGCATTCAGTGCATCACGCTCAGCATCTGCCGCTTCAATCGCAACATCTTTCAATTGCTCAAACTTCGCTAACGCCATGCCTTCTTTTGACCATGGATCAACATCAGGTAAATCTTCGATGTTAATAACAGGATCTTCGTAGCCTTCTTGGTGACTCAAGTCTAATGTTGCAGCTTTAACTGCTGAAATCATTAGCATTACAGTAATGAACAGTAATGGTAAGCCACCTACAATCGCCGCAGTTTGCAGTGTTGCTAAGCCGCCCATGAACATCAATACCGATGGCATAAATGACATTGCGAAAGCCCAGAACAGACGGTTCCATCGCATTGGCTCTTCTGTTACGTCGTTTTGTACAACAGAGGCCAGAATGTACGAGATTGAGTCAAACGTTGTCGCTGTAAAGATTAAACATAATCCAGTAAATACAGCGATAACTAATGTGCTAAATGGCAGTTGTTCTAGGATAGAGAAGATCGCTTTTGTTGCACCTTCAGCATTCAGGATCGACACCACATCTAACTGACCCGATAGCTGTAGCGATAAACCATAGTTACCCAGTACCATGAAGAATAGGAAACAGCCCATTGAACCGAAGAAGATAGAACCCGCTACCATTTGCTTGATCGTACGACCACGAGAGATACGTGCGATAAACAGACCCATACTTGGTGCAAACACTAACCACCATGCCCAGTAGAAGATTGTCCAATCTTGTGGGAAGTGCGTGTCTTCAAATGAACCGTAGCCGCCAAATGGCTCTGCCCATGTTGCCATCACAAAGAAATTAGACAGCATACGACCTAGTGAATCTAAGCCTGTTTCCAGCATGAAAATAGTAGGACCAACAGCCAAGATAAACGCAAGTAAGCCAAGCGCACCCCAGAAGTTGATATTACTTAGGATCTTGATGCCTTTTTCCATACCCGCATATGCTGAGTAACCAAAAATTAAAGTACAAATCAGTAGTACGAAAATTTGTGTTTCTGTATTTTTTGGTGTGCCGAACAGGTAGTTTGAACCTTCAGTAATAAGAGGTGCGGCTAAACCTAATGTTGTTGCACCACCACCTAATAAACCAAAAATAAAAAGAACATCGATAACTTTACCTGTCCAACCGTAGCTACGTGCTTCACCAATAACAGGCATTAGCGCTGCAGAAACTTTTAAGACAGGCTGCTTACGAACATAGAAGAAATAAGCAATTGGCACAGCCGGTACAAGGTAGATAGCCCACGCAACAGGTCCCCAGTGGAATACACCGTAGGTCGCAGCCCAACGTACCGCTTCTTCACTTCCTGGTGTTAATTGGAAAGGCGGACTTTGGTAGTAGTAAGCCCACTCAATAGCCCCCCAATAAAGGATACTTGCACCAATACCACCACAAAATAGCATTGCAGCCCATGATGCAGTTTTAAATTCAGGCTCTTCGTCTGCATCACCCAATTTAATTTGGCCTATATCAGAGAAGATAATGTAAACCATAAAGAATACAGCAGCTAAACCTAACGCTAGGTATAAGAAACCGAGTTTATCTGTCATGAATGTTTTTGCTGTCGCAATCCAGATAGCCCCTTCTTTAGGGAAAAGGATCAGTGGAACAACCACCGAGATCAACATTGCGAGTGCGCCAAAGAATGTTGGCTTATCGATCAACTTAAAGTTTTTTTGTATTGTGTTCACTATGTTTCCTTACTGCTACACATAGTCCATAAAAGTAAAACTAATGTTCATCTTTTAACAACAACAACACAAACAGAAAACTTAATTGAGGTTATAAGTTTTTTTTATCGATTCTGTTTTTATTCATTTTCTGAGCACTAATCCGCATATATATTAAAAAACAGACGGTAACACGTTACTAAATTAACATTTTGATACAATTGAGATCTCTTACTTTCCTTTTCTCATCACCCCCTCTCTTTCAAAAATATTCACTCTGATAAGTAGCTATTAACAACCTATTCATACTTTATATCGAACCAGATCATAAATATCCCTAAAAAAAAAGCGAAGCCCTATTCGGGCTTCACTTTATAAATGATGATTAAGCTAAATCAAATAATGAGGTCATTGATAAGTATTTACTTTCACCTTACTTTTTGGGCTGCTTAAATTTATATCGAGCAAGATCAAATCCTTTTATTCTTGGATCTTTAAAAACAGAATACTGAACAATTTTATCGGTGTTTTTGTGCAACAACATTGGGTAGTTTTGCTTACTCTCATATTTGGCTTTCAATAATAGAGCATAATGTTAGATAGAGCGCGATCAAAACTTCTTGCTATTCTTGCCGACAAAATATCTGACGAACTCATAAGTTCTAACTTATCGAATAGAACAAAGCCTATATCCAGTAGATATAGGCTTCTCTTTTAGTTAAGGTTACAGCTTACGCCAAACACCCCAATCACCCGTTGTTCCTGGCTCTTCGCCTTTAGTGTACCAACCAGCTTTCCAACTTGAGCCGTTGTGAGTTACAACGTCATTCTCGTTGTAAACTCTAGAAGAAGACCAAGCTCCCAGTTCTGGTTTTTCACCTTCAGCGAGTACTTGTTTCCACACATCTGCTTTGCTTGGCTCTTCGCCTTTAGTGTACCAACCAGCTTTCCATGTCTTACCTAGGTGAGTTACCACATCACCATCGTTATAAACAGCCGTTTTGCTCCAGCTACCTTCAGGCACTTCTGTTTCTGGCTCTTCAGGATCAACAGGTGGAACTGGTGGTAGTGGCTCTAGTGCTTTAATCGTACTAACAGCAAAAGCGTAATCTTTCTCTGATACCCATACTTGGTTTGCATGAATATTAGAGTCATTAAATTCGTATTGACCTGAAGTTTGGTTCCATACACCTACAATAAGCTTTTCTGAATCTAGAGCATTAATCTCAGATGCTAGTGTTTCTACCCATGTAGCTTGGTTAGCAGCAGTGATCACTAAACGGTGATCAAACACTTCTGCACCCGTTACTGGTGCCATTAGACGGAAACGGACAATGTCACCTTCAGCTGGTACTTGGTAACCCGCAGGTACAAAGTAACCTGGAATTGCGTTCATATCACCACCAACAACTGGTGGAGGCGTCACTTCACCACCATTACCAGACTGCTTAATGATAATATCACTACAGTTGTAGAAACCTTCACCCACTGGATCAATACGCTGCCAGCGAGTGTAAAGTACTGCATCACCTGAACGATCCTTTGGAAGCTTCACTTTAAAGTTATACGTTTTGTAAGGTGAGCCATCACTTGGCATCACATTACCTGCCGTATGAACAAGTTCTAGATCATCCCAGTTTAAAGGTTGTGAAAAATCGTGACCGGGTTTCGTCAGGTAAAATTCCCAGAACGATGGGTTATGTGGTGCTGTTGCTGTCCACACGAAATCGAACTCACCGTTTGCATCAAGAACGATTTCCGTTTTTTGCCAATCTTTATGTGGGATATCTAGACCCGTTTTACCAGGCATACCCGCGGCACAAAGTTGACCATCTTTAATGTTCGCTTTAACCGTATTGATATCATTGTAATTAGGATTCAAAGATGCCACTTCATTACGTTGAATGAATGCCTCTACACCTGATTTTTCGTACGATGCTTTACACGCTGCGTTAGGGATCGCATTTGACCAAAAACCACCATCGTTATAACACGTGTTTTGACGAGCACTTGGGAACTCAGCCCAACCGTGAGCATTTGCAGCACCAATTGCAGCTATATTAGCTAGAGCAAATGCTACAGATAAAGATAGTTTTTTTAATTTAGATGACATTATTTTCTCTCAATAAATGTGTCGTGACCTAAGTTTTATTTAAAATTTAGAACACTATTCTATAACCACTGTTTTAATCCACTTTTATGGTTATTTTTATACAGTGAAAGCGCAAAGAACTCATTCCATCCGCTGCTGCATTTTATAATGCATAGAACAAAAAACGTATAATAAACAAAATTAATCAATACGATAAAACCACAAACAACAACAACCCAACCAATTGTTTTAAAAGAAATAATTACATCACAGATGCGTTGAAACAATACTTTTTGTTACATTTAAAAATGTTAAATTGATATATATTTAAAAATAAACATCACACATCACCATTATTAAAATAAAAAATAAGAATATATTATTGCCACGTCAAAAAATCAGCTACAAATATGTCAATATATCGACAGTCGATAATTGAAAAATATTTAAGATTACAATCTACCTACTATTTAATCGTCAGTTTTATTTTAAACATTAAATTATTAAGGTATTTCCAACACTACAGGTAAAAAATCATTTACAACGTCTATAGTAAGAGTACAGGTCAAAACCACACACTTAATGATATTGATTTGTATTACCATTTCATTTTCATTTTCATTTGGTATTTAATAGCAACTTCTACCTTCTATCTACGCAACAACAAATGAGATAAAACGAGTGAGTCGATAATAATTGCAGTGAATAAATGCTCATATTGGAATTCCTGAACATTGTTCAAAAAACGATTTTTATGCTTACACTCCGTCATTTTAGCACTTTAGATAAAATAGCATTCTATATTTAGAATGTTTCATTT
>NZ_PYOB01000010.1:0-121981 GCF_003026165.1 Photobacterium sp. GB-1 | reverse complement strand
TTCCCTGAAGATAAATCAGAAACACTTGATACCGATGGTGACGGTGTTGGTGATAACGCTGATGCGTTCCCTGCTGATGACTCAGAAACAGTAGATACCGATGGTGACGGTGTAGGCGATAACGCTGATGCGTTCCCTAAAGATAAATCAGAAACAACAGATACCGATGGTGATGGCGTCGGTGATAACGCTGATGCGTTCCCTGAAGATAAATCAGAAACACTTGATACCGATGGTGACGGTGTTGGTGATAACGCTGATGCGTTCCCTGCTGATGACTCAGAAACAGTAGATACCGATGGTGACGGTGTAGGCGATAACGCTGATGCGTTCCCTAAAGATAAATCAGAAACAACAGATACCGATGGTGATGGTGTCGGTGATAACGCTGATGCGTTCCCTGAAGATAAGTCAGAGACGGTAGATACCGATGGTGACGGTGTTGGTGATAACGCTGATGCGTTCCCTGAAGATAAATCAGAAACAGTAGATACCGATGGTGACGGTGTAGGCGATAACGCTGATGCGTTCCCTAAAGATAAATCAGAAACAACAGATACCGATGGTGATGGCGTCGGTGATAACGCTGATGCGTTCCCTGAAGATAAATCAGAAACAGTAGATACCGATGGTGACGGTGTAGGCGATAACGCTGATGCGTTCCCTGCTGATGACTCAGAAACAGTTGATACCGACGGTGACGGTGTTGGTGATAACGCTGATGCGTTCCCTGAAGATAAATCAGAAACACTTGATACCGATGGTGATGGTGTAGGCGATAACGCTGATGCGTTCCCTGCTGATGACTCAGAAACAGTTGATACCGACGGTGACGGTGTTGGTGATAACGCTGATGCGTTCCCTGAAGATAAATCAGAAACAGCAGATACTGATGGTGACGGTGTCGGTGATAACGCTGATGCGTTCCCTGCTGATAACTCAGAAACAGTTGATACCGATAGCGATGGTATTGGTAACAACAAAGATACCGATGACGACGGCGATGGTGTCGCTGACTCTGATGATGCTTTCCCATTAGATAATAATGAATCGGTAGATACCGATGGTGACGGTATTGGTAATAATGCTGATCTGGATGATGACAACGATGGTTACGAAGATGCTGTTGATACTGATCCATTAGTCGCCTTAACAACACCTTCTACATTTGGTGAGTGTTTAAGCTCTCTTCCGCAAGCATTTGCAGGTACATCATCTGATCTGAAAGACAGCTCGTTGTACCACGTTTCAGAAATGCCTTTAGATAGCGAAATTCCTCTCAATACACTGCAGTTGATTTCTGAAGTTGGTGAGTTGAATGACTGGCAAGGCATTCCAGGACTAACCGTTATCCAATCTACCGTTGACTCTTATCGTGCAGATAACTCATCTCTTGAAGTCGATCCATTACTTGCACAAGAATATGAGTATATGGGTACTGGTGATAATGAAGGTCGATATTTTGGATTCCAAGATATTGAAAATCGTTGGTATGGTTTGAACTTAACGAATGCTGGGTTTAATAAATCTTCTGCATTAAATGAAACACAAACAGTTATTAGTACCCGTGTTACGCCATGGGCTCCATCAATTGATGATCCGCAAGAAATATCACAAGATATTACTTATACCGGAAAAGAAATTATTGAAGGTCCTGATGGCCCGCAAGAAGTGTGTGTCCAATCTTACGCGTATGATCTGACTTATATTAATAAATCAGAAGATGAATCACGTAAAGACCTACATATTACAGCTTCTGGGGTTAATTATATTGGCAATGGTGAGGTCTTAGTTAAAACTGTCGGTGAATATACCGAAGCCAACGTAGATGGTAGTTATATTGACGGTTACACAGAACAAACCAAGACTTTACAAGGTTATACCAAAGGTGTTGAAACTATAGGTCAAAGCCCTGTCGTATTTAAATCTGAAATGGATTTATTAAGGGAAGAATATCTTGAATATAATAAAGATACAGATGGTGATGGCATACCAGATCGTTTGGATGAATACCCTGATAATCCATTTGAATCTGTTGATACCGATAAAGATGGTTTAGCTAACAATGTTGATCCCGATGATGATAACGATGGGTATGACGATATTGTTGATAACGAACCATTGATAGCGTTAGTGACTCCAGATACATATGGTCAATGTTTAGCGTCGCTTCCTCAAGATCAGAGCGATAGTAATACTGATTTGAAGAATAGTAAGCTTTATCAGGTTATCCGAACAGGACTTGATTCTGAGTACCCGAGTTATTTTCATCAGTTAATAACAGATCAAAAGGTTGTTGATAATTGGCAGGAAACAGAAGGCCTAAGTGTAAATCAATCACTGGTTCAATTGTATGATATGAGTCAGTTGGATGATTTCTCAAATCCTTTAGTTGCTGAAGAGTATGAGTATCTTGGCGTCGGTGATGAGAAAGGAAAATACTATGGTTTCCAAGAGATAAATAATCAATGGTATGGTTTGAATCTATCAACGGATGGTTTTAGTAAATTAGCTAAGCTAAATGAACCACAACAAGTTGAGAGTATTCGCGTTACGCCATGGGCTCCATTAAAAGATGACCCACAACAAGTATCTGAAGAAATTACTTATGTAGGTAAAGATATTATTCAGGGGCCTCAGGGGCTACAGGAAGTATGTGTTCAGTCTTATAATTATGATCTAACCTATATTAATAAATCTGGCGATCCGGGACGTGCCGATCGGAATATTAAAGATTCAGGTACACATTATATCGGTTACGGTGAGCTGTTGATTAAAACTGTCGGCAATTATACTGAATACGATTTAGAAGGTAATCCTGTTTGGGGCTTTAAAGAGCAGACGAAATCATTACTGGGCTATACAAGTAATAATGAGTCATTTGGTAGCGATATTTCATCTTTCAAAGCTGATGTAGAACTACGTTTAAAAGAGTATGAAGAGTTAACTCAGACACCTATAGAGACAGGAAATAATGCAAGTGATTTCTTGCAAGAAAATTCAACTTTTATTGAGTATGGAATAGATGGATATAATTCTTCTGAAAAATTAACGTATTTATTTGATGGTTCAAAGTTATCAGTAAATAAGGCTGAGTTAACGAATCAAAGTAGCCTAAATTATTTTGCTGAACGAGATTTTAATCCGACATATATATTATCAGCAGATGGCACTATTTCAGTCGATTCAAACAGCGCAAATATTGTTGATAATGGTGATGGCTCTGTTACTTATGAGCAAGAGAATCAGCTATATAGTGATGTGATTTCTGGTAAAGAAGTTGACTTATCAAGAACAAATATTACTTATTTCTTAAGAAGTCAAAAGTTGTACATACCTGAAATGTGGGACTACACAGAGCAATTCTCACCAGGTGCTAAAGCTTTAATATCAGAGCTAGCTGTCAGCGAATATTACTATTTAGAATCTGAACATTGTTATGATAATGCAACAGTTAATGGTGTTATAGCGTGTAATTCTATCATTAGTTATCAGGAACAACAGTATGTTTTATCTGATTTAATCGTTGCTGATTTCAGTCAAAGTGGTGATCAAATTGAATCAAACAACTCGCTTGATTATGGATTTGATATACAGGGGCTATTAGTTCAGATTAATGAAGTTGGTTTAGTTAAATTATTTGATCAAGCTTATGATAGTGAAACTAGTACTTATACTTTAAATGAAATACCGTTATCAGCTGATTCAGCTTGGCAATATACAAACAATGAAAGCATGATTTCATTGAATATTAAGTTAGAAGATGAAAACGCTAAATATGGTTGGGTTAATCAATACACCATTGAAAATATCAATAAAACGCTTGTTACCGAATTGGATGGTAAGCTTGTTAAAGTGAAACGTTCACCTGCAAGTGTTGAAGATACTGTCTTCTTTAATGAAATAGCGAGTAATGATATTGAGCGTGTAATGGCAATTTCTGATGTTAATGATACCGCTACAGCATGTGGCGATAGTATTACGTCATCAGTTGACGCTATTTCAGCTAACTACCCAAGTGCTTACTCTGAAGTAATTCAGCAGTGTAATAATTTAAGTGATGAGTTTGATTTATTCGCTTCTAATTATGGAAAAGTTCTGAAGGTTGTGTCTCCGCGCGGTGATATTCATGTTATCTCGGCAGACTCTATTGCAACTTATAGTCAGAATGGCGCTTATGTTGCCCCAATCGGACAAGCCGTAGATTCAGTGTTTGAATATCAAGTTACTGATTTAGGTAGAGATGGTACTTATAACATAGTTGTTTATTCGCAAGTGAAATTAGCGGATGGTACATACAGTTATGATGTATGGTCAGCAATAGCTAAATTGTCAGATTCTATGGCGAACTATTGTTCTATTGGTAATGGCTCAATTGCTAGCGAAGATCTTTACCACAATGCTGTTGTGTCATGTACCGATCCTAATTTAGTTTCTGAACTAGTATTCCATGAATCATACTTGAACGATAAGTCACTTAATATTGGCGGTGAGGATTATAGTTTTTCTAAAAATCAAATTGCCGTTAATTCATTAGGTCAAGAGTTCTCTTGGCATATTAATGATTTGGGAGCTCTTCAACTCGAAGCAATTGCTGATAGTCAGAGAAAGATTATTACGTTAACTGATATTTATGTATCAATAAATTCTAGTGGTGAGGATATTGTTTCTCTGTATTCTAAGGAGCTGACAATTAATGATTTTGGTGAACTTAGTTATTTTGTAACAAGTACTGGAATAGAATTTAATTAATATTATTTGAACTAAAAGAGCAACACAGTGTGTTGCTCTTTTTTATTTTAGCTCTTCAGCATCTGCCAGTATTTTTGGTAAATATTGACAGCACTACCAACATCATTAGTAAACTCACCTTTATTTACTTCCTCATCTGTTGGGAAGATCATTGGATCGTTTTGTAATTCTTTAGGTAAGAATGACTTTGCTTGCTTATTTGGCGCAGGGAAACCTAGCTCTTCAACCAATTTTGCTTGGTTTTCTGGACGCATAAAGAAATCAATAAACTTAAAGGCTAAATCTTTATTTACGCTGCCTTCTGGCACAATAAAGTTATCCATCCACAGAATCGATCCTTCTTTAGGATAAACAAATTTTAGCTCTGGCATTTCTTGTTTTGCTAAATAAGCATTACCGTTCCATTGCATCCCGAGCATCGCTTCACCCGTCACATAAGGGACATGTGGTGCGTCTGAGTTATAGACAACAACGTTAGGACGTAAGTCGCGCAGTTTCTCGTATGCTTGTTTAATTTCAGCTTCGTTTGTGCTGTTAATGCTATGGCCCTGTGCTTTTAATGCCATACCAAATACATCACGAACATCGTCTAATAGCATGACTTGGCGTTGGAAATCAGTATTCCATAAATCATTCCAGCCCGTTACCTGATCGTTTTTAATACTATCTGAGTTATAAGAGATCCCTGTCACACCCCAAACATACGGAAGTGAGTAATCGTTTTTAGGATCAAATTGTTGGCCTAACAAACCAGGATAAACATCTTTTAAGTGATGCATTTTGGATTTGTCTATTTTGGCTAACATGCCTTCACGCGCCATCTTTTCAATAAAATAGGTTGAAGCAAAAACCACATCATAACCTTTGTTATCCAGCAGTTTTAATTTGGTATACATCGCTTCGTTATTATCGAAAGTCGAATAGTTGACGGTGACATTGTATTCTTTCTCAAATGCTTGAATTACATCTGTTGGCATATATTCAGCCCAGTTGTAAATATTAAGCACAGCATCATTTGCCGAAACATTAAATGCTGAAAGTGCGAATGCTAGTGTTGTCACCCCTTTAAAAACTTTTTTCATTTCTATTTCCCTAAATGACCAGGTAAGTCAGTGAGTAGCGGATAATAGAGTTAACATTAAGCATGTCAAAGTTAATCGGCGTGATATATGACCACTATCACAGTAATAAATCCCTTGTTGTTGCATTAATAGCGTGACATTATCCGCGCGATTTTTTCTCTGTTCTTATCTATAGGCAATTGGAATGTCCATGCGTAGTCAATATATTGATAGTTATTACCAAGCAACAATTAATGCATTACCTGAGCAACCAGCACTCGAACAACAGATAGAAGCTGATGTGTGTATTATTGGTGGGGGTATGACAGGTTTGAATGCTGCCATCGAATTACGTCAGAAAGGTTTTTCGGTTGTCGTTCTTGAATCTCAGCGTTTAGCATGGGGGGGATCTGGCCGTAATGGTGGGCAGTGTCTCGTTGGTTACTGTTTGGGGCTGCGTGAAGTCGATGAGACCTATGGCCCTGAATGGGGAAAACAATTATGGGATCTCTCTTGTGAGGCAGTTGATATTGCACGCGAGCGTATTGAAACATTCAACATCGACTGTGATTTTCAACAAGGCTATATCGAGCTGGCATTGAAAAAGAGCCAAGAAGAAGAATTAAAATCTTGGTATGACTTAAAGCAGACTCGTTATGATTACCCAAGTGCAAGCTGGTGGGAAAAAGAACAAATTCAGCAAGTAGCGCATACCGATCGTTACCTTGGTGGGTTGTTTGATTCAAACAGTGCACATATGCACCCATTAAATTACACCTTAGGTTTAGCCAGTGCTGCAATGTCATTAGGTGCTTCGGTATTTGAAAATACCCCTGCGACTAAAATTGAAAAAGGCAATCCACATATTATTCATACCCCAAAAGGTCGTGTAAAAGCGAAACAAGTGTTATTGGCGTGTAATGCATATTTAGACGGGTTAAACCGTAAAGCACAAAGTGTCGTTTTGCCCGTTGCTTCTTATATTGCAGTAACAGAGCAATTAGGTGATCGTCAGCCTATTTCCAATATGATGGCAATGTCAGACTTAAATAACAGTCTTGATTATTACCGTCCGACACCTGATGGTCGTATTTTATTTGGCGGTGTAAATCACCCATTTAATGGTGAATACAGTGATTCAGCGGAGCGTCTACGTCAACGTATGATCACGGTATTCCCACAGCTAAAAGATGTGAAAATGGAGTACCACTGGGGCGGCTTATTTGCGGTCACTCGTTCTTACATGCCTCAAATTGATCACTTGGGGAATGATATTTATGTTGCTCATGGATACACCGGTCATGGCGTTGGTTTAACCAATATTGCAGGTAAAGTCATAGCAGAAGCAATGTCTGGCACAGCAGAGCGTTTTGATGTGTTTGCTAAGATCAAGCATGGCTGGATCCCAACACCTGAAGTGCTACGCAAGCCAGCATTAGCAATGGCGATTTGGAAAGCGAGAATTGAAGATTCGTTAGGCAAATAGCTGAAATTTACGGTGTAAACTGCATTATGTGCAAATAATTTTATTTTCTTACCGAACTATGACGACTTTTATGCAAAAAAAGTTACAATGACCTCTTACTTTCTAGTGAACAGGAAATATCATGATTGAACGTTTGGAAACGGGTGCTCGAATGAGCCGTATTGTAAAACATAACGGAACTATTTATCTGTGTGGTCAAGTTTGTGCTGATGCAACAAAAGATATTACAGAGCAAACACAGACAATGTTAGATAAAGTTGAAGCGTTATTACTACAAGCGGGAAGTGATAAAGAGCATATGCTTTCTGCAACGATTTACATTAAAGATATGAGTATGTTCGCAGAAATGAATGCAGTGTGGGATAACTGGGTTCCTGAAGGTCATGCACCTGCGCGTGCTTGTGTGGAAGCCAGCATGGCACGTGATGCTTTATTGGTTGAAATATCAGTAGTTGCAGCTGAAAAATAAGATTATAAACATCCTAATTAGGCTCAATAAAATGGCATCAGTGATGGCAATATTGAGCCTTTTTTATGTCTGCTGCTAGCTCAGTAACTGTTCTAATGTTATGGGTGAAGAGGCAAGCCCTAATCGTTGCGCAGGAGTTAATCTGTATTTATCTTGGCGACAAAGGTTATGCCAAGCGCGATAAATATCAAGCAAGGGCAATAATCCTGCAGGGCGAAGTTTACGTCTTGGCTCGTTGATCAGTTGGCTAAATTGGTCTTGAAAACGGTTTTGATAAGATGAAATAGCACGGTATGTTGCGTGTTCTAGCCATTGTTTATCTTTCGAGGTTTCTCCACCAAGATGGCAGATCCCTTTACTTGCGTTCTCTAAATGAGTAAAAGCCCACCTATCTTGCCACCAACCTAGTAGAACAATATCGACATTGTCTGGCTTATCGCCGTGTAGCCATTGTTCATCTTCAAGAACATAAACAGGATCAATTCGTTTCTTTTTAATATGCTCAATAAAAACTGAAATACAGGCAGAGCGAAGTAGTGTTTCTTGAGGCATAAAAACCGCAAGATAGTCGCTAT
This sequence comes from Photobacterium sp. GB-1, assembly GCF_003026165.1. Classification (NCBI taxonomy): domain Bacteria; kingdom Pseudomonadati; phylum Pseudomonadota; class Gammaproteobacteria; order Vibrionales; family Vibrionaceae; genus Photobacterium; species Photobacterium sp. GB-1. Next base: position 113,638 of record NZ_PYOB01000010.1, on the reverse strand, counting down.
GTTGGAACATTTGCTTTAAATAAAGGTAGTGGCTATATACGGTGTATTGAGGGTGGATCAATGTTCCTTTTGTTGGGTAATTAATGAGCCTGCCATCAGTCAATGGATTTTCCATATTGGAGCGACTAAAAATTTTCCTATAGGTTGTATCTACTCGCGCTAATATTCCTTGTGGGATAAATGTTTCTGTCAGCGTTTGATGTGGTGTAGAGAGCGCCATATAGCGAGCGTTATCTTGATAAGCATCATGGTGCTCTTGTGTTGATTCCACGGTTTCTTGTTGATAATTAATATGCTGAGCAACAACATACCCTGACTGCGCTTCTGCACTGGCAACCCATAGTACACCGTTCATACTTTTCTCTTGCAACGCTTTTATATTGGAAGCCAGTTGTACTTTATGTTGGTGCTTAAACAAGCGTTCATCAAATAGAGCAAGTTGGCGGCGACACCTTGCTGCGATGTGGTTTAATTGATCATAAAATGTTTTTGGATTTATCTCTAAGCGACGACAAATATCTCGCACGGGATAACCAGTAAATAATAACCCTAAGAGTTTTTGTTGTATAAGATGTTTATTATTACTACCAGACCAACGATCAACAAATGTTTGGTCGCATGCTTTACAACGATAACGTTGCCTGTCACCACTAAAGCCAAATGCGTGATATAAATGTCTATGTGTTAATGCTGAAAACACGTTATTTTCACAGGCGTTATTTGTGCATTTAGGAAGATCGCCGCTTTGTTGGGTTTGGTAACGTAGCGCTTCTTCTACAATATCTTGGTTATTCAATAAAGGAGGAAAAGCACCACATTCACGGCATACCAATATCGGACGATTTTTGTTTGCCTGTTGTAGCACATAGTCATTTGGATTATGTGAACCAAAGTTCTTACAACTCAATGTCTTACAGTGATTAAACTGATGGCCATTAAAAGCCAAAGGTAACTGCTCAATGGGGTTTGCTGTTGTAAGAGATGTCGACATAATCAAACCTTATTTTTGAGGGGTCTTAACAATGAGTATAAATATATTATCAAGGTTGTTACTAAGCAGGCGTGGGATTTGTGAGAAGGGGCTGAGTAAATAGTACTCAGCACTGTCAGAGAACAATACGTTTCAATAATATGTTACCTATGATTGTGTAAGACGCCACATTTTACATTATCGAGCTGGTTTCTATTAATTGAAGGTATTGATTAAACTAACATCCCTTTAGTTTTTATCTTTGTATAGAAATAAGCGGTCAACATATCGGGGAAGAATGCCTCCCGCTTATGGAGTATTTATAACGAAATTGCTGTTTCTAGTGCGATATTCATCATTTCATTAAATGACGTTTGACGATCTTCTGCACTGAGCTTTTCACCACGTTTGATATGATCAGAAACCGTTAAAATAGTCAGTGCTTTTGCACCTAACTCTGCAGCAACGCCGTAAATACCAGCGGCCTCCATATCTACGCCAAGGATACCGAGCTTTTCCATTTTATCGAAAAGATCGCTTTCTGGACTGTAGAATAAATCAGCAGAGAAAACATTACCGACACGAACAGGTACTTTCTGTGCTCGTGCTTGATTGACAGCAGTTTCTAATAAGTGATAATCCGCAATTGCTGCAAAGTCATGATCTGAGAAGCGAATACGGTTAACTTTCGAATCTGTTGAGGCGCCCATACCGATGATCACATCCATCAGTTTTACATCATCATGGACAGCGCCACAGCTACCAATACGGATAATATTTTTAACACCAAAGTCTTTAATTAATTCGTGGACATAAATAGAGCATGAAGGGATACCCATACCATGCCCCATAACTGAAATACGTTGACCTTTATAGGTACCAGTGTAGCCATACATACTACGTACATCACAAACACGCTTAACATCATCTAGGTAAGTTTCAGCAATATACTGAGCACGTAGAGGATCACCAGGCATTAGTACTGTTTCTGCAAAATCGCCAAGCTCTGCGTTAATATGTGGGGTAGCCATATATTGCTCCTAGATTTTAATAATTAACAAAGGTTATTGTTGCGTTTCAATGGAAGCAGTTTATGAGAGCAGGATGATTATTCTCGCGATCAATATCACATAATTTAGGCTGTTTTAGATAAAATAGTAAGTTGTTTACTAATTCTGTTGAAAAAGAGAGGGTGGACTTCTTTTTTGATAGTTGATTACGCAAATTTTGCCGTAAGAAAACCCAAATGATTATGATGCATGGCTATTTTGATCACTTTTGTTTTTAGGTAAAATGAATCAATATAATTAAAGCGAGCATAATTGATGTATAACCTTACGTTACTGTCTGATGGTGAAAGAACACGTATTGAATTAGATAAGCAGGCAGCTTATACCGTATGGAAAGTAAAAAACGGTAAGGTTGGCTATGAGGCATTTGCTGAACTTATTAACAATATTGACGATGATGATGAGCGAGATTTCTGTGAGAAATCAGTGACCAAATATAAACATCAAATGGGTGTTAATTAACGGTTCAGCATTACTTTTATCGGAATTTGGCTACTGCAATGGTAGCCGTTTGTTTACCTTTCGCGAAAATTCTCCTTTTTAAGAAAAGAATAATATATTCTCAGATATGCTTTAAAGACTACCTTTTTATCGTGAGACAAAAGATGAAAAACATAGTCTTAATTTGTGATATTGATGTAAAAAAAGGTAGTAGTTTTTTGGATTTTTTAATTCAGCTACCGGATTCAAACAAACACTTCATTTTATTCGCACGATCTATTTCAGATGACGCTTATTCTGTCTTAAAATCAAAAAACTATACCTATTCCGCTTTTGCAAATTCCGCCCAATTATTTGCTTTACTACTACGTTATCGTCCTCATCTTATCCATTTCCATTTTTATGGTATTGGTCACCTTTATACATTTATTGCCCGCATTTTTTGTTCGAAAATTGTGCTTACCATGCATAATTCACCACCAAAACACGTTGAGATAACAGGATGGCGTCGATGGAAGCAATGGGTTCTTGGTATGCCAATTACTCGTCTTTGTGCGATTTCACCTTTTATTCAGCGATGGTTAGAAGCGTTTATGCCCTCTGAAAAAATAGTGCTGATTAATAATGGTATAAATTTATCGCGATTTAACTATAAAAAATTACCGCCAATTACGAATAAATTACGTTGTTTTTATATCGGAAGTTTGAGTGCAGAAAAAGGAATCCACTACTTATTAGATCTCTTTTCTCAACCAGAATTAGCAACGATTGCACAATTAGATATTTATGGAGATGGAGAACTGTCTGAGCAGGTGAAGCTCACAGCCTATCGAGAAAATTCGATTTATTACCATGGGCGTTCAGCAAAAATTGAGCAGGATTTACAACACGCACATATTGTATTAATGCCATCTTGTTGGCAGGAAGCTTTCGGATATGTCGCCGTTGAAGCAATGGCAGTAGGGCGACCAGTTATCGCTGAACCTATCGGTGGGCTTGCCGAGATTTTTACCGATAAACAGCAGGGTTGGTATGTGTGTTTTGAACAAAGAGATCAGGTACAAAAATTGCTTCAGTTTCTTTATAGCCAAAATAAATTGCTTGAATGTGTTGGTTTAGCTGCGAGAAGAAAGGTAGAACAAAAATATGATATCGCAATACAAATCGCCCAAACTCACGCATTGTATTCATCTTTGATTGGACAATAAAGTGCTTTAAATAAGTCGTAAAGGTGGTGATTAATGTTAATAACGCATCGAATTCGTGCTTATATCAAACAACAAAACACGCCATTAAGCCGATTGTTATACCGAGTTTCAAAATGGTTCGTTTATGGTCAACTGCCTGATTTAGCATGGATATATCGGCCTATTTATGTTCTTTATCGATTAGCGAGTTTCACTTTCCAACGCTTATTGAACATTTTTCTATATCTTCCTATGTTACAGGCACGGTTAGAACATTACAGCCCTGGGTTGAGTTTAGAAAATGGCTTCCCTTTAATTCAAGGGCCGATAAAAATTTATATTGGTAATAATACTTGTCTAAACGGAGCCCTGAGTATTCACGGCCATCCTGATAGTGGTTGTTGCGAAATAAGAATAGGTGAAAATTGCTATATTGGTTGGCAAACCGGAATTTCAGTTGGAAGGAAAGTACTTATCGGCGATAACGTTATGATTGCAGGAAGAACGAGCATTAATGCTCATAGCGGTCATAGCCCGGGTTTAGACAGGTATGAACCGCCAGTAATGGCTGATTTAGTGATTGAAGACGATGTATGGATCTGTACTGGTGTCAATATTGTAAAGCCTGTCACTATTGGACGTGGCTCAGTTGTTGCTTCTGGATGTGTCGTCACTAAAGATGTGCCGCCAAATGTATTGTTTGCAGGTAATCCTGGCAAAGTCATTAGGATGTTAAGGGGGAATGAATGAATATATTTTATTTTAGTTACTTTTCCCCACCGTTATTAAATGTTGGTGCAAACAGAAGTCGACGATTTAGTGAGTCTTTAACGCGTTTAGGACATCGAGTGGTGGTCTTTCGTGAAGCCCGAGATCATCGGTTTGCTAATGTTGATAATAAAAATAAGATAGAACTTCTCGCAGATATCGTTCCTGTATCTTCATGGAATATTGATTGGTGTTGGAAATGGCCAACAATTATTCACAAACAATGTTATCGTTTAAGACATTGGCGCTCACCAGAAAGAGATGGTGATATTGCTAAAAAGTATTGGTTGATTGATATGCATTGGGGCTGGATATTCCCTGCTCTTTATAAAGCATGGCAAAAAAGTAAATCGATTAAACCGGATGTGATTGTTGTTTCTTGCCCTCCTTTTAGTAGCGCTTTAATTGGTAGGCTGCTCTCAAAATGGCTCAATGTTCCTTTGGTGTTAGATTTTCGTGATGCGTGGTCGCAAGCGAGTTATTTTTCCGATGAAAATGACGTTAAATCTGAACAAAAAATAATGCAGCAAGCGAGTGCTTTAATAGTGACGTCGATGGCTGATTATCACACTTATCAATCTTTATACCCCCAACATAGTGTTCGTTATATCCCTAATAGTTATGATCAAATCCTTGATCATGTTTCCGATAATCATAAGGTGTTGACCCTTGGTTATAGCGGGACATGGGATGGTTTTAGGCGCAGCGCAAAAGGCCTATTTAAGCAATTAGCGCAGTGTGATTTTCCTATTCGCCTTATCAATGTAGGTGATGTTCAAGATGAAATGATGCAGTTGATACGCGAGTATAAATTAACCGATAAGGTTGTAATGATAGGTGCTCAACCAAAAGAAAAGTTACACGATATTTTATCGCAATGTGATGTGTTATTTATTCAAAAAGGTAAACCAGATAAAGGTAAAGCGGATACGCATTTAGCGACTAAAGCGATAGATTATGTGGCAAGTGGCAAGCCGATTTTAGCTGAATTACCCGATGGTGAAACATCAGATTTTTTAAGACGACACGCCACACAACTTTATGAAGTGTCAATAGAAGAGCCAGCGATCTATTTAGATCAACTAAGACATTTATATCAATTGTTTGAGCGTAATAAATTAAGCGTAAAAAAACCGTCTTCTGATTTTTACTACCAGTATGGTTGTGAAAAATTAGCGTCTGACTTTATTCAGGTATTAACAGATGTCACAACTTCTAGCTTTACTGAGCGAGTTAAAACATAACGGTGCTGTTGTACTACCGGAATGTATTACAAAAGATGAATTAGTTAAAATGCAAAGGATCTTTCAATCTCAATTGGAGCGCCCTGCTTTTAACTCATGGACAGGGTATGCGCAAACGGATAGAAAACGATTAATGGTCGAACAACTATTAACATTAGATCCTCATTTTTGCCAACTGCCCTTAATGCCATTAATTAATAGTCTTATTGTTGAATATCTAGGGAAAGATGTTTGTTTGCAAGAAGCGAAAGGCTGGCAAAGTCTTCCGTTTAAAGACAATTTTCATCCACTACATCGTGATGAATGGTATTGCACTGAATATTATCAATCTAAGTCTATTCCAAGATCATTAAAATTAGCTTGTTATCTTGATGATGTAGAGTCAGGAGCATTTGCGTTTGTTGCTGGTTCTCATCGGCATCAGTATCAGGGGCAAGTAGGGGAGTTGCACCATCAAAAAACTGAAGATTATGAATTAACAAGAGTAATTGGTAAGGCTGGAACGCTCTTTTTGTTTGATCCAGAGTGTTTACATCAACAAAGTTATCCAAATTTGACAGCAAGAAATGCGCTGTTTTATCACTTTTTTTCTCCTTCTGTGGTGTTGTCAAATAATTTCACGCAGTGGGGGCGCTTTCAACGTTTGTTGATAGAATCAAGCTTTTTATCGGGACTAAATCATCAGCAATTGGCTTTCCTTGGCTGTTCTCGGCAACCTTGCAATGATATTCCGGATATACAGCATTTTTTGAGCTTAACTAAGCCGTTGAATATAGCAGTGCGTTCTTTGAACGAGGCGCACTTTTTGTTCGAGAAAATCAAAGCGAGATTCTTTGGTAGATAGAGTTAATGGTGGTGAGTCATCTCTTTCGATTATTTTTGTTATTAAATAATGCTTAAATAACAAATAACGTTGTTTTGATAAGCGATTTTTTCATATTATAGTCCATTATATTGATGAAAATACGATCAGTAATCAATGAAACGAGTAGTTGCTGTATTTACCTATTCTTCTTGGTTATAGGGTAGTAAAGGTGTGGTTACAGTATTGCAAGTATGTATGGATATTGTCGAATAGTAATGAATTCAGTTATACAAATATCACAATTAATCGATATTAAACAACACATTAATTACAAAAAAACATTATATATGACGATAAAATGAAACTTAGAACATTATCTATCGAGTAAGAATGCTTATTGGATAGTTATTTAGTATCATTATCGTAGTAATTGATTTAATGGTGAACAACGTGAAAACAACAGATTTTTCGGCAGTAGATGATGATAACGGTGATGTTATGCTTTCAATGCGTGCAGAGCAGCGATCTCAATCTACAAAAAAGTCGTCGTTAACTGCAAAATCATCGAGTCAAGCAGGGGTAGCAACGAGATCTAAACGTTTAACGGATTGTCCTGCTTGTGAAGGTATTGTGTCTCGTCGTGCACATTTTTGTCCTCACTGTGGTGAGCCTGATCCTTCTCGTCATATGCAACGCTCTAAATGGGTATCGCGATTGATTTGGACTGCAATTATTGCGGCGGGTTGCTGGTATGCCTATGACCAATTAATGCCATGGGTTATTGAACGTCTGAAGTGATTTTTTAGAAAATTTATAAAAAAACCGACACGAATGTCGGTTTTTTTTTATCTGTAGCATTTGATTAACTAAGTTTGTGATAAGGTAATTTCTTCAATTAGTTAAAACCAAATGTCATACCAGCAGCAACGCCCACATTATGATTAGAGTTATATGATGTATCTAACGTCATAATAGTATCAGGCGAGGTATTAATTTTAGCGGCTAATGCAATAGCATCTTGATCGCCATAGTAACCAAGTCCCATACCAATATTATATTTGCGGTTTGGTTTAACTGTGATAGCTGCCATTGCCATAGCAGATGCAACTCCCGCATCTTCTCTATGTTGTAAACCTTCTAATTTCTCATTAAAAGTATTTGAGAGTTGATTTATACGTTGATCTGTATAGTTATTAGCACTCTGCAATGTTTGCTGCGACTTTTCATCCGTATACTGTTTCGAACGGTTGTAATATTCGAGCACATGGCTGTTGGTGTAGTTCACAGACTCTTGATGTAACTGACTAATATTATTTGCATTTGTATGAATTTCTGTACTGTTTGTTGTAATGGTTTGGCTATTGTTACCTATAGCTATTTTGTTGTTGTTAACACCGACAGTATTTTGTTTTATGCCACTGCTGTTATCTGCTATTTCCGTTTTATTGGTCGTAATGGCTTGGCTATTGTTAGTGATATTATTGGCATTATTACTAATGCTCGTTTTGTTATTTGTAATTGATTGCGTATTTGAACGAATATTCGTCTCATTATTGGCAATTGAATTTTTATTAACATCAATAGCTTGTGTGTTTTGGTGGATATTAGCCGTATTGTTTTTTATATCACCAGCATTGTTTTTTATATCACTGGTATTGTTTTTAATGTTATTAGTGTTATTGCTAATATTTTCACTATTGTGGCTTATTTCACCTTGTAAGGCATCCTTTGCCTTAGTTAATTGGCTAACATTGACTGCGTCAGTAGCATTAATACCTGCGCTAACATTAGTAAGACGACGCGTTAGATCTGTATTTGTTACTTGTATTTTCCCGTTAACGATTTTTCGGTTGACGACTTCACCACCAAAGCTCACCGTATTCTTTTCTTCTGCTTTGCTGTTATTACCAATAGCAATACTGTTATTTGTCGCATACGCCTTAGTACCGATAGCAAGCCCATCATTAGCATAAGCCTGAGTACCAATAGCAACGCCATTATTAAGTGAGTTCGTGCTAGTACCAATAGACTCTGAATTATCTTTAGCGTGACTGTAATCGCCAACAGCAAGAGAATAATTACCAACGTTGACATTAGTGCCAAGTCCAACGTTATGTGAACCTGTAATAACAGGGGATGAGCCAACAACAGTATTATTATATTGATCATTTGGTAGCTGTGATTCTGTCTTATTTATAATAACATTACTACCTGATGTACTTGTAGCATCCTCTTGTACACTAGGTTGCGAGACAGACTGTGGTTGAGCTAAAGAGTTATTCTCCGTAGTTACTGCATGTACATTATACGCTACAAATAGCGGTATCGAGTAGAGTAGCTGTTTCATTTGACTATTCATTATTTTTAACCTATTAGTGATCATTTACTGAACAGTATAGTCAATAAAATGCCAGGTAAACATTTCGCGATGCAAAAATAGAAATCATTAATAGTGGTATATACTTAAAAGGCTTCAAAGTGTTTGTTTTAGAAGCTGAAAGTTATCATTTATTCGAGCTGCCAATGAGCCTGTGATCTCTAGAAGAGTCACAGTAAAACAGCTCTATTACTGCTTTGAAGTCTCGTTTAGTTTTGAAATAAGCATCGTTTCTGTTGAAGAGTTAGTGTGATTGTCATGGCTGCTGAGCATGTTCCCTATCTTAACGAAAACAACACCTTCAATGATCATGGGTATATAAAGTCGCTATGAGTACATCGTCACTAATATTGTTATTAGTGACGATTTGAGGAAAGTAAGGATTAATGTGTTTTTTGCATACCACGAGTTTGATTCATTGTACGAGAACCTGCGGTACCATAGGTATTAATGTCGTATCGATTTGGTGAGTAACCAATACGCGAACGATAACGGCGATCAAGCTCTGATAAATTAATACCATAGTTTTGATTTAATTGTTTAATAACAACATTGATCTCTTTTTGAGAACTATTTTGATTACGTAAGTAGTAGTATAAGTTTTCAGCACGTTGTTGGTTCATTATAACCTCTCATAATGGCTACATAAGGATATTTAGTGGTGGTGCGAAACACCTGCTAAATTAATTACAGCAACACCTACTGCAATAATTGCCATCCCAATCCATACTTTAATATCGATGTGTTGTTTATAAATAACACTTGAAATTACTGTAACAAGTGCAATAGCAAGACCTGTCCACGAAGCATGGACAACACCTACTGGAATATTTTTCATTGCTTGAGCTAGAAAGAGAAAGGCAGTGATATGGCCGAGAATAACAACGGCACTTGGTAGTGGATTGGTAAAACTGTCTGTCGCTTTTAATGCGACATGTGATGTAGCCTCAGCCAAAACACCTAATAGAAGAAATAACCAACTCACAACCACACTCCAATCTAATTCGTAAATGAGGCTGTATTATAATTGTTTCTGAAATAATGATAATTGCACAGTAATGAAAATTACTTTTACCAGTGGGTAATAATTGTTATTCCAAACAGGAATGCTGACGGTATAGCTAGGTTCTGCAGTAAACTATTAAGGACTTAAAACAGATAGGTAATTGTAGTGCTTCAAGATCGCGCCGGACAAATGACAATATTTCATACTCTTGTAAAAAGTGGCAATTTCACTATTGCTGCGCAAAAACTCGGGGTATCAACATCGCATGTAAGTAAACAGCTGGGTTTATTAGAAGCAGAGCTGCAGGTGAAATTAGTGCAGCGAACAACACGTAGCTTTACTTTGACCGATGAAGGTATTGAATACGCGAAATATTGTGAGCAGTTAGTCTCAGCGGTGTTAGATGCTGATGCGATGATGGCAAATATTCGTGATGAGGTATCAGGTACTTTACGCTTAGGCTTATCTCAATCTTTTGGCACAATGCATATTATCCCTGCAATTGAGCATCTTCGCCGACAATTTCCTGATCTTCATGTTGAAGTCAGCTTATTTGATCATCGTGCAAATATGGTCGATGAAGGGCTGGATTTATGGATCACCAATATCGAAAATATTCCTGAAGGTTACGTAGCGCAACGATTAGCGGATACCCGTTTTATTGTTGCGGCATCTCCTGAATATCTTATTCATCACCCAGCACCTAATCATCCTAGTGATTTGCAGGGTCACAACTGTCTGGTTTATCAAAATAGACAAATAAATCACGGCACCTGGTCATTTTTACGCGATCAAGAAGGCTTATGTGTCACAGTATCAGGAAATTATCGGGTTGATTTAGCGGAAGCGGTTCGTGATGCATGTGTGTCTGGTTGGGGGATTGCCTATCTTGCAACGTATCTTTTAACGGATGAATTCAAAACCGGAAAGCTGATTCAATTACTTAATGATTGGGAAGCCAATCAGGGCATGCACTTTTATGCGGTGTACCCAAGCCGTAAGCATCTGCCTAAAAAGATCGTCGCTGCCATTAGTTTTTTTAAGCATTATATTGGTGAAACGCCGTATTGGGATGAAAATCTCTCAAATTATGTCAACCTGTAAGCATGCAGAGTAATCTTGCACCATTGCCACTATCGTAAAATTGGTTCTGTTATAAAGTCTTATCAACATACCAATAATGTTAAATACTGATCGAGGAGATAATGAAATGACAAAGTCTCATGGAATTAAAATCGAAATTGATAACAACGGTGATGAGTTTTTTGTTGAATTAAAAGCGACTGGTAAATTAACCCATCAAGATTATCAGCTAATTACACCTGAAATTGATGAAGCGTTAGCCGATGTCGATAAACCCATTGTTGATGTGTATTTTGATGGTACTGAGTGTGATGGTTGGGATATACATGCGGCTTGGGATGATCTAAAGCTAGGCTTAAAACATGGTAAGCAATTTCGTAAAGTAGCGTTATATGGCAATAAACATTGGCAAGAAGTTGGCGCAAAAGTAGGGAATTGGTTTTTATCCGGTGAAGTGCGTTATTTTGATAACTCAATCGATGCATTAAATTGGTTAAAAGAAGAATAATTGCAGCAAAATATTGTTAGTGGTGCGTAGAATATTGCCACCACTTATTACGGTGTTAATTTCATAACAAGATCGAGTTTTGTTTTCGTTTCAGTATATAATCACATCACTATTGGAATGATGATAAGTTTTAGCCCTTCGTAGGCTTAACGCTTAAATACAATGAAACAGGATGAAACAGATCGGTTTATGAATAAGACATTGCTTGCGAGCGTATTACTTAGTGCTCTTTTTTCTTCAACAACTTTTGCCGCAGAAGAATTATCAACAGAAAATTCAGCTTATACCCCGAGTGAGCCGCTAGTTTTAGAGCCTGTGGTTGCCACACCTGAAAATGGCTTATCACCAATTGAAGATGAAGTGCCAAAATTTGATGACACAATGCACTATTTCGTAGGGTTAACAGGTGGAATGGCTGATATGAGCTTTTCTCTTGTTCATGCAACGTCTTCTTCAGATAAGGTGTCAGCACCTTCACCTGACGCAAGCGGTTTTGCTGGCGCTGATATCGGTTTTTATACTGCTGGTGGTAATGGAAGAATTTACTATAGTTACCAGAAAATGAGTGGTGAATCTGAGTTTGATAATAAAAAGATCGCCGATACTGACGTCACTCTTCATTTATTAAGTGCAGATTATATCTTCCGAGCAGATAAAGCGATTAACCCATTTGTGGGTGCGCATGTGGGTTATATGATTGCTGAAACAACCAGCGAAAAATATGGTTCTTATAAGCAATCAAACCCTGTGCTTGGTATTCAAGCGGGTGTTGCTTGGCGAATTTCTGACCATTTTACGACAGAAATTGGTGCCCGTCACACCGCGAGTCAACGTAAAGATCAGAATTATTGGTCTGGTTCAAAAGTTGATCCTACGGAAATCGTATATCCAAATACTCAATCTGATCTAAAGAGTATTACGACGTTCTACATCTCAGCGAACTACCGTTTCTAGTTCTTCTTAAAAGACGGGTATTAATGAGAGCAGTGATGATAATCATCGCTGCTTTTTTATATCTTGTATTTACTGATTTTGCTTGTTTACTCATTGCGTCAGCAGCGTATAATGCATTCCCCTAGAAACGACAACCATTATCAATAAGGACTTCACTTTGAAGCTATTTGTCAGAGATCTCACTGTAATTGATGCGTCATACCTATGTACCGATCGCGGTATGGTTGGCGAAAGTTGGATTCTTGATGTGGTGATGTCGGGCGAGTTAAATGAAATGAGCATGGTGCTTGATTTCAGTCGTGTTAAGAAACAGATCAAACAATTAGTTGATCAATATGTCGATCACCGTTTAATTGTGCCTGCTAAATCTCCAGCAATTCACACTGCCGCGACTAAAACGGGCTATGCGACAGTCGATCTTCTGCGAGAAGATAAAAGTATTCACTTACATTGTCCTGAGCAGGCTTTCTGCTTTATTGATGCAGAGACAGTAACGATTGAAAGCGTGACTGAGCATGTTTACCACGTGCTAAAAGACAATCTACCTAAGAATGTACAAGGTCTTGAAATAACACTTCGTCACGAAGCCATTCAAGGTGCTTTTTATCATTACAGTCACGGTTTGAAAAAACATGATGGTAACTGTCAACGCATTGCACACGGTCACCGTTCTCCGATTGAGCTTATTGTTAATGGCGAGCGCAATGCTGAACTAGAGAAGCAATGGGCGAAGCGTTGGCAAGATATTTACTTAGGCTCAGAAGAAGATGTATGCAGTGTCAACGAACTGAATTTAAGTGAGTGTGCCAAATCGGTATCGGATGAAACCCACTATGGTTTCCGCTACACCGCACCACAAGGTGAGTTTGAACTGGCGATTGCTCGTTCAGAAACAGAAATGTTAGCCACCGATACCACTGTTGAATTACTTGCCAGTTATATTGCTGAAAAGGTTAAACCAAGTTTATCTGCTGCTGATTGCCTTGATGTTGTTGCCTACGAAGGGGTAGGTAAAGGAGCCATGGCAACCTTGTAATCGCGTTACATTACGCAATAAAAAAGCCTAACTTACTGAGTATTACTATATTAAAAGTGATACTAGCAATGTTAGGCTTTTTTTGTGCCTAATTTTTCAGCGCTAAACATTAAAAAATGAGACTAACGCCACTTTTTATAGCTTAAGTCTCTAAAAAATCAATATTTTATTAGTAGACTGAAGGTAGACGTCGTAACGAGAGGGATCGATTATGTCAGTTAAACCTCTAACCAGTGACAAGCTGTATCGCGTATCAGCGCTAAACGGATTGAGTGATGAGTGTAAGTCAACCAAACACCTTACACCATTAGATGAAATAGTAGGACAAGAGCGAGCACAACAAGCGGTTGAGTTTGCGATGTCGATTAAGGAAAAAGGTTACAATATCTATGCGATAGGTCGTAATGGATTAGGTAAACGCACCATGGTGATGCGCTACTTAAATCGTCACGATCCTAATGGTAACGCCAATACATTGTATGACTGGTGTTATGTTTCAAACTTTGATGATACCCGTTGCCCTAAGGTGCTAAAGCTACCTGCAGGTCAAGGTAGTGCATTTAAAAAAGATATTGAACAGCTCATGAAGCGCTTAGTAAAAGCGTTTCCAATGGCATTTGATAATGAGCTTTATATTAGCCGAGCTGAAAAGTTAAAAACACAATTAGCGCAGAAACAAGAAAATGCGTTAATGACAATGAAAAAGGGCGCAGAAGAGCGAGGTGTTGGCTTAACCATTACTACCCAAGGTGATTATCAGCTGGTGGCGATGAATGGTGAAGAGCCGCATACCGAAGATTCATTTGCTGAATTAAGTGATAAAGAACAACAAACGTTTGAAGAGACGATCAATGATCTTGAAGTTGAGCTGCGTGGTATTGTTCGTCAGTTAACGGAATGGGAAGAAAAGTACTCGGATAAGCAGCAAAAGCTTGATGAGGATATTGCCAAAGATGTGACTGCGCATTGCATTAAAGATCTGAAAGCGAAATACAGTAAGCTGCCTGAGATTAAAGCTTACTTATCAGCAATGTATAACGATATTCTAGAAAATATTGATATTTTCTTAGAAGAAAGTGAAGAGCAAGTCGCATTAGCTTATGCATCGTTAGACAAGAAAATGCCGCGACGTTACCAAATCAATGTACTTGTTCATCAAGATGTTGATCGTAAGTTTCCTATCGAGGTTGAAGAGAGCCCAAACTACCACTCTATTTTTGGCTATGTTGAAAATGCGACGTTCAAAGGAACCGTCTTTACTGATTTCTCTTTGATCCGTGCAGGTAGTTTACACCGCGCTAATGGTGGCGTGTTAATGATGGATGCGGTAAAAGTTTTAGAGCGCCCTTATGTTTGGGATGGTTTAAAACGTGCACTGCGTGCGCAAAAGTTGAATTTAAGTTCACTTGAGCGAGAAGTGACATTGTCTGGCACCATTTCATTAGAGCCAGAGCCGATCCCATTGAATGTAAAATTGATTTTGTTTGGTGATTATCAAACCTATCAGTTACTACAACATTACGATCCAGAGTTTAAAGAGCTATTTCGTGTCACAGCAGATTTTGAAGATGATATGCCGCGAACAGATACCTCTGAAGAGCAATATGCTCGCTTTATTGCCAGTATCGTTCATGATGGCGATATGCTCCATTGTGATCGAAAAGCGATAGCAAGGATCATTGAATACAGCTCTCGCCAAGCGGATGATCAGCATAAGCTGTCATTACATTCTGCTGATATTGCGAACTTACTACGTGAGACTAATTACGTTGCGAAATCATCTAACGCGACCATGATCCGCAGTAGCCATGTTGAGCAGGCATTACAAAATCAAGAGCAGCGTGTGAGTCGCTTAAAAGATCATGTGATGCAAAGCTTTGTTACAGGGACGACTCTCATCGATGTTGATCATCAAGCCATCGGACAGGTTAATGCATTATCTGTGATAGCAACGTCTGATTATCGATTTGGGGCACCAAGCCGAATAACTGCAACTACAGCGTACGGTAGTGGTGAAGTATTTGATATTGAACGTAGTGCTGAACTGGGCGGAAGTATTCACTCGAAAGGTGTGATGATTCTCTCGGCATATCTAGCATCAGTATTTGGTAAAACAGCGAAGATCCCATTAACAACACATCTTACCTTTGAGCAATCTTACGGTGGTGTAGATGGGGACAGTGCATCAATGGCCGAAGTATGTGCGATTGTTTCTGCTTTCTCTGGTTTACCGCTACGTCAGGATATCGCCATCACAGGTTCGATGAACCAATTTGGTGAAGCGCAGCCGATTGGCGGGGTGAATGAGAAGATTGAAGGTTTCTTTGATGTGTGTGCGATCAAAGGAAGAACCGCTAATCAAGGGGTGATCATTCCACAATCTAACGTACATAACTTAATGCTACGCAAAGATATTGTAGAAGCAGTAGAAAAAGGTGAGTTCCATATTTGGGCGATTGACCATGTTTCTCAAGCCATTGAGATCTTCACCGGTAAACAAACGGGGACTGATGCAGAGCAAGGCATATATCCAAATGATACTGTCTTTGGTATTGCGCAAACTAAGTTAAATGCATTAAGGCGATAATTACTTTATCTCTTGTTGCCGTTTATCAATGTAAAATAAAAGCCGCATATATTGACTCTGTTGAGTTGAACATATGCGGCTTTTTTATCGTGATAAATCACGTTTGATTATTTTTGCGGCTCCAATTTGAGTTTTTCACAATGTTCATTCACTTCATCGAAATGACGTAGTGTCTTTTCACTCGGTTGTTCACCTTTAAGGCTGACAATAACCAGTGCTGCTGATGATAAAATAAAGGCGGGTATGATTTCATAGACGCTAAATAAGGTTGAGTTCGGCCAAGCAGCATGTGCAGCTATCCAAGCAATAACGACTCCTGCACCAACAACCATACATGCGATAGCACCGTGGGCACTACAACGACGCCAAAATAGCGAGAATAATACAACAGGTCCAAACGCAGCACCCATGCCAGCCCAAGCGTGTCCAACAATAGATAAAATCGTGCTTTGTGGGTTACTAGCAAAAATCATCGCGACTAACGAAACAGCAACAACAGATAAACGTCCAAGGACAACTTGTGATTTCTCGCTCAGTTTGATGCTGAAAAAGTGAGTGATATCTTCTGTTATCGCACTCGATGAGGCTAATAACTGAGCCGCAACAGAACTCATTACGGCAGACAATACAGCGGCAATAAGGATTGCAGCGATCCATGTTGGGAATAAGCCTTTCGCAAGCTCTAAGAATATCATTTCATTATCAAAGTGATGAGCGGTGCCAGAGTAGTACATTGCGCCAGTAATACCAACTGCAAATGCGCCAACTAAAGAGACAATCATCCAACTCATACAAATTTTACGAGCAATACTCATACCTTTGACATCCCCAATTGCCATAAAGCGAACAAGAATGTGTGGTTGCCCAAAGTAACCTAATCCCCATGCCAGTAATGAGAACACGCCAATAGCGCTCGTATTTTCACTAATAACGGAAAAATAATGGGTCGGTAATACATCAGGTGCAATGGCTGGATCCAGGTTATACCAAGTTACGACTGGCGTAATGATGAGTGCAAAGAACATCAATGAACCTTGGAAAAAATCGACCCAGTTAACGGCTAAGAATCCACCTATCGCGGTATAAACCATTAAGAATATGGCTCCAATCCAAACTGCGGTAGTGTAAGGAATATCAAATAAAGTTTGAATTAAGAAAGCACCACTAACAAAACCCGCAGCAGCATAAAGAGTAAAGAACGTGAGTATAACGACAGCAGTCATAAAGCGAAGGGTGCGGTTACCACTACCAAATCGCGTATCAAAATAAGAGGGAATAGTTATCGCATCGCCGACGTTTTCGGTATAAATACGTAACTTTTTTGCTACAAAGCGCCAGTTTAACCATGCACCAATGGTTAAACCAATAGGTAACCAAATTTGATCTAAGCCTGAAACAAAAACTGCACCGGGAAGGCCGAGTAATAGCCAACCACTCATATCAGATGCACCAGCCCCGAGTGCAGTCACACCAGGGCTTAAACTACGACCACCAAGAACATAATCTGAATTACCTTCCGTCTTTCTTGCTGCGAAAATACCTATAGCAAAAATAATGCAAAAATAGATCGCGAGAACGACATAATAAGTAAACATTGAATTTCCTGTATTGCTTTACCTGTAAAGCCAGCCAATTAATTGGTTTGGGTGTTAGGAGTACAAGTACATTTATTTTTTGTTTTATTTAGATAGCTCAGAAATAATTATTTCATAGTTTTAGAATCTGACTAACCCGTATAGACACTGTAATAAAGTGCTTCATTCTAAATAAAACATGAAGATTGCTCTGCTAAATAAAATACGGGTAAAAAATGTGTTATACAAATAAATAACCCCGTTTTGGTTATAAAGTGAACTATTTTGTGTAAGATTTTATAAAAGTATGTATAAATATGTATGGGTTTAAGGTGAAGGGGGTGATGATTGAAAATTATTCATCGTTATTATAATCGATTATTTATCTGTAGCATTGAGTATAAATAAACGAATAAGGTTGAATTTATTGATACCATTATTTTAGTTATTAAAACTATAACTAAAAACGATTGTTTTAATAGACATTAAATTTATTCCGCTAATTTAAAGGTATGCCTGTGGTTTATTTCCACAGACATTTTTTATGTAAAACTAACTTCAGCATTCGCAATAATTGTAGAAGAACAAGCAAGAATATAGCCTTGTTCGATTTCTTCTTTTGTTAGTGGCTCATTTTATGCTGACGGCATCGTCTGTTTCCTGCCATCTATCAATACAAATTAATGGGATGGGTGTTTGTCCAGTTAGCTAACATATATAAGCTCTTATAAGATAAAAAACGCCCCCTCATTGATATATATATATCAATGAGAGGGAGGTAAAAATGTTACGCGTTAAGGATTGTTTTTAGATCGTTTTCAACGGTTGTGATTGGGCGCATATCAAATTTATCTTGGATAATTGCAAGTAGGTTATCGGTCAAAAAGGCAGGGGCGGTTGGGCCGGTATAAATGCCTTTAACACCTAGCGCAAATAGCGTTAGTAAAATCACAATGGCTTTTTGTTCAAACCAAGACAATACCAGAGTGAGTGGTAGCTCATTGATGCCACAGTCAAACTCTTTAGCCAATGCCAAAGCAAGTTGAATAGCAGAATACGCATCATTGCATTGGCCAACATCAAGTAGGCGAGGAATACCATTAATGTTACCAAATTGGTTTTTATTAAAGCGGTATTTGCCACATGCAAGCGTTAGAATTACCGAGTCTTCAGGCGCTTGAGCAGTAAAATCGGTGTAGTAACTGCGTTCCGACTTATCGCCGTCACAACCACCAACAAGGAAAAAGTGACTAATATTACCTTTTTTTACTTCATCAATTACAGCAGGTGCTGCACTCATAAGCGCATTGCGGCCAAAACCAATCGTGATCATATGTTCGATTTCATTATGTTTGAAACCTTCTAATGCGAGTGCACAATCAATCGCTTGGCTAAAATCATCACCGTCAATATGTTCAACGCCAGGCCAGCCAACAATACTACGGGTAAATAAACGATCAGCATATTGACCGACATTAGGGTTAAGTAAGCAGTTTGACGTCATCACAATAGCACCAGGGAAGTTGGCAAACTCTTTTTGTTGATTTTGCCAAGCACTACCGAAGTTACCGACTAAATGCGGATACTTTTTTAGTTCTGGGTAACTATGAGCAGGTAGCATTTCGCCGTTTGTATAAACGTTAATACCTTTACCTTCTGTTTGCTGAAGGATTTTTTCTAAATCATGTAAATCATGACCAGAAACTAAAATGCATTTACCTTGTACAGGTTTTACGTTTACTTGTGTTGGCTCAGGGTGACCAAAAGTTGTTGTCTCGCCGGTATCGAGCATTTCCATTATGGTGTAATTCATCAAGCCAATACGCATTGAACAATCTAATAATTGATTAAGATCGGTAGGATCTGTACCTAACCACGCCATGATTTGATGGTATTCTGCGTAAACATCATCATTGGTTTGCCCTAAAACACGTGCATGCTCTAAATATGCCGCTGCACCTTTTAAGCCATACAAGCATAATAAACGTAGGCCAATCACATCTTCATGTAGGGTATCGTGACCCCGGTTAACGGCAACTTGCGGAGCAATAGCCAGAATTTCAGCCGCTGATAGTGGTAATTCAAATTGAGCAACAGCGGGTAATACAGGTAAAGCTTCTGCTTGTAATGTTGAAGCTGTGATAACAAGATCTTTTAATTGAGCCTTATAACTTTGCGCTTGCTCTGCAAGTTCAATGACACGGGCAGGATCAAAGTTAACATTCGTTAGTGTGGCGAAAAATGCACGTGGTGCCCATTGATTAATTTCATCATTAATAATGTCAAAACGTTTAGCCAACTCTGCCCAATAAGATACCCCCTGTAGGGTATAAACAAGTACATCTTGTAGATCTGAAACTTCTGCTGTTTTACCACACATACCAGCAGCAAATGCGCAGCCTTTTACCTGTGAGGTTTGAATCGTTTGTTCACATTGAATACAGAACATGGAAAATCTCCAGCATTAGTTTATATAGTTATAAATGACAAGATTGTCGTATTACTAATACTGATAGCACTAACCGTGCCATTATTAAGGTGCTGATTTTTAATGAAAAATTAAATATTATTTAGATGTTGATGTAATAAAAACATCGTTCACTGTTGTTATTATTACATCAGAAAACATTAGGTCTGATTAATGGATATTAAATTTTTTACCCATCCGGTAAAGATTGCCACGATCCATTTGCAAGAATTGCGCGGTTTTTGACCAGTTTTTATCCATTTTGTTATAACTATGGCTGATCAAATGCTTTTGATAATCTTCAACCAATTCACGCATCGGTTGTGATTGTTGTGGGAAAAGTGATGATGTGTTTTTTACATCATCGATTGTGGCGGCGTTATCAAAATAGTGCTCTGTGATTGTTTGCTCACCATGTTGAATTGCTCGTAATGCCGCACGCGTTAAGCTGTGTTCTAATTCTCGAATATTACCCGGCCATAATTGCTTCTCAAGTAGAGCAAGTGTTTTAGGGTGAATATGGAGATTGGGTACATTAAATTGTTGGCGTACTTTTTCTAATAAATAGCCTGCAAGCACAGGAATGTCGCTCAGTCGCTGGCGCAGTGGTGGGACAAATATTGGGAAGACATTAAGACGATGGTACAAATCGGCTCTAAAATTACCGTTTTCTATTTCCTGCTCTAAATGACGATTAGTAGCGGCAATAATGCGAACATCAACA
Organism: Photobacterium sp. GB-1; assembly: GCF_003026165.1. Classification (NCBI taxonomy): domain Bacteria; kingdom Pseudomonadati; phylum Pseudomonadota; class Gammaproteobacteria; order Vibrionales; family Vibrionaceae; genus Photobacterium; species Photobacterium sp. GB-1. The sequence continues at coordinate 92,837 of NZ_PYOB01000010.1, read as the reverse complement.
TGATGATGACGATCACTCCCGACACGTTGTACGTCACCTTGCTGTAATACGCGAAGTAATTTTGCTTGTAGCGACAGTGGTAATTCACCTATTTCATCTAAAAAAAGGGTACCACTGTCAGCAAGTTCAAATTTGCCGGCTCGATGGCTATTCGCGCCTGTAAATGCGCCTTTGACATGTCCAAATAACTCACTCTCTGCGAGGTTTTCTGGTAGTGCGGCACAATTTACATAGATCATAGCTTTATCTGCACGATGGGACTGAGCATGAATAGCGTGTGCGACAAGCTCTTTACCCGTACCTGTTTCACCACTGATCAACACAGCATAATTGGATTGGGCAACCGTTGATATATTGGTTTTGAGTGCATTCATCTCGGAGCTAAATCCAATCATCTCATTGTGTTGAGATCGTGCTTGTTGGATCAAGGTTTCATTGAGTGACTTTTGTTTTTTATTCTGTAATTTCAGCGCATTGAATTGGGCAATATTACGGACAGTAGCAGCAGCAAGAGCTGCAAATGTTTCTATCGCAAGGTTATCGATATCATCAAATGCACCCACCGCCAAAGAATCTAAGCTCAAAACCCCCACTAATTGTTCATCAACATACAAACTACACCCTAAGCAGTCGTGAACGTTTATTTCTGTATCAACATTAATTAATAAGCCATCAAACGGATCGGGAAGGGGCGAATCAGCGTCAAAGCGTACAGGTGTTTTACTCGCCATAATTTTAGCTAAGCGAGGGTGAGAGCTTGGTAAAAACCGTCGCCCTAATACGGCAGACGATAACCCTTTAACGGCGACAGGGGTAAGAAAACCGTGTTGATCTAGAACAAATAGAGCGCAAGCATCACAAGGAAAGACTTGTTCTACACCATCAATTAAAGATTGGTAATGATGATCACTGGCCAGTCGAGTACTGAGGTTAAGGGCAATATTCAGCAGTGCAGCGTCGATATTTGATTGCATAAATAGAATATCTATATGTCGTTTTGATTATCTGTTGTCTTTATTACAACAAAATAGAGATCGTTAAGGCTTAATCTAGAACAACAAATTAGCGCATAAGATGTATTTTATATAAATGTTTATTTTTTGAACGGAATTGTCGATAGGGCAAAAGTTTTTTTAGTTACTATTTACGTGAAAAAAAACGCCAAAAAAATAATGAACTACCATTTGTAGTGATTGATTTGTGACGCTGATTTTGAATGGAAATCATTGTTTGGACTGTTAGCAGGAATAAAATCCATCTATTACTTATTTTTAAAAAAGCAATTTTTTATAATCAAATTATCTTACTGACGACAAATATTATCGAGTTTTTCATGATCCGCGCTTATGCTTACTTATCTAAAAAGTATCCATTGATACATAAAGTTAACATTTTATTTGTCTTTTCAATTATTATTTTATGCACTTATCAATTACTCGAAAATAGTAAGATTGAATACTCGCTAGGATTGGTCTTGATTCTGTTTCCTCTTTTTATCTTTGCTAAAGCCTCAACCTATAAAAGCAAGTATTTAGGCGATAAATAAAATGATGGCGTAGTGAGTAAAAAAAAGACCCAGTTATCTGGGTCTTTTTAGTTTTGATGATTACTTACCTTGCCAAATGCGTTCACATTCAGCAGAACCATTGGCTGCGATGGGCTTTTCAAATAGCCATTGCAGTGGTGCTACTACAGGACTCGTCGTAAAGCGCACTGATGTTTTTATAATAGCGGACAGTGGTACATCAAAATGGAATTTATTAAAGGTACCATGAACATCAACCGGTGTTTGTAAGCTGAAAATCTGGGCTTTTTTCGATTTTGGCGATAAATACAGGTTAAAGTCACGATTTTTATAACTTGCATTAAAAGCACCATGGACTTGAATACGGGAAGTATCAAGTAATAAATCACGTTGCGTCATGTTGCCATTTTTGACATTAAAGCCACCGGCTACGCAATTTAATACGGAATGATCTTTAGTCACAAATTTAGGTAATACAGCATCGGCTAAACTTACCGCCCATAAATCTATTAAGTTAGCTTGGAAAGCTTTAGGCCAAGCCGCAAAACCGATAAAACCGTTAGCGTTATTCATTAGGCTATCTGGAGTATTGGCTAGACTATTAAGATTAAATTCAAAGCTGATCTTACCGTTCATATCGGTTTTTGGATCGATTCGACGAGCAATAATACCGTAGTCAAAGTTCTTCACTAATCCATTAAGATGGATATCAAACAGCGCTTTTTGTGCTTTAACCGAGCCTTTAATATCAATATTTCCGCCTGGTAATTTAATGTGCAGCGGGTTTAAACTCAGTAAACCATTATGTAATGTCCAGTCTAATTTTCCGGCACCTAACCAGTCTTTACCTGAGCGTACTTCACCGACATTGAGTTTGAAATTAGCATTTAGTTTATTTAAACCTTCAGGGCTAAGAACAGGTACGGGTTTATCGACTGTTTTTGCTGGTGTTGTTTTCTCTTTGCTGTCTTTAGGTAGCCATGCTTGCCAATTTTTAACTTTAAAATCGTTAATTTGAATGAACGGCGCGCGAAGATCTAATGATACGGTAGGGCGATCTTGGCCTTTCATTGGTGGTAAGAAATCACCTTTACCTTGTAATTTACTGCTCCCTACTTGAACCAGCATATTACGTAAATGGTAGCCGACTTTATCGGTTGAAAGGGATGCAGCAACCGTCACTGGGCCATACGGTGGTAGCTCAAGACCGGTAAACGCATTAAAGCGATCTAAGTTAGGCGTTGTTGCCTTAAAGGTTAAATTTAACTTTTGTGGATTAATCGGTAGCGATACATTCGATTCTGCATTAAGTGCAATATCACCCACATTAGCCGTTAAGGTAACAGGCACCGATTTACGTCCATCATTGGCTTGTTTCAGTGATACAGAATCAATCTCAATGTTAACGGGCTTATTTGCAGCTTGGCCTGAAATAGTCAAGTGAGTTGCGGTATCAGGACCTGTAATAAACTTACCCTGACGAAGTGCGACATCAAAGGCTTTGCCTGTGTAAGTATCTGCAACACGCAGTTTACCGCCGTTTAATTGTGCTTCGACTTTAGCCTGTTCCATTAATTCAAGCACAGTACGACCTGATAACGATAAAGATAATTTAGCGCTGTCGAGTGTCATACCAAGATCATTGGTTACATTGAACTGTTTTAATATTTGACCAACATTCGGCTTATCCACCCCTAGATGGAGTTGAGATTGGATAGCGTTATTATTGATATCCAGTGAAATATCACCTTGGTACAAACTTCCCGCATAGCGAGCACTAAAAGGGGCGGGTTTTAATTTACCGTCACGTAACTGGCCACTAAATTGGGTGTCATCAATTTGTTGATTTGCCCACAGCATTTTATTGATGCCAAGTTTGACATCAGCATCGGCAATCACGACTTTATTGCTAAGTAACGGCATATCAAGATTGACACCTTGAGTTGGCACTGTTTGCTCAACGGTTGGTACTTTTTTGCGATCAACAAATTGCCCTAGCTGATTGAAATTTAGGGTATTAAATTGCGCATTAAGGGTTAAAAATGGCGTTTTAGTATTTTGCTTCCATTTAAAATCGACCTTACCTTGGCTTTGCATTAACGCCATCGTGGGGATATTTAATGTTAGCCAATCACCGGTATTGGTGAGTTTTCCTTTGAAATCGATTTTGCCATGCATCGATGCACGTGTACCCAGCCATGGGCTTAGTTTGCCTACATCCTTGCTGTGTACGGTTAGGTTTAACCAACTGCCTTTTTGCCAATTAGTTTTTACAAATTCGCCTTGTGCTTTTATGTCAACAACAGGGCTGGAAAAGTGCAGTGATGGCATCCAATTACGGTGGTTAATAATATCGGATAGTGTGCCTGCTTTAGCTGTGATCTTAACAGGGATATCCATTATCTTGCCTTGGATGTCAGAGCTAAAGGGTTGCTCCATACCAGAGGTTAGTGCGGCTTTATCAATGGCAAAAGAGGCTTTGGCACCCCAATCAATATGCGCTTTATCAATATTCAGCGCGAGCTGGCTATTATCAATCCAGTCTTGAAGTTTAGTGCCTTGAGTCGTCAGTTGTAGTTGAGCCTTATCAAGATGCCCTTTGGCATGTGGGATCCCTGAGATCCAACCTGCCATTTCACCTAATTGGGAGTCTTTAGCGCCTAATTTCACATCAACGGTTGATGTCCATTGGGTGGCATCAATATCAGCCGTGCCACGAAATGGCACATCGGCAATATTGGCAGTCATTGGGGCGTGAAGTTTACCTTTATCGCCTTCCACTTTAAGCGAGATATTATTAACAGGTGTACCTAAGCCTTTGATCTCATCAACGGATAGATCAAGGTGGGTTTCTGTTTTAACCAGCCATTGATCTAGCGCTTTTTGTAGGGGCGATTGTTGAGGGGCTGCCGCTGCATAACCGACACCGTACATAACCGGAGGCTGGGGTTGTAACCATGGACGCAGATCGATTAACGGAATATTTAGCTTACCGTTAATATGATTAAGGTCTTTGGCGTTTTGAGCCAATGAAATATCAAGGAAACCTTTAGCAGACGTGATAGGGCTCGTTAGCGCGATATCAGCCAGTGAAATGCCTTTGCTAGACGCCGTAATTTGGGTTGTTAGTGACATTGGTGCGGCATGACGCAAATCAATATCAAGCAGGGATTCAAGCTGCGCGGTATCAACCCAATCAAGTTTTACATTGGCTGTTGACGGCGTACTACTGTGGAATGGATGAATATCTGCATCAATATTGAGTTTCGCCCCAGCAAAGCTACCTGTTGCGTCTAATTTGCCTTGCTGCTCATTGATCAGGGATTCTAAATCACCGGCCAGTGAAACATCATATTCATTGCCCATGGCATTACCTTTCGCTTGTAATAGCCATTTATCCGGTTTGGTTAACGATAATTGATCTAAATATACGTTGGCATACTGTCCGGTATGTTGATCTAAATAATCAACCGATACTTTTTCCGCTCGAATATTATTGCTCAGTGCCAGTTTAAACGGTGTTGATTGAGTGGTTTCTTTCGGTTTTTCACTGGTTTGCTCGGCAAACACCCAGTTCGCTTTGCCTTGATTATCTTTTGATAGGTGTAATGAAATATCTTTGAGATCCAGATAGTCAATCTTTAGGGTATGAGATAAAAGAGGCAAAACAGAAATTTTTGCACCAATGTAGCCTGATTTCAGCATCGGCTCCCATTTCATTGCTTTAGTATTGGCAACGGTGACATCGCTTAACTCAATTTCAGGGCTAAATGATAGGGTCAGTGACATGTCACCACCAATGGTTGTTTCACGATCTAAAGTAGAACTTAACCATTGGTTGATATCATGTCGGTGGTCAGCTAAATCGATCTTAACCCCATAAGCGAGTACCCCAGTTGCGGCAATGATAGGGGTGAGTATGGCAATAGAAGTCCACTTCGCCACTTGTTTTAGTTTGTTTTTCTTTGGTGGCTGAACCGGATTCTCCTGTTTTTCAGAGGATGAGTCCGTCTCAGCTGGAATGTGTGATTGCGTCATAATTGGTCAGATTTTCTCTAATGAAGGCGTGCAGCATGCTGGCATCTTGCGAAAAAGCGATGATTAATCGGCATTGCAGATTGCTGGCAAAGATATACTGCCCAAATAATATAGTCAGACAGTATAGCAAAAATAGGGTTCCCTTATATTACGCCGTTAGAGGTAACAAAAAATAAATTCAGCGATTTAGCTCTTGTTGTAAGGCAATGCAAATGATGTCGGTCAGCGTCTGTTGTGCTGCAAGGTGTAAATTGAAATGCTGATTCGCAATACTATGCAGTGGTGGCTCACAAATTATATTGAGCTTCATATCAGCAAGGGAATTAAGCAGTAAATCATCGGGTGTGCTTATGACAATAATGCCAGCGCCATGAAGCTTAGCGGCATGGGCTGTAAGTTGTAAAATAGGTTGTTCACTATTATTGCTGATCACAAAAAGCACGTCTTGCTCTGTTAGTGTGTTGGCTATGGTACTTTGCAATGCATGATCTTTACTGTGAATAACAGGCAAACCTAAGGCTAGCAATTTATCATTAAAATCACGGGTAATAATGGCATTTGCTCCCAGTCCGACGAGTTGAATCCGTTGGGCTTGGCTTAACCTCGCAGCAATATCGGTCAGTAATTGAGTATCAATCGCTTTGGTTGTATCAATAATGGCATTGGCTTTTTGTTGCGCCATTTTACTTAAGCTACTCGCAAGCGTGTTATTGGGCTCTGGTTGAGTCGATAATTGATTTAGCACATTACCGCCGATGGTATTGTGCCTTGCTAATTCTTCACTGATCGCCATTTTAAAGGCAGGAAATCCTTTAAAACCAATACGCTGAGTAAATTTTACAATACTCGATTGACTAACATTGGCCGCTTTCGCAAGCTCTTGTGATGACAGTGAAACCACTAATTCAGGTTGTGCTAAAACCAAGGTCGCAATCTTTTGACCATTAGGGGAGAATTGTGATTGTAGGTTGGCGATTTTATCAAGTGCAGTCATAGTCATAACAGTTCGAGCATTTGTCTTGATAATAGCCTGAAAAACACTGAGTTACCGTGATATTTACAGCGTTATGTTAATCGCGAACAAGAATCTAGAGCCTGATACGCTTGTTGAATATGATGAATAAAGAACGAATAAAACTAGGATGAAAACCTTGAAGATTGATCTGACCCAACTTGTTACAGAAAGTCGCAATACGGCAAGCCAAAATATCGATATGTTATCCACGGTTGAGATGCTAAAGGTGATCAACAATGAAGATAAAAAAGTCGCGTTAGCGGTTGAACAAGTATTACCTGAAATCGCCATTGTCGTTGATGCTATTGCAGCGGCTTTTCAACAAGGTGGACGTTTAATTTACGTTGGTGCAGGTACATCCGGTCGATTAGGTATTTTAGATGCCAGTGAGTGCCCGCCAACCTATGGTAGCAAGCCAGAGCAGGTTGTTGGCTTAATAGCTGGTGGCCATAAAGCGATTTTAAAAGCGGTAGAAAACGCAGAAGACAATCGTGAAATGGGCGCACAAGATCTGATTGATCTGAACTTTAATTCAAAAGATGTGTTAGTGGGCATTGCTGCCAGCGGACGTACTCCTTATGTGCTTGGTGCGATGGAATATGCCAAAGCACAAAATGCGATGGTCGCGTCTATTAGTTGTAATCCACAAAGCCCAATGGCTGTACTTGCAGATGTCGCTATCACACCTGTGGTTGGGGCAGAAGTTGTAACGGGCTCATCACGTATGAAAGCAGGCACAGCGCAAAAGTTAGTGCTAAATATGCTGACAACAGGGGCGATGATCCGGGTTGGTAAAGTATATGGCAACTTAATGGTGGATGTGGAAGCAACCAACGCTAAGCTGGTTGAACGCCAGAAAAACATTGTGATGCAAGCAACCGAATGTAGCCGTGAAGAAGCAGAACTCGCATTAACTGCCTGTAATGGTCATTGTAAAACCGCGATTGTGATGATCTTAGCTGGTGTTGATGCTCAAACAGCCGCAGACTTATTAGCGAAAAATAACGGATTTACTCGCCAAGCCATCCAAGCCTAATGATACAAAACACAAAGCCCTATCTCGATGGTCGATGATAGGGCTTTGTTAGTGCTATAGGCGTTTATAAATTTTGAAATTCTTTTTGGAAGTTCAGCACTTTTTCTAAGTATCGGCGCGCTTCAAGTTTTGGGTGCTTATTTGTGAGCGCCCAATAGGCTTGATTGGGTTGCAATTGATTGAGCTTATCCATGGCTCGTTGTCTATCGGAATCAAAGGTTGATAACACGCCACCTGCACCACTGTTATAAGCGGAAATCATACTGTAATGCTTAGTGGTAGGATTTCGCACATCCCTTAAATAGCGGGTTTGTAAAATGTGCAAATAAGCGGTACCCGTATCAATGTTGTTAGCCGGATCAAACAGGTAGTCTTTGGTTGGTATCCCCGGTTTGTTCTTCACCAGTTTAAATACATCCGCCCCCGCTGTTTTCGGGATCACTTGCATTAAACCGTAAGCCCCTGCGTGGCTGACAGCAAACGGGTTAAAACTACTTTCAGTTTTTACCACCGCATAGATAAGATCTTCTGAAATACCGTATTGGCGAGAAGCTCGCTTAATTAAATCCGCATATTGGTATTCACGTTGCTCAAGGTGATCACTCACCATATCGATTTCAACATAGTAAGCTGTGCCTCGTTTGAGTGGCTTGGTGTGCAGCTTATTTTCAATCAGATAATCAGCAAAACGCCCAGCGCGCCAAGGCCATTGAATATCTTGGTTATCATGATCTTTAACTTGCCCCAGTAAGAAAGGCTTACCGTTAAGGGGAATCGATTTGTCACTGAATAAATCCACTTGAGAAGGATCGGCTGGCATCAGCAAGGTTTCTTCAATCGCTTTTTTCAGTGTGGCTTCGGGGGCGTATTGAGCAACAGTTGAAACGTAAATTTTCCCGTTATCAAAATCAATGTGCGCACGTGTACGATAACCATCAAAGTATTTCACATAACGGTGTTTTCCTGCTTGCAGGTATTCGTCATCGCCCCATTGCTTTTTCACTTGCACACCAAGATAAGCCAATAAGGCCTGCATGGCTTGCTCATTATTCACATTACCAGTGCTTATATTCCCGCTATGATTGGGATAAGTGGGCTTGCAGTTATAGAGACATTCAACTTGGTTTGATGAACACCCAGCGGCAAGTAAACAGGTTGTAATAATGAGCAATGCTTTTTTCATGGTTATCCTTACCACATATTTCCGTGATTAATGGGTATTGGCGGCATCACGGATAGCTTTATTAAGATCAGACGTTAAATTATCGACAAATTTATGTTGTTCTGCACGTTGTTTACGTTCACGTGCTTGTTGAGCGAGATAGTTATTCCAGTGGTTTTCTTCATCGTCATCATCTTTGATGTTGTTCCATCCCTTTTCGAGGCGCTCTCGGTTTTCTTTTCTTTCTGTGAGCTGACGTTTCGGCTGTTAAATACTGTTTTGCCGCTAAGCCATTACTCACTGAATGTATCGTGTCGACGAGAGCTTGGCCTGAGTAGATGTTGAAAAAATGCTTACAAATGCAATTAAAAACCAGAAATTATGTTTCATTATCGCTCTATATTTAACAAAAAGTAAAATATAGAGTTTCCATTTTGAGAGGAAGAATTCAAGATTATTTTTACCGTGTATTTTACTACTACCATTAATCGCCACTCTGGATGAGTCATACGGTAGGCGTCGCTTACATGTTGTTACAATATCTCAATTGTTATTCGCAATGGTTGTGGTTGAATAGCGCGACTTTAATTTTAAGAGGTATAAAATACATATGGACGACCCCACGAGTTGTTCTCTTTTCCTAAACTCCTTTGTTAAGGAGTCTATTCAATGCTAGATCTTTTCCTTCAACCTGAAGCAATGATGATATTTGCGACCTTATTTGCCTTAGAAGTGGTATTAGGTGTCGATAATATTGTGTTTATTTCAGTGCTATGTGAGCGATTACCAGAACATCAACGCAAATTAGCCCGTAACCTAGGTATTGCACTAGCAGTTGCTGCGCGTATTGGTCTTGTGTTCTCAATCAGTTGGGTAATGTCATTAACTCAACCATTATTCTCTATTGCTGACTCTCCGTTCTCTGGTCGTGATTTGATCATGATTGGTGGTGGTGCATTCTTATTAGCGAAAAGCTTAAAAGAATTGTGGATGTGTTTCTCTGGTGCTCATCACCAAGAAGCCAGCAAAGTACGAGCAGGTATTGCTTTAGTCTTGCTGCAAATCGTAGCGGTGGATGCGGTGTTCTCTATGGACTCTGTGATCACAGCGGTAGGTATGACAAGTGAAGTCCCATTGATGGTTGCTGCAATTTTAGCGTCAGCAGTTGTGATGGTACTGTGTGCTGAGAAGATCAACGATTATGTATTGCGCTATCCGGGCTTGAAAACATTAGCACTACTATTCTTAGTAATGTTAGGTGGTATGTTAATGGCTGAAGGTTTTGCGATTCATTTGAATAAAGGATATGTGTATTTTGCGATGGCATTTGGTTTATTAATTGAAACCTGCCACATCCTATTGAAAAAGCGAAATAAGACAATTATTCGTCGTATCTACCCACAGCAATGTGGCTGGGCAGTTAAAGTAAAATAACCGCGTATTAGACAGATAATATAAAAGCAGAGCCTATGTGCTCTGCTTTTTTTATTTTGTAGTATAAAATCTTCATCGTTTATTTATTACTGTTGGTTTGTAACCAAATTGCATTGTTATATTTAACTAAACGAAAGTCTTTTCACACGCATAATATGAGTCATCATAGGCTTAATTTTTAGTGTCCTAACTTATTTTTTCCCCATTATCATTCAGAGCAAATACTCATTCATATCGCATTAACGTGATTTGGGATTAGTTTTATTAGGTATTGGTTAAACGCCACTTTTGGGGCTCTCACTCGCAAACATCGCCCTAATTTAATACTTTGAAACTAGTAACATCATTAACAAAATCACAACGTCTATTTTGTTGTTTTTTCAATGCTTTTTATTATGCAAATGCATGCTTTAATGTACAATTACCTTGAACTTCAATCTTGATATTCGTGAAAGATGCATACTGTTAAATAGAACCATTTTTATTGCAAAGTATTTGCTCTTTACGTACTGACATTTTAAATATGTAGTGGTTTATCAGATCGTATTATTATTTATCTTTTATGTTCTAAGGAGTGATTGTGCTTTTTAAGTATCTTCCTAAAGAGAGAGTTAATGTTTTAGATGATTTAAAAATTAGGTTTACACCATTAAGATCTTTGAATGATCCTTATGAATCATTCCCTCTTATTGATGCAGAGGAAGCCAGAAGAAGTGCAATTAAATCAGCTTCAGAGGAGTTAGACTTATTTTGGGAACAAACAGAACTTTCAGATAGAACAGAAAAGAATAAAAAAACGTTAGAGGATAATCGTAAAGCGATAATTCGAGGCGTTGAGGATAGTATAAGACCTGAACTTATTGCCAATGATTTGATGGATAATTTAGGTGATTTATTTGGTGTGCTATCTCTTTCTCGATCAAAAACAAGTTTATTAATGTGGTCTCATTACTGTGGCTCACACACGGGATTAGTTATAGGATTTGATGATAATCATGACTTTTTTCACCAAAATGATCTAGATGGATATCGAACTAAACCGTTACCTGTTAAATATTCCGACCAAAGAGCTATCGTAAAGGTTGATAGTCACAATTGCCGTGAAAACATGTTATGTCACAAACCATTAGAATGGGCTTATGAGCAAGAAGAAAGAGTATTTATGGCATATATGGACGAATCTAAAGCGATTGGTAAAGATGAATTTGGTGCCGCAGTTATTTTAATGGATATACCACCTAAAGCAATTAAAGAGGTGTATATAGGTTGTAATGCATCAGAAGAAACAAAATTGAGAATACTAAATGCGAAAAGGTTAAATAAATTAGATTGTATAATTTATGAATCTAAAATGTCTTTAACTGAGTATAAACTCATATTTTCAGAGCTAACTGAAATAGTTAATTGATTTGAAATTAATATTATTAAATATGATAAATAAATCACGTATTGATTGGTTATAAGAGACCGCTTTGACGATTTTTTCTGTATCTTAGTTTCAGTACGCATAAATAGAATTACTGTTAAATGACCGCCCACAATGGCGGTCTTTTTGTACCCTAAAGGTACTTTGTAAAGAAGTTACCAATACTTTTCCTAATACCTACCAACCTAAATAGAGCTAACTGTCTAACAAGCTTTTGTCCAACAACGAGCTAGCTATCATAGCTAGCTTAGAAATGCCCCCATTCCTTGCCTCAGACTTTGGCTTCTTATGATTATGCATTATAAGCTTGAAGAGTTCTTCTTAGCTTTCTTTTCTTGCTCTCTCTTCGTTTTTTCAGCCTTTAGTTGCTCATCAAGCTTAACAGCTTTCTCAAATAGTTCAGTATCATTATATGTTAACTTAATGTCAGGATATCTAGTCCAAGTTTCGACTGTAATATGCTGAGAACTGCTAACCCACAAATTTTTAATTGAATGCCAATTACCTTTACCAGTACTTATAGCTTTATTACGTATCGCAAAATAGTTCTTTTCAGAGTTATCGATAAGATATTTATCTCTTAGCCCTTGTATTAGACCTTCATGAATTTTTGCTTCTTTGAATTTCTTCCTATCAAGAGTCGAATTAGACTTTGGATGCCACCAAAATTCAATACTATAAAGTTTATCGTTGATAAATTGCAACACATGTTCATTACTAGCAACGCCATTTATAACTGGAACATTTGAATCCCCGTAGACATAAAGAACAGGTCTTTTTGCTGAGCCTGCGTACCATCTTTTTTCATATTTAATATCAGATTTATCTAATTTTTTGATAACATCTTCATACTTATCCACACCAACTGTTAAACCGAAGAACTCTTTGCGTTTTTCAATTTTACTTTGGAATGATAGGTATTTTGATTCTGTAGAAGGTTTATATGCTTCCCGACCGACTATAATGTAATTACCATCAATATCTAGAACAATTCTTTTAGAATCACCTACATAAAATTCATATACAAACTTACCAACATGACCAACATGACTACGATAAAAATCATTTGTTCTATCTGATAGTTCGTCTCTGCGAGCAGATGATAAATACTTCTTGCCATCGTTTTTTACATAATACTCAGTAGAGTATCTAGCACCAGTATCTATGATTTCTACGTATTCTTGCGCATTAACTGACCAACACAAACACATGCCAACAAGAAATTTAACAAATTTCATAAGAAACCTAAGCCTCGATTATTCAATACGTTATAACTAGATATTGCAAAACTTTGTAATGTAGTCAAGATTCAGTTCGCCGTTCAGTGATCACTCCAGCTTTTTGTCTTCTAAATTAAACCTTTTAACCTTATGTTTGAACCAATTATTCTACAATCCTTACGCTCAGCTCAAACAACTCTAAAACGTATTTTTTTTATTCGTACCAATAGAGCCTTACCATCACAACTGGACGCCAAATTAAACGACTCTTCATCCCCTTCGTTCATGAACTTCTGTAACGCACTTTTGTCCATATGTGAGTTAGCTATTAGGCTAACTCACATATTAGACAAACTCGTTATGTTATGTGGCTATGCATCATGCATAAGATTATTGCTAAACCCTGATCGCCTATTGGTTCTCATGAATAATTCTGATTAATTTAGCAGGTGTTCCACCATATAGTGAGTCAGGTGGGACATCGGTATTAACCACTGAGTTAGCGGCAATTACAGAACGCGCACCAATGGTCACACCTTTATTGATCACAACATTGCCCCCAATCCATACATCGTCCTCAATCGTAATAGGATCACAAATGGTTTCCCAGTTACGGCGATTGAGATAGTTTAGATCATGGCTAGCACAGTAAAGCTGGGTGTTCGGGCCAATCATTACGTTATTGCCAATAATAATTTTAGCGCCATCCAACATTGTTACGTTCATATTGATGAAGGTCTTTTCCCCAATCGAGATCGTTTTACCGAACTCACAATAAAAGGGGGAGCGGATGTGACTCGATGCAGAAATCTTTCCCATTAGCTGTTGAAATAGTTCATGACGCTGACAGTCATCTGTACTTTGGTTAATGGTCTGTAATAAGTTCGAAGCATTTTGACGAATCTGGTTAATACAGTCTGCGCCGCCGTCAAAGTCTTCACCGGCAAGCATTTTTTCGAATTCAGTCATGTTGTCTCTCAACGTGCTATAGAGTTATTTGAAATAAAAACGTTATGTTTACTGATTTATATTGTTATTGAGTAAGTAATCTCCAAGAAAATAGAGCCAATCCACCCAAAAGATGAAAGCAATGGTTAAGGGGTTATTTATGCAGTGAATCCCAGTCAGAGAAATAATGAATTAAATAGTCTATTGCTAAGCGAGCACGCGCAGGAAGAAAACGTTGGTTTTGATATACGATCCAACTGCTATTACCTTTACCCCAAAAATCTTGCAGTATGGGAATAAGCGAACCTGAATCTAACCCTTTCGCTAGGCTACTTTTAGGCATATATGCGATACCTAGTCCTTCTTCGCATGCCGAGATAACAGCATTAGAGTTATTGCTTTTCCATCGACCGTGAACACGGGTATTAATTGTGTTGCCATCTTTTTCAAAAAGCCAGTGGTCATTATTGGCAATAATGCAGCTATGTTGTTTCAATTGGCTAGGGTGAGTTGGCTCTCCATTACGGGTTAAATAGTCTTGGCTGGCAACCGCAGCCATAGGGCGATCAACGAGTTTTCTCGCGACTAAACCTGAATCTTTTAGTGCCCCGTAACGGATCGCAAAGTCGATACCATCTTCGATAAAATTCACCATACGAGAGTTAAAATCCATCTCGATAGTAAGATCTGGGTAAGACTTCGCGAATGCCATTAGCGCAGGAGCGACATGATCTTCGGCAAATGCACCAGCAGCGCTGACGCGTAAGGTTCCACTCAGCGTTATTTGCTGTGTGTTTACGCTTTCGCTGGCTTGTTGTAACCCATTTACCAGTCCTCTGCATTGTTGATAATACAATTGTCCAGCATCGGTTAAATTGACCTGTCGGGTTGAGCGAGCTAATAAGGCGACACCTAATCTCTCTTCTAACCTTGAGACTTGTCGGCTAACGTGGCTGGTGCTGCAACCGAGCTGTTTAGCCGCAGAGGAAAAGCCATGGCTTTCAGCGACTGCAACGAATTCAATGATCCCATCGAAACTATTCATAGACCTTTATCTTTGCTATTTAACAACAATGATTTGCCAATTTTCTATATTATCAGCCATATTGATTTGAATTAACATGTTTTTGAACTCAATCATTGAAGGAAAAGACAATGAAAAGGATCCTGATCCCTGTAACGAATCATGCAACTCTGGGCGATACTGACCAAGCGAATGGCACTTACTCACCAGAGATAACCCACGTTATTCATGAGCTGACGGCCGCTGGTTTTGACTATGACATCGCATCGATTAAAGGGGGTAAAGCGCCACTTTATGGTACGGATATCGAAGGTGATGAGGTAAACCGCATTGTGTTGGCGGATGATAATTTTCAGAACCGAATCAATAATACGATCCCCGTCTCGCAAGTGAATATTGATGAGTACGATGCGGTATTTTATCCAGGTGGCTTTGGTCTTTTATCTGATATTTCCACCAATACTGATTTTGCGCAATTAGCTGCAAAACATTACGAAAACGGTGGCGTTATAGCGGCGGTATGTCATGGCCCAGCGGCATTGCTTCCTATTACATTAAGTAATGGTGACAGCCTACTTGCATCTATATCGGTAACGGGCTTTACACGTGAAGAAGAAATAGATTTCGGTACGATTACGCATATTCCATTCTTACTGGAAGAAGCGCTTTCAAGAAAGGCGGCGCGCTTTAGTAAAGTACAGCCTTGGCAAGAACTCGTTATCGTTGATAAACGAGTGATTACTGGCCAAAACCCGACTAGTGCTCACGGTGTTGGTAAGGCGTTAGTGACATCACTGACGTAATTAGATTGTTGATAGGGTTTAACAAGTATCTGATTTTAAATAGCGCAGTGGTTTGAGTTATTGACTAACATGATATTTTGTATCGGTGCTGCTAAATATCATAGCCTAGTAATATTTGCCCTATCATGGGATGCAAATATTACTGGGCTATGCTTTTTATTTATAAAGTGGGTTTAAAATTAAGCGAATTTTTTACGTTCAATAAAGAAGTGAAGCAGTGCCATACCGCCATGACCAATTAAGTATGCTTCAATTAAACCTGTCAGAGATTTATGGATCTCTCTCACATCGTTAGCATAAGGTGAGTGACTTAACCACAGCGCCAGCCATATCAGTGCTGCGGCTTCAATTAAGATCAACGCGCCAATACCTAATCCTTGAATAATATTCCCTAAGCCTTTTTCTCTTGGCTCGGGTAATTTACCGTGGCGTAGTTGTCTTAAGTCATCGAATAAAACGGCATTGTCACCAAAAAGGTAAGGGAAAAATTGACGAAATGATTGTTTAACTAACATGTAGCTAATCATTGCGAGTGTGACGACAACGGTCAATATGCCAAGAATAATATGTACCCATAAGAAGAGGGTAGAGAAAACACCCCCTTCGATTTCACCTGCATGGGTCATGCTCATTAAATTACTATTTAAGATCTGTAAGATCACTAAACCGGCTAATGAAGTATGAATATGGCGCAGCCCCGTATTGGGAAAGTAATGTTTGATGTAGCGCCAAAAAGAATGAAGTAGCGGCATAGTGAACCTTAATCAGTGGTATAAGAATGATATGATAGATATAGGAAATTTAGCATAAAGGAATAAAATAAGCAGATAGAAAGTAGATTAAAACTTGTAAAGTAAATATTCATTTTTAATGCGTAAATAGCCAAAAATGTTCGATAGATTTCTTTTTTAGCCCTGTTAATACAGTGTTACACTATTGCTGCCAATACATATTGTCATGGAGAGAGTAGTGAGCACACCTTCAGAAACACCACAATTATCCCAATTAAATGTCTTTCCCGTAAAATCAATAGCAGGTATCAGCCAATCCAAAGTTTGGGTCGAAAAACAGGGGATCAGTTTCGATCGTCGTTTTATGGTTGCGACCCTATCAGGCGATATGATCACGGCACGTAAATCTCCCAAAATGGTAAAAGTGAAGGCGGCGCTAATTGCCGATGGCATCGTACTGAGCTATGAAGGTAAAGCCTGTTTAGTATTGAAGTATGCTCAATTTGCTATGGCAGAAGCGTCCTCAACCGTGTGGGCTGATACATTCATCGCCTATACTACGACGGAGCAAGCCAATGCATGGTTTAGTGACGTACTAGGGCAACCTGTTCAGTTGTTATTTACGGGTGAGCAATCAAACCGTGTGCGTCCTAAAATTAGTCAAAATGTGAGTTTTGCTGATGGTTATCCGTTATTAGTGATTAGTGAAGCCTCGCTTCAAGCGCTTAATGCGCGTAGTAGTGAACACCACACCATGGATCAGTTTAGAACCAATTTAGTGGTGAGTAATACGGAAGCGTTCGCAGAAGACGGTTGGAAACGTATTCGGATCGGTGAAGTAGAGTTTGAAGCGGTCAAACCTTGTGCTCGATGCATTTTAACTACGGTCGATCCTAAATCAGCAACGTTTAGCGAAAGTAAAGAGCCGTTGGTTACGATGGCAAAATTCCGCTCAGATGAAACGGGTAATGTCTATTTTGGACAAAATCTTGTGGCACTTAATGAAGGTATTATTTCTGTTGGTGACACCATTGAAATATTAGAAACAAAAGCGAAAGAAATATATCCAGATAATAGTGAACAAAAATTACAGCTTACGTGTGTCGAGCGTGAAGATATCGCGCAAGATTTCACTACATTTTGGCTAGAATCTCATCAAGAAAACCAAGCGTTACCGACTTATTTACCGGGGCAGCATTTACCGATTCAGTTAGAAGTGAATGGTGAATATATTTCTCGTCGCTATACATTATCTTCTAGCCCATCACGTCCTGGGCGTTATGCAATATCAGTCAAACGAGTTAATGACGGTCGCATCTCTAATTGGTTACATGAGCATTTTCAAGTCGGTGATACATTGGTGTCTGAATCGCCGAGTGGTGATTTTCACCTAGGGGTACATACGGATAAATTATTATTGCTCTCGGGGGGGAGTGGTGTAACGCCAATGATGTCGATGCTACGATATTTATCCGATCATGATTTAGTGCGTGATGTAGTGTTTTATCATCAATGCCGTACTGAAGCTGATATTCCTTATTTAGAGGAATTACGCGCAATAGAAGAGAAGCATCCTTCTCTTGATTTACGTATCGTATTAACGCAACCCAAACGCGACTGGCAAGGTGAATCTGGACGACTAAGCATTGGTCATTTAGCCATGATGAGTGATTTAGATAAACGTCAGGTATTTGTTTGTGGTCCTGATGCCTTTATGTCGTCGGCGAAAAAGTTATTGCTCAATATGGGCATGGCAGCTTCTCGTTATCACCAAGAAGCGTTTGGGCCTGTACGTCATGCACTCGAAGAAAAAAAGACGGTCGAATTATCAATTGATGGACAGCTTTTCCAAGGGAATAACCAAGCGACGTTATTAGAGCAAGCAGAAACGGCTGGTATTAAGATGGATTATAGCTGTCGTGCTGGTTTTTGTGGGGTTTGTAAGGTCACAGTGAAATCTGGAGAGGTAGAACAACCAGAGGTTCCAGCACTTTCATCGCAAGAGCGTGCTGAAGGAAAAGTGCTAGCATGTTGCTGTGTGCCTAGAAGTGATCTAGAAATCATTAAATAGTGAGCTATAGGTAATTTAGGAGGCGATGTCGATGATTATAAGTCAAGGTGATATTGATAAATCATCGCTTACCTTAAAACGTTGACGGGTGAATACAAAGGTCAACAATTGCAATAACTTTGTTATTTAGATGGCTTCTTATGTACTTTCAACTGGAAGGTAAGCATAGAAGCCATTTTTTATATATTCAAAATAAAAAGTTGGTTTTAAAGCATATTATTTTGAGTTCTATTGCTGAAAAGGTTTTAAATGTGGAGTATGCTGCTCGCGCAAACGATTACAATAGAGTAAGGATCTCGTATGTTTAGCAAACCTCTTATCGCACTTTCTATCACTTTAGCTATTTCAGGGTGTGCAACAACGCCTATCGTTCAACACCAACCTTTTACGCTAACGGTCGCACATATTAATGATACCCACTCTAATTTTGACCCCGTAAAATCGAGTTTTAAAGCTGACGATACCAAAGTTTATAACGAGTTTGGTGGCTATCCTCGCCTGCAAACGATGGCGAAAGAATATAAAGCTGAAGCTAAAAAAGATAATCAAAGCTTACTATTCTTACACGGTGGAGATGCTTGGCAAGGTAGTGCTTACTTTAAGCTAAACCATGGGGCAATGAATGCTGACATGCTAAGCAAAATGGGCTTAGATGCAATGGCATTAGGTAACCATGAATTTGATTTAAATAATAAAAAATTAAATGCTTTTATCGGTAGTGTTAATTTCCCTGTGCTTGCAGCTAACGTAGATGCTAGCCAAGATGCTGATTTGAAAGATCAAACTAACTTACGCCCTTACCAAATTTTTGCTTTTGATGGCAATAACAAGACAGTCGTTAAAGATATTAACCACTTACCTAAAGATAAAAATCTTGTTGCGGTATTTGGTATTGCCTTAGATAACATGGCAAATATTGCACCTAATACGGGTGATGTGAAATTTTACGATATGGTGAAAACGGCACAAGCCACCGTCGATATGCTAAAGAGCAAGGGGATTGATAATATTATTGCGCTCACGCATATCGGTAATGCAGTAGATCTTGATGTTGCGTCAAAAGTTAACGGTATTGATCTTATTGTTGGCGGTCACTCACATACGTTATTAGGTGACTTTGCTGACTTGGGTTTAAACAATAATGGTATATATGCCCAAATGGTGAAGAACCCAAATGGTACAACGGAAACATGTGTTGTTCAGGCGGGTGAGTATGCTCAAGCGATTGGCCGAGTAAATGTAAGCTTTGATGCGAACGGTGACGTGGTGAAGTGTGCAGGTCACAATACCTTATTGAGTAACGATGAGTTCTACCATCATGCCGATCGTAAACAAAGCGATATGTTTACCCCTGTACAAACGGCAATCGTTGAAAAATTCATCGACAATCATGAAAAAATCACGATCACAGATGAAGATGTTTTATTACGCCAACGTATTGATACTAAATACAAACCAGCAGTAGATAAAGCGTACGGTAAAACTATTGCTCAAGTGCCGGTAGAAATTAAACATGAACGACGTCCTGGCGATCGTGGCACAGATAAGCATGGCTCAGATGTCGCGCCTATTATAGCTGAAGGCCAATATTACTGGGCGAATGAGCCTCAAGTTCAAAAAGTAACGGGCATGAAAGTGGACTTTGCCTTGATCGGAGCGGGCGGCATTCGTACCAATATTGAGGCGGGTGAATACCGTGAAGGTAATGTGTCATTAGAGCTTTTACCGTTCTCAAACTTTATGTCTGTAGTACCACTTAAAGGTGCTGTGATTAAACAGTTATTACAACAAACGGTTTCTGCAACGCTGCCTGAAGGCGCTCATGCGGGTAAATTCCCTTATGGCGGTCATATTCGTTATAGCTTTACCGAAACAGCAGCAAATAAAGCAGGCAAGCTTAATAATGTTGAGGTGATGACTGGCACAGAAAAGAACCCAATTTGGACGCCAATTCAAGATAATAAAACCTACAATGTTGCAGTAAATAATTATAACGCAACGGGTAATGATGGTTGGACACCTGTTTATCAAGCGCAAAAGGATCACTCTGGACGTGTCGATTTAGCCTATGTTGATGGCAAGTTAACAGGCTTTAAGGTTAAGAACATTGAAAAAGTAGGCGACAAGTACCAAGTGAATTACCAAGGAGCTGCGCCAAACTGTAAAGCCGCCAATATGCGCTGTAATACAGATGCTCAAGCTGTGATTGATTATATCCAGCAAAGTCGTCCTAACCTTGTACCGTTAAGTTATGAAGTTGTTACGCTAGATCGCGTACAAAAATAAACCTTTGCGGTTTTAGGTAAATAAAGTAGGCGCCCTACAGGTGATTAATAAAAGCGGTAGGGTGCTTTTTATTTTTTGGAATCGTCTAAAAAAGACAATGAAAATGCAGTTTTCACGAAATATTAATAGAATATTAACTGGTTTATTCTTGTTTAACATTATGATATCTATTGTTTTTGTTACCCATAAGATTAAAAAATAAATTATTTAAAAAATAAAGCTATACAATTCCCTAAATATCATTACTATAGTCCTCGGCCTGTAAGTCAGACCTATTTATATGTAACATTATGTTTTAGAAAATCTTCGCTGTAACGCTATACCAGTGTCATGAAGCTTTCCACTCATAAGCTATAACGTAAATAATTCTTTTCTGGCTACAAACGCATTTTTGCGAATTATTTAAAAAATATTGGAGACTCTCATGTCTAAATCAACTGGTATCGTTAAGTGGTTTAACGAAGAAAAAGGTTTCGGTTTCATCACTCAAGACAACGGCGGCGCTGACGTATTCGTTCACTTCCGTGCTATCACAGGCGAAGGTTTTAAGACTCTTGCTGAAGGTCAAAAGGTTGCTTTTGATATCGAACAAGGTCAAAAAGGCCCTCAAGCTGCTAACGTTGAAAAAGCTTAATTCTTTTTTACGTTAAAAGTTTAAAAAATGCCGACATTATGTCGGCATTTTTGTATCTGTTATTCAACATTACGTATCTAAGAATCTCTACTATATCTCTCTACTTACCACTATTTCGTCTTTCGTTATTTTATTTTGAACGAAACTGTTTGAGTCCGCTATCTTGCTTCAATACACTTAACGTTCGTTTTTAGTATTTTGGGTGCAATGGATGCAATCAGAATCATCTCAAAATCACATTGATATATTAGACTTTAATCAGTTGCGTTCAGGCTTTGAATCGCATAGTGATTGCTCGCTTTCTGCTTGTATAAAACAAGGGCAACACCTTGCAATATCTGGCGTTTCTGGTTGTGGTAAGAGCAGCTTGCTACAAGTAATTGCTGGGCTTAAAGCTCCTCAGTTAGGTACTGTTACCTTCAATAAACAATTGATTGATGTAAAAGCATTCAACTTTTGGCGTCAAAACATTTGTTATTTGCCACAACAAGCCGTTATGGGCGGAGAATGTGTACGTGATGTCTTACATCTTCCTTGGCGTTTAAAAGCCATTACTCATTTTCCTGTACCTAGCGATGAGTTGTGTTTATCTGCTTTATCACAAGCGGGTATTACGGTGTTATTAGACAAGCCTATTGATACCCTTTCTGGGGGCGAAAAGCAGCGTGTAGCCATCGCTAGAAGCATATTAATGCAGCGCAATGTGTGGTTGATGGATGAGCCCACATCCGCCCTTGATCCTTCAGGGCGAGATCGAATTATTCAATTGCTTTCTGAGCTAACAATTATTTGTGTTTCTGTATCACATGATCCTGTTTGGTTAGCAAGTGCAACACATGTGCATGCTATGTCGTTAAGTAAGGATGAGTGTAATGTCTGAATCAATCAATAGTACTTTGGATATTCATTGGTTAGCGATGGCGGGCTTCTACCTGTTATTACTTATCCCCATGTTCTTGTTTCAGCGTTGGCAATTAGGGTTAAATCGCACTTTAATTAATGGCGTATTACGCATGACACTTCAGTTATCTGTTGTGGGTATTTATCTTCATACCTTGTTTGGTTTGCAGAGTGTGGCAATAAATATGCTGTGGCTAACAATCATGGCATTAGTGGCAAGCTATACGATTTGTAAACGGGCAGAGGTGAATGTAAAGCGTGTGTTGCCTGCGGTAATAACAGGGCAGTGTGCTGCATTATTGGTTGCTTTGCCTGTCATGCTGATAGGGGTGATTCAAGTCGACCCTTGGTGGCAAGCACAGTATATGATCCCAATTGCGGGAATGCTGCTTGGTAATAGCTTAATGGCAAATGTATTAGCCTTATCTCGCTGGGGGAGCCTATTAAAAGATAACCATCATGAATATCAATATTACTTGTCATTAGGCGCTCCTGATCCTGCCTTGCCGTTTATACAGACAGCAGTAAAAGCAGCATTAACTCCCCAATTAGCCGCGATGATGACATTAGGGATTGTCAGTTTACCTGGAATGATGACGGGACAAATTTTAGGTGGAGCGGCACCGCTGGTGGCGGTGAAATACCAGTTAGTGATTATGGTCGCGATTTTTATTTCTGGCGTAATTTCGGTAGCGACTACCTTGAGCATTGTTAGGCGGGTAACATTCAATGCTTATGGTGAGGTGCAATAAGTACTATTTCCGACAATAAAAAAGCAGCAATTAAGCTGCTTTTTTAATTAAGATTGTTAGTGTTCACTTAGTTAATTTCGCTAATCGGAAAAATTTCACTTGGTGATACAATTTCATCTTGTGCTGCAATGGTTTGTAATTCCCATTCGCCACGTTTATGTGTTTCTTTTAACACTGCGTAGCAGGCATTGTGCGCATGTTCAAAAGCCTGTTCTGGTGTCCAGTTTTTCAATAGCCCTGCAGTAAATAATGATGAGATCAAATCACCAACACCTACTGGTTGTTTATCAAACTTAAGGTGCGGACGCTGTGCAAGGAAACAACCCTTTTGCGTTGCTAACATCATCGTAAACTTATCATCAGATATACTGTGTAAGTGCTTAACCAGTACCATTTTTGGGCCCATTGTTAAGGCTTTTTGACATGCAGTAACAGCATCAGCAAGGTTATGGATTTCCATACCGACAAATTGGCTTAGTTCAAATTGATTCGGTACGATAGCATCAGCAATAGGCATTACATCATTAATTAGGTATTCAGCAATACCATCGGCAACAATACAGCCTTTTTCTGGGTCACCCATTACAGGATCACAGATATAAATCGCATTAGGATTTTGCTGTTTAACTTTTTTCACAGTATCGATAATAGCAAGACATTGCGCTGCACTACCTTGATAGCCTGTCAATACAGCTTCGCAGTTCTTTAATTGATCAATGCTTTCAATACCTGCAACAAGCTCACTAATATCATCACCAGAGAAAGCTTTGCCCGTCCAACCTTCTTTATATTGGGTGTGATTAGAAAATTGCACAGTATTAAGCGGCCATACTTCAAATCCCATACGTTGCATAGGAAAAACAGCAGAGCTATTTCCTGCGTGACCATACACTACATGTGATTGAATAGATAGAATACCTTTCATCGAAGTTCCTTATAACCTTCGGTCTCTTTAAGCATACTTTACCCTTGCTTATATAAGAAACCTAGTCATTTTATATCGTAATTATTCCTTTCATTTATGCAGATTAAAAAATAGACGATTATTTATATTATTATCGACTTATTTTAGATGAGAGTGTGTTATTTATAATTGAAGATTGTTTTATTATAGGTTTTTTCCTCTGTTATCGTTTGTTTTTTGACCGTTTTATGGTTTTTATAATAAATAAAAAACGATATTTTTTTATTTAAAAAACAATGAGTAAGGTTTTTATTCAGTGGTTACCCACAGTTTTTTACAAAAAAAAGACATAAAAATATTTACAGAATAAAATTTAGCGTTTAATGTCTGTCTCGTCTGTTACTCGGACCTCATGTGTTTTTTTTATCAAAACGTCATTTCTAACATTGTTATTCGTTATTGTTGCAAACGATAGGCGCAATGATCGGCTAAAAGAAGGGTGATCTTTTAGCTCAGAAGTAGTAGGTCAATGAGTAAAACGATAATTACCGCAATTATTATTAATTGGTGGTTTTAACTATTCGAACTCAAATTGATAGCCACAAACAAAACCGCTAATTTAAAGCGCTGTTTGGGCTGAAAGGAAATATAACTATGACTTCACAAACAGGTATTATTCGTAGCTTCAACCCAGTAGAAAAGATTGGCTTAATTACAAGCGATCTTGGTGGCGATATTCGTTTTGACGCATCTCAAGTATGCAGTCATTCACAGCCTTCATCTGGTAGTATGGTTGAGTTTTCTCTAGACGATTCAAGCAATAAGCTAAAAGCAGTAAAAATTCGTTTCATCTAAAAACGATAAATTATAACTCATACTTTCTATAGATTATGAGAATAACATTCAGCCTAAGAAATAATATAACTATTATATCTTGGGCTGTTTTGTTTTATGGTATTAAAAATTAACTGTTCATTACTATTAATGATTTCTTTATATAAATACATTTAGAATAGATAAGTTTATGCTTCGCTACTTTTATATAAATCAGTTATCTCAAGGTGCTTACGTTCACTGGTGATATTTAGTTTTGAAAGGATGATAAAGAATTGTCTTTAATATCATATTTTTTCTACTGTGCTACATGTTGAACTGATGTAAACAGGCAACCGAATCAAAAAATTGTTATTGGTTGAACGTCAGTTAAAAAAAATCCCGAGTTAAACTCGGGATTTTTTTGTGTATCAGTTTTAATGGTTACGCCATGAAATGCGTTAAAAACTGGGTAATTGGCTCTAGGTAATTTTGGAAGATAACTAATGAGATTAAGCCACTAATTACCACCCAGATCAGTCCAAAGCGTAGGCTTACGATAGTACAAACAATCGCTGCGAGTACTTTCGGGTTTTCAAGGTTAAAGGCAAAGTTTGAACCTTTACCTAGAATTTCTACTGCAATGATTGCTGGCAATACTGTTACAGGAACAAAGCGTAATGTCTTTTTAAAACGCTCAGACATATTGAAGCGTCCTGCCATACCAATAACCGCGAAACGGATAACAAAAGTGGCTACCGCCATGACTAATGATAAGTAAATTACAAATTCATTACTTAAAACGATATGTGTATGAGAATCCATAATAGTAGCCCTTATTATTCAGCAGTTGCGTTAATTGGTTGAATATTTATTTGCTTTTTATCTTCTTTTTCCATTTCGTGACGAACTTCTTCTTTCAGCTCGGCTTCCATATGCTCAGTTGATAAATCCATTTTGTAGCCTGCGTACACACCAACGACTGCTGCTATAACTAAACCGAGTGAGTAAGGAAGGCCTGAAAGTAAGATCCCTGTGACTGTTGCGACCACTGCGGCAACAATACATTCACGATTTTTAACTTGTGGGATAACGATGGCAATGAAGGCGGCAACCATTGCAAAATCTAAACCGTAATCGGCGATGTGAGGAAAATACGAACCAATCATGGCACCAGAGAAATCAGCAACAACCCAGTTCACCCAAAAACCAAACATTGCTGCTAAATAAAACCAATGACGCCCTGGTTTTTCATGTTTCATCTCACCCACGGTTGCTGCGTATACCTCATCGGTTAAGCCGTATGCCATTAGTGCGCGTGTCGGCATGGAGTATTCTTTTACATATTCAGACAGTGACGCGCTATATAGAATGTGGCGTAAGTTGATAACAAAGGTGGTTAACGCAATCACTATTAATTCAGTAGAGGATTGCACCAGACCAAGCGCAACCATCTGTGCTGAGCCTGCAAAAACAGTCAGTGACCATAACGTACTTTGTAGAACGTCCATACCTGCGTTAATACTGATTGCCCCCACAATAAATGAAAATGGGAATGCCCCTACGCAGAGCGGGAAGATTGCCTTTAAACCTGCTTGTATAAGTTGTTTTTTCATGCGGCGCCTATTTGTTCTGTGTCGTTAAATGAAAAAAAATTTGCAATTAAGCTGAGTGATTATCTTTTTTTGCTGCCTTATTTGTCTGCAAATATATTTTAATGCAATATTTTATTCAATCATTTTTACTATCAAGCTATTAATATATTTTCATATAGTGGCGGTTTTTTGATACTATTTTTCGTTTATCTCTTTTAAAACAGTGTTTTGCGTAGGTTGTTTCATTTTTGGAAGTATTGATCTTGATATTAGGTGCAAAAAAAATTGCAAGTTTTGATTTTTAAAGGTTAAACTAAATTTGAATTTTCGATAGCGAGATAAAAATCATGACAAAAGTAATCACATCTAAATCAGCACCAGACGCAATTGGTCCATATTCACACGGTAATGCATTTGGCGATTTGATCTTTACATCTGGTCAGCTTCCAGTATGTAAAGAGAAAGGTGGCATTGTAGATGGTGGTATTGCAGAACAATCTCGCCAGTCATTAGTTAACTTACGTTCAGTTCTTGAAGCGGGCGGTGGTGACATGGATACAGTTTTAAAAACAACATGTTACCTAGCAAATATTGAAGACTTTGCTGCTTTTAATGCGGTTTATGCTGATTTCTTTAAAACAGAGTGCCCTGCACGTAGCTGTTTTGCAGTGAAAGATTTACCAATGGGTGCACTTGTAGAAATTGAAGCGATTGCACACCGTAAATAATTAGATCTGCATTAAACAATAAATATAAAACCGTTAGGGGTTACTTATGAATACACAATGGCAGCAATACAAAGATATCATTAATACAGTTGTTAAACCTGCGTTTGGTTGTACAGAGCCGATCTCAGCCGCATATGCATCAGCTGTTGCAGCTGAATTGCTTGGACGAGAGCCTGAAGAACTCGATGTAAAGGTATCTGATAACCTGTTTAAAAATTCGATGGGTGTTTTTGTTCCTGGTACTGGCCGTATTGGCTTACCTATTGCTTCTGCTGCTGGTGCTATTGGCGGTAACCCTAACGGTGGTTTAGAAGTGCTGGTAAATATTAAGGCAGAAGATGTCGAGAAAGCACAGCTGCTGATTGATAACGGTAAAATTAAAGCAGGTCGTAAAGACGTTAAAGAGTTTATTTACTGTTGTGTTGAAGCAAAAGCGGGTGATGATGTCGCGATAGTTGAAATTAGCGGTGGTCATACACAAGTTGTGAAAAAAATGCTTAACGACAAAGTTGTGTTTGATGCGTCTTCTGATGTAAATACGAGTGATAAACCAAAATCAACGGCGTCTGTGTGTGAAGGTGTCGATATCTCAATCAAAGGTATTTATGAGTTTGCTACCAGCGTTGATTTTGAAGAGATTAAATTTATTCTAGAAGCGCGTGATTTGAATAGTGCGTTATCAGATGAAGGCTTAAAACATGCCTATGGATTACAGGTAGGCAGAACGATTCAAAAAAGTATTGCGAAAGGGCTATTTGGCGATGGTTTAATTAACAATGTCGTAATGCGCACAGCTGCGGCATCTGATGCTCGTATGGGTGGTGCAACATTACCAGCAATGAGTAATTATGGTAGTGGTAACCAAGGTATTGCTGCAACGATGCCGATAGTTGGAATTGCTAAACATTATGGTTCTTCTGAAGAGCAACTAGCGCGAGCGCTAATCATGAGCCACCTTGGCGCTATTTATATGAAATCATTCTATCCGCCACTATCACCGTTCTGTGGTAATGCAGTAACAAGCTCTGCGGCTGCTATGGGTATGGTTTATTTAGCCGGTGGTGATTTTGAGCAAATGTGTTCAGCGATTCAAAATACCCTAAGTGATACTACAGGTATGTATTGTGATGGCGCGAAATCCACGTGTGCTATGAAAGTTAAAAGCTCAACAAACTCTGCGGTAATGAGCTTTTTAATGGCGATTGAAAATCATGAAGCACAATCTCAAGGCATTGTTGCTGAAGATGTTGAAACAACTATTCGTAATGTCGGTAAGATGGTTCGATTTGGTATGGTAAATACTGATGCAACAATCATTGATATTATGTCAGCATAAGTAACAAGAATTATAAGCGCCATTGCGAGTAATCATGTTTATCGCAACATGATTACGCAATGGCTTTTTCTATTTGTGGAAAGCCGTACTGTTTTTCTGAATGCTTCTTTATTTTCATTTAAAAAGAAAAACGTAGATACTCTGAATGTATTATTATTGATACAATAATAGCAATGAAGTCATTGGGAACGTTATGTTCAAATAGGGGATCAAGCGTGAATGAATTAACCGAAAGCGATTACGATATCCTCCGTGCGATGGAGAATATCGTTGATGGTATTGCGGCAATGTGGGGAGAGCATACAGAAGTGCTACTACATTGTTTGGATGCAAATAATCCATCAATCATTAAAATTGCGAATGGTCATATTACAGGGCGTGAAGTTGGTGCACCAATCACGAATATTGCGTTAGTGAAGCTGAATGAAGGTAAAGATGTTTCTGATGCTTACATTACCAAAAGTCCTGATGGTAAAACATTACGCTCGTTAACAACCATTATTCGAAATAAACAAAATAAAGCAATTGGTATGTTATGCGTAAATTCTAATTTAGACGCACCGTTTCAGTCGATGATGCAAAGTTTGTTACCGAATATCCATTCGCATTTTGAGTTTGGAGTAACATCTGAAACGTTCGCAAGAAATAATGATGAAATGATGCACAGTTCAATTGAGAATGTGCGAGAGCAAGTGGTGAATGATAGCAATATTCCACCATCGAAAAAAAGCCGCGAGATAGTGACTCGTTTGCATGAATTAGGCATTTTTGATCTAAAAGATAGTGCCCAAATTGCAGCGAAAGGATTAGATATCTCTATCCATACTATTTATCGCTATTTGCGTGAAATTCGTGCCCACGAAGCATGATATATACATTGTGAATGTTCTTATTAATATGCCTTCAGGTGATTTTTTTGAAGGCGTATAAATCTAATCTAGTCTCCTTTTTATATTTATTGTTAATAGCTTTAAGTTTTACAATAGCAATCCATTCTATTCATACTTTCCTCAGGTTTTAATGCTCTATTAAAATTTTGTTCACATCAAAAAATTCTACAACAAATTTGCGAAATAAGAATCATACTAATATTGAGAATAATCTTTTTTTATTTTCATTAAATTTCAAATAGTTAATTGCTGTCATTTTTTTTGCGTACTAAATATAAGCTATTTATTGGTCTCATATTTAGAGGAGAAATCGATGTCGGTAAAATTATTACCAACAATACTATTGCTTTTTTCTCTTTTTGCTTTGATTTTTTCGTCTCCAGTTGAAGCTGGGCATTCAAATCACGGTGATATGCGCTGGAAGTTTTGTTTTTTTAACGAAGGGCGTGATATTCCCGCGGGTGAAACGATACCGTGGTCGTTCTATATTTTTGAATACCAAGCAATGGATACTGATTATTGTACGATGGCAAATCTTAATTGGTCTTGGGATAGCACAATGGGAGGCGGTCACGACATAGAAGGGCCAATACCAAGGGGAACGGTGAAATGTTCAAATAATCGTATTTCTCATGAGATAAATGTAAACGGTTCTGTTCGCGCACTTGTTGCTGGTCGTCATGTGGGGTGGAGCTTTAATGGGGAAGGTTCCCATAATGAATGGTGGCATGATTTCACTAAATGGGAAAACAACTGTGCTAACGCTGGGAATCCGATTGAGTTTTTCGATGATCATTCGATGATTGATAGTCAAGATTACTCTGAGGCTAATATTAATCGAAATACCATCAAATACTGGCCAAACTATACCGCTTATGATGAGGGTGACGATTACCCACGAGCCGAAGATACCGGAAACAATTATCACGGTGATGGAAAAGACGACATAGATGATCCTTATCATATGTTCATCACTGTTTTTGATACATTGTCAGGGTATGAGCTTTGGGACTTATCTGATGCGCCATCTCCTTATGTGACAGATCCAAATAATGGTGGTCCCTCTCACAAATTGTATGATCAAGATAACGATGGTGTTACTGATTTACGATTAGGGTCGTGTTGGGATGGTGATGATTGGATAAGCGATGGCGTAACCTTAAATAGTTCGGCGACCTCCGATGATAATCAAGTTGGTTATACTCTTAATGGGACCTGTTCTGGTAATGATACAGATGATGGTGTTACTTTCCCATCTGGTACAACCTTTGAAAAAGGAGGCAATATAGAGTTCATCGTTAATTGGTCTTACGACAGTGATGCCCCTGGTGTGAATACAGACTATGGTATCGCCGCTGTTTGGATCGATTACGATAAAGATAACGATTTTTCCGATGAGATGGTTTTATTAAGTTACCCGAGATTTGATGTTTATCCTTCTAACAACACAGGGCTCCACTCACTTGCAATTCCTGAATCTGCGCTAACAGGTGATGTTTATCTCCGAGTAAGAATTTGTATTGAAGATGCTGCTAGTCAGTGTACTCAGCCATTAATGTCTCCAAATGCTCCCTACCTTTCTGGTGAGGTTGAAGATTACAAAATTACTATTGTAGAGAGTGCTGATTATGGTGATGCACCCGATACGACATCAGGCACAGGTACTAACGATTACCAAACTTTATCTGCAAATTCAGGAGCTTCTCATCTTAAAAAAGATATTGATAATGATGGTACGGTAGATTTAATGTTGGGTACCAGTTGGGATACTGATGATGGGACGTTACAAAATGCCGATGCAACAGCAGACGATAATAATGGCTCTGATGATGAAGACGGTATTGCTTTAAATAGTTCAGTACGAGCAGGGCAAACTGAATATATTACGATTACAACGACGAAAGACTTCGATTCAGGGTTAAACGGTTTACAAGTTTATGCTTGGGCTGATTGGAATCAAAATGGTGTTTGGGAAAATAGTGAAAAAATAGTCGATAGACCCTCAGCTGTTGCAAATAGTCAAGCATACGCTTTTACAATACCAACGGGAGCAATGGTTGGAAATACATTCATCCGTGTTAGAACCTGTTCTAGTGACACTTCATGTAACTCCCCAACAGGTAGTGCTGATGATGGTGAAGTTGAAGATCAAAAAATTCAAGTGCTTTCCATCTATTCTTGTGACCTCTCACCGCTTTCTGATGCAACACCAAACGCTAGTCATGGCAGTCCAATTACCAATACTGTTATCTCAAGCTCGCCATTAGTCTTAAAACATCTGGTGACAGGGGGAGTTGCATTACAAAAAGACGGACAGAGGCAAAGCTATGCTTACAACAATATAAGTTGTGGCTCTACAGCTCCTTTCTTGTGGTTATCTGATGGGGTCTCATCATCAGGAGTTAGCTGTGGGGCGAGTAAAATGAGAGGCTTTACTATAACCGACGTGACAGGTTCAGGGGCAGCACTAGATCCTTTCACTGTATGGTCTACTCGGTACTGGGATAGAAATAGTAATAATAATTACGATGGCAATGATATTCGTGTAACAACACGTATTAGTTATGTTGCTGGTGAGCTTTTCTATGATACGAAATTTTTGCTTGAGTCAGCTAACGGTTCTAATACAAATAATATTTTAGTCTCTGTTGGCTTTGATACGTATTTAAGTGGTGGAGATAATGGGGGTGCGTTTGCTGTCCCTTATAATGCAGCCAACTATCAACCTGATGGTTCCGGTCAATATAATGTTGTTGGTGTAACAAAAAATTATTCTAATAGTGACCAATTTATGGGGTATCTGAAATTAGATACGTCTTGGGTCAATTACTTCTCAGGACATTATGGCAGTCCTAAAAATTTGTTGAAGAGTAGTCCTTATACATTAAACAATGAGTTGAATACGAATGTAAATACCGATAATGGTATTGCTGTTCAGTGGAACTTTGGCGCCGTTAATATGTGTGAGGAGCACAATGTTAGAATGCTCTTCTCAACACTGGGTGAAGCCGTTGTTCACGCGTTTGAAAATGACCTTGGTGATGCGCCTGATCCAAATAGTGGAACAGGTACGGGGAATTATCAGACGACCGCGGCAAATGGTGGTCCTGCTCATAGAAAGTATGACTATGATAATGATGGGCAGGTTGATTTAATCTTAGGGGATATTTGGGATAACGATTTAGGTACATTACAAAGTGCGACAGCCAACGCCGATGATGAAGATGGCGCTGATGATGAAGATGGCGTGACCTTCCCTGCGATATTCAAGGCAGGGCAAACGATGTCTGTTGATGTGAAAGTATCTCGTGATCCCCAAACGAATTTATCAGGCGTTTATGTTAAAGGTTGGGTAGATTGGAATCAAAATGGCGTGTTTGATAACAGCTCAGAAGTGATTTTTTCAGCGGGTGATACAGGTAACGCCTCTAGCCTAATAGGTACCAATACTTTTTCTGTCAACGTCCCCAATAATGCCCTTAGTGGAAACACGTATATGCGTGTAAGGGTATGTTCTCAAACTGCAGGCTGCCAAAATACGATGATAGATACTGGCAGTGTCAGTGACGGTGAGGTTGAAGATTATTTAATTACAGTAGAGCCAACCAGCATTTCTGGGTATGTTTTTAACGATGATGGATTCGGTGGTGGTATTGAAAACAATACCATAAAAGACGGTTTTGAAGCTGGTATCAGTGGTATTGGCGTAACACTTTATAATCAAACTCAGAATAGTTGTTTGTTTGTTCAAACGTCTAATGGCAATACCGATCAAAATAATGATGGCGTTGTTGATGATTTAGATAAAGGGTACTTTGAATTTGAAATTACCCCGGGCGATGCCTATTTTCTTTATGAGACAGCACCTCTGACTGTCGCACCCAATTGTGGGGCTGGCCCTCCTTCTCAAGGCACGGTTATTGATGGAACAACTATCACAAATGCTCAAATAAGAGATCCCTCTGGCTATATATCGACGTCACCTAATGTGATTGAATTAGGTACGGTCAATGATGATTTATCGAATCAAAATTTTGCCGATAAGGCATATCAATTTACATTTGGAGTCTGTTCTTCAGAAGCGTATCTGTTTAAAAATGCCCCATCAGATATGTATGAAATTAGCCTATTAAATGGTACCGAAACTGTAGTAAATAATACTCAGGATATAGTTATTACTGGTGTCGGTCACAGTGTTAGGCAGAATATTTTATGGGGTATGAATGCTGGCGATATTATTGCAATTGATCGTTCAGGAAGTGAAATCTTTAGGTTTGACGTACCTGGTATTTTCTGGGCAGCAAACAACCCTAATAATCAAATTCAATATTTAGCGGGTGATGTAACTGACGATGATATATTGATCATGATGGATTCTCAACATAATGGCCGTCGTGTTCATTTCTTTGATGTAAACCCAAACTCTCCAACCTATAAAACTCAGCTAGGTATGAGCGACACACTTGGTCCTATTGATCTTGGTGATATTGCTATAAATCCAATAGATAAATCAATTTGGACTATTCGATGGTATAACATGACGCTCTTTAGGATCGACGTTAATCTGAATAATTATACGGCATCAAAAACCCCGATGGGCTCAATAGATAATATTCCTCGAGGAGGAAATAGTGATGGTCCGGGGGCGCTTTATTTTGATGATAATGGATCACTATATGCGAGTATTAATGGTACAGGGGAATTGTGGAGGATTGACATTTCCTCACCCGCTTCACCAAACTTAAATGCACAGCTAGTTGGAAACGGTGTAACTGCAACGGTTAACGATGGTGCTCGGTGCCGATATGCAGAAACTTCTGCCATAGTCACTACTGATACATATAGTCAGCTTTCTGGTTATGTTTTTGAGGATGATGGCAATGGTGGTGGTGTTGCTGACAATGGTACAAAAGAGAGTAATGAAAACGGTATAGCTGGCGTAAATGTTCTCATCTATGAATATGATCCGAGTAACGGAAATAGAAGTTGTTATACGGTGTCAACAAGCGATGGCTCTTTTGATGTCGATATCGGTTACTGGAGTAAAACAGTAACTAATGGGCATGAATACACTGTTTTTGAGGCCGGACAACTCACCTCCGCGCCTGATTGTAGTAGTGGGCCACCAACATTTGGTACTGTTAGTACGCTTGATGGCTCTGTAAGTAATAATTCTATTTCTGATCTAAGCGGATATATTTCTACATCAACAAATACAATTTCTCTTGGCACCGTGACAAGTGAACAATCGAATGTCAATTTTGCTGACAAAATAGTATCAAACCTATTCTCATCATGCCCAGTTAAAGCATATACAGCCCTTAATAATGCTCCGAATAATCAATGGGGGCTATTAGGTATGCAAACGGGATTGATATCGCCATCACCGATTGACGACCCTTTTTCTGCCTTAGGCTTTAGTATGCGTCAACAGGTGATTTGGGGCGTAAACAATACGACAAATACGATTCAGGCTTTAGACGCTAGCGGAACGGTAATCGCAAACCTCAGCAGTGTTTCAATGGCCTCTGGTGAAATTACTGGGGGGGATGTCACCAATGATGATGTATTAATACTCACAGTAAGTGACAACACGTCAACAACGATTTATCTATACGATGTTAATCCAGCCTCTGAAAACTATTTACAACGTATTGGTAGTCAGAACTCCAGTTCATCAAATATGTTTCATGACATAGCGATTTCTCGCACCGGGGAAATTTATGCTGTTTTTGTTAATGGACAAGTAAATAGAATAACGATTAACTTTACGACGGGTACTTTTACTACATCAAGCGTGGGTAGCCTCTCCAACAGCTTTAATCGAGACTTTGATTCTTTGTTTATCGATGTCGACGATAACTTATATGGATTAAGTGGGGCTGTAAATGGTGGTAACGGTAATGGAACGTCAACCATGGATATGGTTTGTTTCCAAGCCAGCAACCCATCGTCGACGGCAGTTTTAGTGGGTACATCAACGGTATCTATAGATGATGTTTCTACCGATGGTGCATTATGTCGTTATGCGAGTGTACCTCCACCTAGACAAATTTCTGGTTATGTTTATGAAGACCAATTGACCCAAGATATTGATGGCGTATCAAGGCAGAATGGGTCAAAAGATGCTGGTGAACCCGGCATATCGGGTGTGACTATCACTCTCTATGATTTAACTGATGAAGTCTGTCAACAAACAACAACTGACGGTTCAGGTTATTATCAGTTCACTGTAGGTAAAGGTCACGAATATGAAATTTATGAAACAGCAGATGCCGGAACAATAGATTGCTCAACGGGACCGCCATCATTTGGAAGTGTGGATAAATCGACGGGTTCAGTGGTGAATAACGATGTCGCTGATCCTTCTGGTTATGGTTCAATAACGCCGAATAAAATCGCTCTTGGAATAGTCGATAACGATAGCACTAACAATAATTTTGGTAACTTTGTTGCCAGTCAACCATTTGATACCTGTAGTATTACCGCTTATCTTTCAAATAATTCCCCAACGGCGACAAATTACAGTCAAATAGAATTAATTTCTGGTGGGCGTACCAACATAAACAGCTCATCAGCTGCGACCGTTCACGCCATGGGATACAGTGTGCGACAGCAAAGAATATGGGGGGTGTCTGCCAATTACAATGATCTCATTGCTCTCAATTCACAAGGTGATACGGTGGCAAGAATATCCAATGCTGATGTACCGACTCAAACAACAGTAGCGACGGTGACTGATGACGATATTTTGGTGCTTGTTACTAATAATGCGCTAGGTCGGCAATTACGCTTTTTCGACGTGAACCCTAATTCATCATCTTATCTCACCGAAGTCGGTATACGCTCCGGTAATATCGGCATTAATGTTGGTGATATTGCTGTTCATCCGACAGATGGGTCGTTGTGGATGCTTTCTTATGATGACCGTCCGCACCTTTATAAGTTGGTATTAGATAGCACGGGGGTTAATGCACAGTCTATTACCGATGTTGGTGAAACGGACTTACCGAATGGAAGTGATGGTACTAATCCGGGAGCCTTATATTTTGATAAGTTTGGTTATCTATTTGTTGTCATGGAGGGGGCAAGTGCGCATCAAACTTTCCGGTTAGATATTACTAATTTGAATAGCCCATCATTAAGTGCGGAGTTAATGGGCACTGATACATTTTCAGCCAATGACAACATAGATGGAGCCTCTTGTCGTTATAATGGTGTAGAGCCAAATAAAGAAATATCTGGTTATGTTTTTACTGATACAAAGACCGCTGGCGTCAATGGATTCCAAAAACATAATGGACAAATGGATGGTGGAGAAGTTGGTATTGGCGGTGTGACCATCACATTGTTAGATGTTGCCGAAAATATATGTTACCAGGTGAATACGTCAGATGGTTCAAGCGATATTAATGGTGATGGTATTACAGACCCTCTTGGTTACTATTACTTTGATGGTAAGCACGGCAAAGAATATAAAATATTTGAAACCGCGAATGCTAGTTCTATCGATTGTAGTTTAGGTGAGCCATCTGCAGGTATTCAAGATGCTGCAACAGGAGTTGTATCTGGTGCTGAAATAGCCGATCCTACAGGTTACCTTTCTAGTTCCCCGAATGTTATTCATATTCCACTGATAACGACAAATATTGATAATCAAAACTTCGCAGATGTTCCTTTCACACAAGGGTTAACATGTGACAATACACCATATTTTGCAATTGGCTCAGGCACGGATACTGATTTACACAATGTGAATTTAACCACGGGTAATTTTACAGATGTAACGCTATCAGAAGTCGCTATGTATCGTGGACTTGGCTACAGCACTAGACAAAATATGTTGTTCTCGATCATGCAGCAAGGTTCGAATGATATTATCGCGATTAACAGCCTAGGTGAGCCCGTTCTTAGGTTTGGTGTGGATGCACCTTCTTTGTCGGCAATAGCGATTACAAATGACGATATACTCATTGCCATTACTAGAGATTTTTTAAGTTCAGGCATCAATTCTGTTCGTAAAATATTGCTGTATGATTTAAATCCGGCAAGAAGCACATATCTGTCTCGTATTGATACTAATGGTGACGGAGCAACAAATGATATCGGCTACACTATTGGCGATATTGCTATTCATCCTGATGGTAGTGTTTTTGCTATTGACGATTCGCTTAAGCTGCTGAAATTAAATATAAACCTTGATTTAAGTTCGAGCTCTTTAGGGCAGACGACAGTCACGGAAGTCGGTACGACGAATTATCCAGCGACGATTGAAGCGCCAGATGCACATTTCATGGATAGTAGTGGCTCGCTTTATGTCGTGTCAGGAGTGGTATCTCAGAGTCCTTATTACTATCAAATTTGGCGTTATGATATTTCAGACTCCAATGCCCCGAATTTGAACGGTGAGTTTATAGGGCGCTTTCAAAAAATATCACCAACAGCGAGTTACCACGACGGGGCCTTATGTCGATTTGTCGAAGTGCCTAAACTCAATAAAATATCGGGTTTCGTATTTGAAGATACGTTAACAACTGATCCGAATGGTATGTTGAAACACAATGCCGTGAAAGATACCGCAGAAGTAGGGATTGGAAATATAACGGTGACGTTATTTGATGTTGCTGGTAATGCTTGTTCTCAGATAGATACTTCTGATGGTACGCAAGATATTGATAATGACGGTAATATAGATAGTGCTGGTTACTATTTCTTTAAAGCTGAGCCTAATAAGGAATATAAACTGTATGAAACAGCAGGTGTTGGCACCATTGATTGTAGTGCGTCAGCACCATCTGGTGGTAGTGTAGATACGGTGACTGGTGCATTAAGTAATGTGCAAATCAAAGATCCAACAGGTTACTTATCAAGCTCGACTAATATACTTCATATACCATCACTAACTTCTAGTATCGAAGGTATGAACTTTGCTGATATTAGTTTTTCTAACGCTCTCACATGTGATGAAACGTTGTATTTTGCAACAGGTTACGGTTTCGATACTAACTTACATAATATTAATTATGCTAATGGCCAGCTGAGCGATGTTAATACCTCTGGTTCTTTTATCTACCGAGCAATTGGATATAGCGTAAGACAAAACTTACTCTTCTCTATATTGCAAAACGGAAATAACGATATCGTTGCTTTAAACAGCGCCGGTGAGCCTGTATTGCGCTTTGATGTTGATGCACCAATTGTTTCTGCTTTGGCGGTGACGAACGATGATATTTTGATCGCAGTAACGCGTAATCATTTAAGTTCTGGCATCAATTCGGTCAGAAAAGTGATGTTATATGACGTTAATCCAGCCCGAGAAAGTTATTTAACACGCATCGATAACAATGGTAGCGGTGCGCAAAATGATATTGGATATGATATCAATGATCTGGTTATTCACCCTGACGGTACCATTTTTGCGGTAGATACTAATCGCCATTTATTAAAACTAAATATTGCTACTGATCTCACATCAACAGCTACGATAGGACAAACATCGATAACCGATCTAGGAGAGATTGACTTCCCCAACAACATTAATGCGCCTGATGCACAGTTTATTGATAAAACAGGGGCTTTGTTTATCGTTTCTGGAGCTGAAACCACCACACCTTGGGAATATCAAGTTTGGCGATACGATCTTTCAGATTCATTAAACCCAGATTTAAAAGGTGGCTTTATAGGAACTTTTGCCGTACCTAGCGCCTCGACTGATTATAATGATGGTACCTTGTGTCGTTATGCGGAAGTACCAAAGGTACAAAAAGTATCGGGTTATGTTTTCCATGATGATAATACGACATTAGTCAGTGGTTTCGAAATTCAAAATGGGTCTATGGATAGTACCGAGCAAGGTATTAGCGGAGTTGGGGTAACGTTATATAATGTGACAGACAATCTGTGTACTGTTGTTGAAACGGCTGTAGGCGACACGGATGCTAATGGTGATGGCAGTATAAATTCACAAGATATTGGTTACTATGAATTTGCATTAGAATATCAAAAAGAATACCAGATATATGAAACCTATGGTGTTACCACATTAAACTGCGCAACGGGTCCACCATCAAGCGGCAGTATTAATACCACACTGGGCGCATTAGAAAATAGCGAAATAGCCGATCCTCCAAACCATTTATCTACAACAGCCAATGTCATCGATTTAGGTCAGGCTTATGGTAACTCTCTTAACCAAAACTTTGGTGATAGAGTGATACCTGCTCCTCATTCAGTATGTTCAACAACCGCATATTATTCAGACAATACGTCTACAGAAACAGATGTATTTACTCTCGATCTTTCCACTGGCGAGTTGACAACATTTATTGACGGCACTACAGCTATGGCATCTATGGGTTATAGTGTGCGACAGCAAATGATTTTCGCTGTCGATACCCAGATTTCAGGTGATTTGGTCGCAATTGATGCTAATGGCGATAGGATAATGCAACTTGCATTAAACTTACCAACAGCAAGTATTGCTACTGTTACCAATGATGATGTTTTAGTTGTCGTTAAAAACGCTATTGTTTCACTGTTCGATTTAAACCCTTCTTCATTAACCTACCTTCAACAACTAGGTACTTCCTCTGGTGATATTGGCACAATTATTGGTGACATTGCTGTTCATCCAACGACGGGGGAAATCTGGGCATTGAGTGATGGTTCACCAAATAAGTTAGTTCGTCTAAACATAAATACATTGTCAGGCTCAGCGACGATTACAGAATTTGGTAACACAAACTTCCCTGGGGAAGGTGAAGCACCTCAGGCCTTATATTTTGATAAAAATGGCTATTTATACGCAAATACCAATTCACACACACCGCAATTATGGCGTTTTGATATTAGCGATCCAAATACGCCATTAGGTGGATTTATTGGGGAAGGAGATCAGAGTGGTACCGGTGATGGTAGTCTTTCAGATGGCGCTGTCTGTCGATATGCAGATATACCAGCCGTTCAACGTGTTTCTGGATTTGTCTTTAATGATGATGGTAATAATAACGGCACAACAGATGATGGAGTAAAACATGATGATGAACTAGGTATTGGTGCAGTCAATGTTACGCTCTATAACCAAACAGATGGAACCTGTGAAACTATGATGACATCGGATGGAAATACCGATGTGACAGGCGATACTGTTAATGATCCTCTTGGCTATTATCAATTCGATTTATTATTTGGCAAGGAGTATAAAATATATGAAACAGCAATGTTTACCTCTATCTCCTGTGATAATGCCAATGGCCCAAGTAATGGACAAATTA
Organism: Photobacterium sp. GB-1; assembly: GCF_003026165.1. Taxonomy (NCBI): domain Bacteria; kingdom Pseudomonadati; phylum Pseudomonadota; class Gammaproteobacteria; order Vibrionales; family Vibrionaceae; genus Photobacterium; species Photobacterium sp. GB-1. The sequence continues at coordinate 52,293 of NZ_PYOB01000010.1, read as the reverse complement.
ATACTTCAACGGGGGCGGTTGAAAATAAACAAATCGTAGACCCAGTCGACCATTATTCAACTAGCCCAAATGTTATTGATTTAGGTTTTGCCTACGGTAATTTACCCAACTCTAATTTTGCCGATCGTGTGACACTTTTTCCATTTGAACAATGTCCTAAAGTTGGCTATCTGATGACGAAAGCAATTTCTGATTTATATGAAGTCGATATTGTTGCGGCTGAAGCCTCTATTAAATATCAGTCAGGCGTTGATCCTATCGTTAGTTTGGCTTATAGCCCCTACCAGAGTTTTCTATGGGGAGTTGAAGGTAACGGGCAACAATTAATGATGATCAACGCCAGTGGATATATCGCATCTCGTTTTACGATACCAGAGATAAGCGGAGTATCTATTACAGGGGGAGATGTCAGTGACGATGATATTTTGGTATTAACGGACAGTAACGGTGCCTTCCATTTCATTAATATAAATTCTTCCACATTAGATTTTCTAAATTACGTGGGTGTGTCAAATAACTCAGGCTATAGCCTAGGTGATATTGCTCTACACCCAACGTCCTCAACATATTGGGCAATTGAACAAATACAGAATGGTCGTTTATTAGAATTTACCTTAAATACCGTCAATGCAACGTTTACAGTCACTGATCATGGTCAGACGAATATCTCAGCTGGAGCTGACGGTATTTATTTTGATCGTGATGGAATTATGTTTGCCTATATTGAAAGCTCAGGCGAGTACTATCGGTTTGATATCAGCACACCAGCTTCACCTAACGTCGTGGGTGGAAAAGTCAGTACGATAGCAACGGGTACTGGTAATGGTGATAGTGCTTTATGTCGTTATGCTAATTTTGATATTGATTTTGGCGATGCACCGCAGAATCGTTATTCGACACGCATGCAACAAAATGGTCCAAGGCATGAGATGAGCGCAGGTTTACCTAAGATTGGCTCGCTGGTGGATCCTGAATTAGATGCAATCACCAATGATAATGCCGATATTGATGATACAACAGACACCAATGATGAAGATGGTTTCACACAGCCAGAGATCGTTGCTTATCTATCCGATACCGATACGTTAACACTGCAAGTCCCTGTAATGTCTGCAGGGGCTGGGTATATCTATGGTTGGATTGATTTTGATGGAAGCGGTAGTTTCGACTCTGATGAAAGAGAGTCATTCAACTTTTCACAAAGTGGTAATGTTGATTTAGATTTCTCAGTACCGAGTGATGTTCAACCCATTGATACTTATCTTCGTTTAAGGGTATGTACTAACTTTAGAGATTGTAATCAGCCTAATGGTGGTGCGCCTGATGGAGAAGTAGAAGATCATCTTATTTCACTCAAACCTGTGGCGGATTTAGAGTTAACCTTAGATTTAGACCCAGGTAGTACAGTTACAGAAGGTATTCCATTTAATGTTGTTGTCCAAGCAAGAAATTATGGACCTGCAATAGCCTTCAACACGAATGTGTTATTGGACATTCCTGATGACTATATATTTGTTCGGGCGTATGAAGGAGATGGTGAAACACCTCTAGCGGATGGTCGTTATGATCATGCTACGGGGATGTTGGACTTAGGTGCTGTTGGGCTTGGTTTTAGTGACTACGCGACAATAAGACTTGCATCTAAAAATCTCTCACCATCAATAATCAATAGTGAAATAGAGTCATCAGACGTAAGAGACAGTGATGCTACTTTCAATAATGGGTTTGGTAACGGTGAAGATGATACTTTCAGCGTTACTCCTTCAGTTGTAACTTCCGTTGCGCCTGATATTTGTATCGCTCCAAGAGTCTATGAAAAAGACGCTTCTTTCTTAGATGAGACCACTAACGAATATATTATTACGTTACCACAGACTAGCCAGCGAGGTTATTTGTGGAGTTACGACCTGATGGATTTAAATAAAAGCCTTTATTTCGAACTTGCTGTTTATTTAGGGGATCGTTCCTGTAACCAAAACTGTAATCAAGGAACTGGCTCGATAGAAGCAGGTGCTGATGGTATGACATTTATTATCACTTCAGATGATAGAGGCTTTAATGCGTCGGGCTCTTGGGGGGGATTACTGGGTGTTGGTGTTGGTGCGAGCGGTGGAGGAACTGGGCCTATATCTCCATCAGTCGTCGTTGAATTTGATACCTATGATAATTTAGGGAATGGCTTTACTGATGAACTCAGTAACAGTAGTACCGGGCGACAATTTATCGATCACACTGCAGTATATTTAGATGGTGATTTGAGAACACCTTCAACGGCGTCGACATTGATGGCGCCAAAAGCCGTCGGTGGACCAACAGCAACGGCGCCTAGCGGTGAACTCGAAGATGGACGTTATCATCTAACACAGTTCTATTGGGAGCCAAGTACGAATAACTTAAAATACTATGTTGATGGTGAGGTCATTGGTGATATTAACTATGATCTGCGCTCACATTTTAATACTAACATGGTACGTTTTGGTTTCTCGGGTAGTACGGGGGCGGCATGGAATTTACAAAAAGCTTGTTTTACAGAGCCGCCAGATGTACTCGGGCCTGATCTTGGTGATGCTCCTGATCTTACCTCTGGCACTGGAGTCGGAGACTATACAACGACTTATGAAAACAATGGCGCGATTCATGTACAGTCTGATGATGATGATAATGGACAAATTGATTTACGTTTAGGAAACATGTGGGACACAGATTTAGGTGATGGACAAAACCCAACAGCAACGGCGGATGATGAAAATAACTATGATGATGAAGATGGCGTTACCTTCTCATTAATGCATGCGAAAGGTGGTGACACTCTTAATATCAGTATTGATGTTCAAGCAGATACTGCCGCAGCAGGCCAACCTATCCACCTCTATGGTTGGTTAGACTTTAATAGAGATGGTGACTGGGATGATGCGAATGAGCAAGTAATAAGTACATCTTCAGCAGTAAATGGGACGAATGTTTTCCCTGTTACTATCCCGTCTGATGTGACATTTGGTTATAGTTTTCTTCGTGTAAGGCTGTGTGACAGTACCGTTTGTAATAAAACATACGGCACTGCGAATAAAGGTGAAGTCGAGGATTATCGTTTCCTATTTTATGAGCTGAATGAGAATGCGACGTGTAATTTGACGATTCATACCCAAGAGGTATCGGCGTCGAAACGGTTAGAAAATATTGATTTGGCAAATACGCCGATAAGTATGAATGGCATTGTTGATCCTATAACTATCATTAACCAAACAAACGTATCGAATATTGATGCGATCGGATTTGATGCTGTCACAGGCTTTATTTACGGTACATTTGTTAATGCAGATACAAATAATATTCATCTATTTGTGACTGACCGTGACGCAACAAGTGTGGTTGATCTGGGCTATATATATGCTGAGAGTAATGTTGATATCAATAAAAGTGATGGGTCTACTGTATCGCTAGAGGAAGGGCAAATATTAAACACATCACTATCTATTCCCGCGCCATCTGCTGGAGATATTTCTTCTGATAATCAATACCTCTTTGTTTGGCATCAAGATCTTACTTCGATCATTAAAATAGATACATCGACACAATCATTTAGCGTTATGCCACTTCAATTACCGAATGGCGTCACAGCGCTTTCGGGAGGCGGAGACTTAGCTGTTGATGATACTAACCATAATATTTATTTTGTGGATATAGAAGCAGGCAATTTCTACGAGATTCACCCAACAAACGGCTTAGTCACGACTCATTCTTTAACGTTTAATGGGCTATCAAGCCCACAAGTAGACGGTAATGGTAATTTGAAGGTTGAGGGGCTCCTAATGGATACTACAACCAATTTATATGTCATGACGAACGGTGGTAATCATGACTCAAATAATGACAACATCATTGATGTGATGGGTCAATCAGCACTATATCGAATTAATATACCAACAAAAGAAGTCAGTTTCTTAAAAGTGACAACAGCAACAAGTATTGAAAAAGCAGATATTGCAGGTTGTTATCAATCAAAAGACTTTAGTGATGGCGATAGTCAATATGCTCAAGCATCGCACCTTTATTTAGATAGCAAAAATAATAATGATGGAACGGTTACACCTGATGGGGTAGGCGACTTCTTACTTGGTACATCATTGGATCCGGAACTTAATGCGAAAGTACATTCTTTAGCAACAGGGGATGACACCCATGGGTATGATGATGAAGACTTAGCCATTCCTTCACCAATTATTGTCGAAACACCGACCGCGGTGAGTATCCCTGTTGTTGGTAATGGCTACATTAATATCTGGGTTGATCTAAATAATGATTTTGATTTCGATGATCCTAATGAGCATTTACACGATGACACCTTCTTAACGACAGGTACACATTCATTACAGTTAGAGCTCGATGCGGCAAGCGCATTTGGATACAGTGGTGATACAACCATGCGTATTCGCTTCTGCTCGACAGCAAATAACTGTGATACTCCACACGGAGAGGCCTTAGATGGAGAGGTTGAGGATCACTTATTTGAGCTCTTAAACAGAATAGTACTTAGTGGTTATGTGTTTGAAGATAACGGTGTAAATATAGCAACTGCACATGATGGTATTAAAGCAAGCTCAGAAATAGGACTTAAAGACTTTGATGTCACAGTCACATTTAATGATTCTGGTGTTACAGGTGTGAGTGCCGGCGATGTCATATCTGCGAAATCAACACGTGGTGACGGATACTATAAATTTATACTAGGTGTTGATTACGCCGATAAAGATTTACTGCTAAATATTAAATCTCAATCTAAATGGGTGGATATTAGTGAGGCTGACGTTAGTGCTATTTCACAGGTTTCAAGCTCGAGTGTGTTTGACAATGAAATGGCAATCAACGCGAGTGCAGGTGATGACATTACAGGGCTAAACTTTGGTAAAGTCACAGTGCCACGTTTAACTGAAAGCCATACCAAGACTTCAGAACCTGGAAAGCCGTTATTAATTCCTCATAAATTTAATTTAAATACAGAAGCAGATATAACATTTAACGTTATACCTGATAATCGCTACAGTGCTACCAGTGGCTGGGTTGTATTACTTTATCATGATCAAGACTGTGATCTAAATATTGATGAGACCGATCCAAAAATAAATTTAGGTGGGGCTCAATCAGTATCGGGAACAACAGAAATATGTATAATTAGTCGAGTAAATATTCCATCGACAGCAACCAATGATCAACAGTATCAATATCAAATAACGGCTGATGTGGATTATGCTCAAAATTCTCCCTTTATGACACAGTTGATAAAGCAAGCAGTTGTATCTGACACGATTAAAGTTACTTATTCGGGATCTGGTGAATTAAAGCTATCTTTAACCGTAAATAATATAACAACAGATAATCAAAACGTATTAAGTAATCAAGGTACACCGAATGATATTTTAGAATATGTTGTTACGTATTCTAATGTAGGGACGGGGCCAATTAGTGACATTGTTATTTTTGAAACAACACCGCCATTTACTGAATTAAGTGAGCCGATTACATGCAGTACCCTTTTACCTTGTAATGTTGATACAGTCCATGGTGCTAATCAAACCGGTTATCAAGGTGATATATCTTGGATATTAACAGGGCAACTACTTCCAGGCCAACGTGGAGAAATATCATATCGCGTTAAAATTGAAGATTAATATTAAGACTCTTTATTGAAAACTATTTTTAATTATTAAATTTAATAATTTTATCAAATTTAATAATTGTTTATTTTTTTGTTCTTTTTTGTTGTTTTCATTAACGCCTTTTTTCTTAAATTTGATTCTTTTATTTTTATCTACTCAGTTATATTAAAGATAGAGAAATAAAAATAAAAATAAAAAAGTCAACTTTGTTATAACACAGCATCACGTGCATAACTTTATTATGGATATTTAAACATGCTGAAGAATTGTCTACGTATTGTTTCATTAATGTTTTTGCTTTTTGGTGGCGTCTTGCCATCAATGGCAGGACATTCAAATCACGGTGATATGCGCTGGAAGTTTTGTTTTTTTAACGAAGGGCGTGATATACCCGCGGGTGAAACGATACCGTGGTCGTTCTATATTTTTGAATACCAAGCAATGGATACTGATTATTGTACGATGGCAAATCTTAATTGGTCTTGGGATAGCACAATGGGAGGCGGTCACGACATAGAAGGGCCAATACCAAGGGGAACGGTGAAATGTTCAAATAATCGTATTTCTCATGAGATAAATGTAAACGGTTCTGTTCGCGCACTTGTTGCTGGTCGTCATGTGGGGTGGAGCTTTAATGGGGAAGGTTCCCATAATGAATGGTGGCATGATTTCACTAAATGGGAAAATAACTGTGCTAACGCTGGGAATCCGATAGAGTTTTACGATGACCATTCAATGCTTGATAGTCAAAATAATACTGAAAGTAATATTAATCGAAGTACCATCAAATACTGGCCAAACTATACCGCTTATGATGAGGGTGACGATTACCCACGAGCCGAAGATACGGGAAACAGTTATCATGGTGATGGAAAAGGTGACATAGATGATCCTTATCATATGTTTATCACTGTCTTTGATGTTTTAGATGGGTATGAGCCTGTTGATTTGGGGGATGCGCCAGATCAACAATATAATTCCACTGTATGGCCATCTTATGCAACGATGTTGTCCTCAAATGGTCCTGCCCACCAATTTAAAGATGAAAATAATGACGGTGTTCAGGATATACGTATTGGTCCATGTTGGGATGCAGAAGATGAATCTTCTCCAAATAGTTTAGCTAATTCAGATGACACGAGTTTAGGCTATCTCAATAATTGTACAACAAGTGATGAAAATGAAGGCAGTATTCGAATACACAGACATAGTACTGGAGACACTCTTGTTTTGGATAACCCTGGGGTGTCTCAAACTTTATGGATAGGTGATACTTATACTTTTTATGTTGATGTACACTTTGAAAATACCGATACAGATAAACACTTAGAAGTTGGTATCGATTTTACAAAAACAGGTGATTTTACAACGGTTCTCGTTGCTGACTTAGATAGCGCTTCAAGCCCACATACCGTTTCTCAGGCATTCACTATTCCATTTTACTCACATAATGTAGATACCCTTCAAACTTATATGAGAGTCCGTGTTTGCGACTCATCATGTACTTATACAACCGATTCACTGGGGCAGAAAATTTTAACTTCGACGGGCGTGCAGCCTGCTGGAGAAATTGAAGATTATAAAATTAGTTTACGCTCACCATTTGATTTAGGTGATGCCCCATTTGATGCCAATGTTGCGGACTTTGCAGATGAGTCAAATGGCCCTATGCACCATTTCAGATCCTCTATGTCAAATGATTATTCTGAACCGGCTCTTACTTTAGGCTCTTGTTGGGACTCTGAGGAGTATATGACAGGTAATGCTAATGCTGATGTCGATGATAATTCTGCAGTGGTCGGTGGGGCTACAGGCATTTCTTTTGGTGGCTGTGGTAATGATGATGAAGATGGTGTGACATTACCAGCAACTTTTGTTGCGGGTGAGACAATTAATGTTTCTATTACTTACAGGCTAAATTATTTTACTGCGAGCGAAGTTGATTGGGCGTTGTTTATTGATTGGGATAACAATAATGACTTCACTGGTGACTTAACTAACTACGGTACGATATCTCATTCACTAACAGAATCAGGGCAAGGAGCGATTAGAACAATTAATGTTGCTGTTTCAGTTCCAGAAACAGCAGTATTAGGTGAAACATATTTAAGGGTAAGAAATTGTTTAGGAGGTATTATTGGTGAGGAGTCCTATGATTGCCAAGTACCGAAAGGCAGAGCATTAAGTGGTGAGGTTGAAGATTATAAAATTTCAATTGAAGGACCTAAATTAGATTTTGGTGATGCTCCTGATACCAGTGCAGGTACTGGCGCAGGTAATTATCAAACAACAAGCGGTAGTGGTGGCCCTTCACATAAAATTTCAGATACTGATGTAGATGGAGTGGTTGATTTTCGTCTTGGTACCAATTGGGATGATGACAGCGGAACTCTGCAAAATGCTACAGCAACAGCGGATGATACTAATGGTACAGATGACGAAGATGGCATTTCAATTCAGCAAATATTAGCGGATAACTCTTTACCTGAAGTTACCAATGTTTATGCAGGGGATGCGATTAAGCTAACATTTACTGCTGGTATAGATACTAACTCCGGTCACCCTGCCACTGCTTATATCATGAAAACGTGGATTGATTGGGATCAAAGTGGGACATTTGACACTGACGAAGTCCTTTTTGCTGAACAAAGAGCGTTACCTACAACAAGTGACACTTACAACAAATATTTTCTTAATTACAGAGTGCCACTTTACAATTCGACGGGTGATGTATTTATTCGTTCAAGAATATGTTCAACCGATTCATGTCCATCAGGTGGTAGTTTAAATGCTACTGGCCACCTTGATGATGGGGAAGTTGAAGATAAAAGGATGAACATCCAAAGTAGTGAATATGACTTTGGTGATGCCACAGATACTAATACTTACACCAAAACACAGGGTGATTATGCCTCGATATGGACACAAGATGGCGACCCTGTTCCTATGCACCGTAAAGCGGATAGTGATGGTGATGGTCAGGTTAACATCAAATTAGGAAGTATTTGGAACGCCGATAATGGTACAACGACTTCATTTACTGACAGCAGTGATGATGGATATGCCGGTCCTTTCTATTTACCTAAATGTACAAGACAAGATATAACGTTTACCGTCACCGCTGACAATGACTTTTTATCAACAGCGTATATCAATGCATGGATAGATTTTGACAGAGACGGTGAATTCAATACTAGTGATAACTGGTTCCGTCATACAGAAGACTTCTCTTCTGGATCAAGAGTGAGAGAAGTTACTTTAACTGACCAGTTAATCGTATGTTTTGTAAGTTTAGGAGCAAGTTATTTACGTTTTAGGGTTTGCTCTGTTGAAGATGAGTGTCAATATCCAGAAGGCAATATTACACCTAGTCACCTTGTTGCCACTGACGGAGAAGTAGAAGATTATCCAATTACTATTGGTGAGCAACTAACTGTTTCTGGAAAAGTTTATAGTGATGTTAACTCTGACCAATCACCGAGTGGTGGGGCAGAGTCAGGTATCAGTAATGTATTGATTACCTTACATGATAAAACGACTAATACGTGTCAATACGAATCAACCGATGCCAATGGGCTTTACAGTTTCGATATTACATTCGGTAATGATTATGATGTGTATGAAACCTCATCCAGTGGTACGTCAGCCTGTCCTCCTTCTCCTTCTAGCGAGATAGGAGACAGTAGCGGCTTTATTTCAACCTCGCCTAACAAAGTTGAATTAGGCACTGTTACCTCAGATCAAGAGATTAATTTTGGCGATAAATTGTTAGGTAATGCTTTTTCAACTTGTCCTTCAGAGGCATTTGTTAACCCATATCGTTTCTCTTCAGGTGCAAATAGCTATTTTGCTAAATTGTATCCCGTTACTGCATCTGTAACGGCAACAAGTTCAAGTAATAATGATTACGATGCGTTTGGCTTTAGTGTTCAACAGAACAGAATATTTGGTATAGATATAGCGACTCAACACGTAGTTGCGGTTGATTCGGTTGGTTATAAAATATTCAGCGTGAATGTTGGGTTAGATTCTGCAAGGGATTACGTTGCAGGTGATATCAGTGACGATGATATATTGGTTGTAATCGATGATCAGTCAAATGTTCGCTTCATTAATGTTGATTCAAAAAGTGCTAATTATTTGTCAGTGGTAGGGACCACTAGTTTATCGAGTGCGATCAATTTCCAAGATATCGCATTTCATCCAACCAATAGTAACGTTGCCTTTGCTGTGGGTAATAATAACGATGCTTACCGTTTAACCTTTAATTTCTCTAATTATACGGTTACATCGTCGTTAATTACTTCAAATACCCCAAGCAATGTCACAGGCCTTTTCTTTGATGCACAGGGCGTACTTTATATGTATGACCACAATAATGAAGAAATCTGGCGTTTTCCTGTTTCAAGCTCTTCTGCAACGTCGATTACAGGATACTTAGTTAAAGATAATATCGCGGCATTAAATCCTAATATAGGTAGTGATGCTGCAATGTGCCGTAATGCTCAATTCTTAACTGACTTTGCTGATGCACCAGATAGTTACGCCACATTATTTGCTTCTGGTGGGCCAATGCATGACGTAACAAATGGTGGTTTACCGCAAATTGGTAGTGGAAGTTCCGACCATGAAACTGAAGCTGCTGCATCGACGAGTGCAGACGGTGATGATAATGCAGGTTCAGATGATGAGCATGCGTTAACAAAGCCAACATTTTATGGGTATCTTGATTCTTCTAGTGCTGATAGTTCATTGAACGCATTGTCCTTTAATATTCCCGTTACGCCTGCTTCGTCTTCTGGCCATATCTATGCTTGGATCGATTTTGACGGTGATGGTACCTTCTCTGACGAAACCCTATCTACTTCTACCATTTCAACATCAGCAAGTTCAGTGCAATTAACGCTCCCTGTTCCTGCACATGTTCAGCCTGTTGATAGTTTCATCCGTTTAAGAACCTGTGTGACCAGCTCAGACTGTGACATGCCAACAGGTTTATTATCTGCTTCAGGTGAGGTTGAAGATCATGCCATTTCTTTGATGCCTACAGGGGATATTGAAGTAGAGTTGGCACTTGATCCTGGTCAAACAGTCACTAATGGTATTCCTTTTAATCTTGTTGTGTCTGTCAGAAACCACAGTTCATTTATTGTGCGTGATGTTATCTTACAAATGACAATTCCTGATGATTATATTTTCATAAAAGCTTATCAAGGTGATGGCCAAACTGAATTGGCGCCAGGTATTTATGATGAATCAACTAAACAATTAAATCTCGGTAATGTTGGTGTCGGTTTTGATGACTATGCGACATTAAGGTTTATTACGAAAACAACATCGCCAGCTTCTCTTGTGGGCGAGGTGCTTTCTGCGAAAATACAAGATACTGTTTCTTCAAATGATAGCGACACAGAAACTCCAACAGTAGTTACAACAGTACAGCCTAGTATATGTGTAGCACCCATGGTTGAAGAAAGAGGGGACGCTAAACTCGATGCGGCAACTAACGAGTACATTATTACCGAAGAAACAATAAGTCAGCGTGGTTATCTGTGGAGTTACGACCTCATTGATCTTGGTGTTCCGCAATATTTTGAATTGGCAGTTTACCTAGGAGACAGATCATGTAACAGCGGCTGTAATGCTGGTACTGGAACAATAGAAGCCGGTGCCGATGGCATGACTTTTATCATGACAACGGATTCCCGTGGTTTCAACGCCGTCGGTTCATGGGGGGGATTACTAGGTGTTGGCCCTGGAGGTGATGGTCCAATAAGTCCATCGGTTATTTTTGAATTTGACACTTATGATAATGCAGGTAATGGCTACAATGACGATCTGAGTACTGCTGGCGGTACGCCAAATTATATTGATCATACCGCGGTCTATCTAAATGGTGATTTAAGTTCGGGTAATGATGCTATTACATTGATGGATCCTGTTGCGGTTGGTGGCCCTACTGCGACTGGAGCATTAACCGGTGAACTAGAAGATGGCAGATACCACATCACACAGTTTTATTGGGATCCTGCAACGAATAACTTCCGGTATTATTTAGATGGTGTTGAGATAGGAAACGTTACTTTTGATTTTGTCAGTCACTTTAATAATCAAGATAAAGTGCGATTCGGATTCTCTGGTAGTACGGGAGCGGCATGGAACCTACAAAAAGCATGCTTTACTAAAGCTCCAGTTGTGTTGGGCCCCGATCTTGGTGACGCTCCGGATATTTCTGCATCAACAGGAGTCGGTGACTATACAACGACTTATTCGAATAATGGCGCTGCACATGTTCAGTCTGATGATGACGATAATGGAGAAATTGATTTACGATTAGGGGCTCAATGGGATACAGATTTAGGCAGTTATCAAAATCCTATAGCACTTGCTGATGATGCTACCAATTTGGATGATGAGGATGGCGTCACCTTCTCTGTCTCTGAAATTGATGGTGTACCTTTTGCCGCAGCTGGCGAAGTCATTAATGTGACTGTCACCGTCAATGCAGATACTGTGGCGCAAGCAAATCCTATTCACCTATATGGTTGGTTTGACTTTAATCGTGATGGTGATTGGGATGATTCTGGCGAGAAAGTTATAAGCAGTACTAATGCTAATAATGGAATAAATAACTTTAGTGTCTCAGTTCCTAGCAATGTTACGTATGGGTATTCCTTCTTTAGGATTCGAGTATGTGACTCAAGTGCGTGTGATCGAATCGATAGTACTGTGGATATTGGCGAAGTAGAGGACTATAGATTCCTGTTTTATGCCTTATCAAGTAATAGTACCTGTGACACAGCACTTCAAACGCGTTTTGTTAGCTCAAATTACATTTTTGAGCGACTCAACTTGGCTAATAATCCTTTAGATACCACCGCAATAGAATCACCATTAACGGTGATTAATCAGTCAAATATTTCTGGGCTTAATGCCATAGGTTTTGATACAAGCAATGGCTACATTTACGGCGTGTTTGAGAATACGACTACGCAAGAGTTGCATCTTTTTGTTACCGATCGCTCGGCTACAAATGTCGTTGATTTAGGTTATGTTTACGGTGATAGCAATATTGATATTCAGCTATCTGATGGCAACTCTGTTGCTATTTCTAAAGGGAATCCTTTCAGTACAGCTGCTCTTGCTAGTCCTACTGCCGGTGCGATGTCTTCTGATAACCAATACTTATATGTATGGAACCCTGCTTGGCACTCGATAATAAGGATCGATGTTGCAACACAAGAGATGTCAGTCATTGATTTCAACTTCACGGGAGGTATTACAGGGATCTCTGCTGGCGATGATATTGCGGTTGATAGTATTCGTCATCATATTTATGCCGTAGATATTGTGGCAGGGTATTTATATCAAATAACAACATCAGGAGATGTAAGTCGAACCTCATTACAGTTCAATGGATTGGCGTCACCGACAGTGGATGGAAGTGGTAACTTACAAACACAAGCGTTGGTGATGGATAATATGACCAATTTGTATGTATTTACCAATGGTGGTAATCATGACACGAATAATGATAATACAATAGATAGTTCAGATATATCAGCTGTTTATAGAATTAATGTGCCTACCGCTGCTGTGACATTCCAAAAAGAATTGAATACCAGTTCCCAAGTAAATTCTGATGTTGCAGGGTGTTATCAGTCAAAAGATTTCAGTGATGGAGATAGTCAATACCCGACCGCATCTCATTTATACGTTGATAATATAAATAACACAGACAACTCAAATGTGCCTGATGGTATTGGAGACTTCTTATTAGGGACAAATATCGATCCAGAGTTTGAAGCGAAAGTAAGCGCTCAGGCAACGGGGGATAATTATCATGCATTGGATGATGAAGAGCTTTCTATTCCTTCACCAATTATTGTTGAAACACCAACTAATATCGATGTTCCTCTTGTCGGGGCTGGCTATGTGAATGTTTGGGTTGACTTAAATCGTGATTATGACTTTGACGATGCAAATGAGCAGATTGTTAATGATAGTTATTTTAATGCTGGTGCCAATTCTGTTTCTATTGATCTTGATGCCGCGAGTGCTAATGGGTATAGCGGTGAAACGACGATGCGAATTAGGTTCTGCTCTGCACCATCAAATTGTAATACGCCGACGGGAGAGGCGAATGATGGCGAAGTAGAAGATCACGTCTTTGAATTACTTAATCGTATCGTATTAAGTGGATTCATATTTGATGATAATGGTGTTTCAAGTGGTACGGCTCATGATGGCATTAAAGATAGTGGTGAAAGTGGCCTCAGTGATTTTGATGTAACGGTAACGTTTAATGACAGTGGAGTTGCAGGTATTACAACTGGTGACATCATATCAACCAAAACGACTCGCGGAGATGGATATTACCGTTTTGTATTGGGTGTAGATTATTCAGGTAAGAATTTAATTTTAAATGTGGTGCCTCAATCAAGATGGATTGCGGTGAGTGAAGCCAATATTACAGGTGTAAGTCAAGTTACTAGTACAAGTAATCAAGATGGACAAATGTCAGTGAATGCTTTTGCGGGTGATGATGTAGCAGGGCTAAATTTTGGTAAAGTCGCAATGCCATCGTTGACTGAAAATCTATTTAAAGAGACTGAACCAAACAAAGCCGTTTTATTCCCTCATCGTTTTAAATTAGCAACATCTGCGAATGTTACATTTACCATTGAGAAAGACAGTAGGTACACAGACTCTAGTGGTTGGAATATTACTCTTTATTACGATACAAATTGTGATGGAAATATAAATAATATCGATAATAAAGTTATTTTAAATTCAGCAATACTTTATACAGGTTTGACTGATGTATGTTTAATTAGTCGTGTTTTTGTTCCTGCGAATGCGTATTTTAATACTCAGTATGCATACAAAATAAATGCAAGTGTTGAATTAGCAGGTGTTTCTCCTCAATTAACTAAACAAGTTGTGGTAGAAGATACGACTAAAATAACGTATGCAGGCTCTGGTCAGTTAAGTTTATCTTTAACAGTTAATAATATATCGAAAGATAACTCACCATTATTAATTAATAATGGTGAGCCCGGAGATATTCTTGAATATGAGATAACTTATAGAAATAGTGGTACAGGCCCAATAAGAGATATCGTAATTTATGAGAATACACCACCATTTACGAAACTCTCAGAACCAGTAAATTGTTCTTCTTCTGAATTAAGTTGTGTCGTAAATACAACACACGGCACTAATACCGTTGGATATCAAGGTGAAATTCAGTGGACGCTTACAGGCGACTTATTACCAGGACAAATAGGCACATTAAAATACAAAGTTTCTATTGAATAATAATATTATTTTTTCTTAAAAATGGTATTAATAAATTCAGTTTATCTAATATTATTTATATATAGCTATTAATTTTTTTCAGGAGGTTATTTTATATATAAAAATAATGTAATTATTCTCAATATGCGAAGCCATTATATTAACTTTAATTTAATTAACTGAAAAATAATGATTTATTTATTGGCATGCGATTAGCATGATGCTTTCCTGACATTGTGTCTTTTATATTTAAATGGAGTAAGTATGAAAAACTTAATATTAATTTTTTTACTTAATTTAGCACTTGCGTTTTCTGCTTCTGCTAATCAACCGCTAACAAGTCAAATGAATGCCTATTTAATAGAAGTTGATAAAAATGGTAAAGAGTTATTAAAGTCTGCTGATGAAGTTTCACCTAAAGATACAGTTGAATATCAACTGGTTTATAAAAATCATAGTGATCAATCATTATCTGGTTTAGTTATTACCGGTCCAATCCCTGAAAATACTCAATATGTAGGTAATACCGGTAAAACCATTATTGCATCTAAATTCTTGGTCAGTATTGATGGTGGTAGCACTTTCGAAACTGAGCCCGTTAAACGCGAAATAATGAAAGATGGTAAAAAAGTGGAGGTCATTATACCACCAGAGAAATATACCGATGTGCGTTGGATTCCTGAAAGTCCAATTAAAGCATCAGAGCAACAGATATACACCTATCGTATCGAGGTTAAATAATCAAAGTTGAGGCCCGTGCGGATGCAAGGGATTAGCTAAGTAATACGAAGATCAATTAACACCTAAAAGGTAAATACTACATGAATACGCAACTAAAACCCATAATGACGTGGTTTGCTGCGGGTTTAATATCAGTAGGTGCAGGTGCTTTGTCTAGTCAAGCCCTTGCAGCCACGGCAGCCGGAACTGATATTAAAAACTTAGCAACCGTAACGTATGAAGATGCCGCTGGTAATACATACAGAGCCTCTTCGAACGAATCAGTTGTAACGGTACAACAAATCTATAGTGCAACAATCGAAACAGATAACGATGTATCTGCAGCTCCAGGTTCTACCATTTACATCCCTCACGTGGTGACTAACACCGGTAATGGTCAAGATGTTTATACATTGACCTTTGCTGATGGTTTACCTGCAGGAGATGGTCGTACCGACACCATAGATTCAGTGACATTAAAACTGTTTGATGACGCTAACACAAATGGTACACCAGATGCAGGTGAAACAGAATTCACAAGCGGCGATACCATTACATTACTCGCTGGTGAAACAATGAACTTGATCGTTGGTGTGGGTGTACCTGCAACAGCGAATATGAGTGATACCTTAGGGATTACCTTAACGGCTGAAGCGCATAATGCTGGGGGTGCAGTTAGTACTCCAGTTACAGATTCTGTAACTGATGTAGGTACAAATAATGACTCTGCTAACGGTACTAACGCCGATGTAATTACAGTAACTAATAATGCTGTAATTGATATCAATAAGGCGTCAACTCACTTAACGGGTCTAGGTTATACAGAAAGTTCATTTGGCTTGGATCTGGATAATGATGCAACCACTGACCATCCAGTAGAGTTAATTGAGTATGTTGTAACGGTAGCGAACAATGGTAATACAAACGCTGATAATGTGACTATTTTTGATGGTCAGCCAGCTAATACTGCCATTATTCAAGGCCAAGCGACATTGACACAATATAACCCGATATCTGATGGTCTCTTTGCTGCATATGGTGATACAACGACCACTTATGCTGCAAATATTGTTGACGAAACGAGTCATGGCGTCGACTTAGACCAAGATGGTTCAACAGAGGCAAGTGGTGAGAGCCTTATTGCAGGCGGTACTGATGTAAACTCTGATGGTGATGCAATAGATGATAATATTCCGGGTTTATACGCTGTCGATGCCGAATTACCCTCTTTCACCTCTGTGTCAATGACCTTCTATGTTGCTTATTCACCAGCGATAGTTGATGGTGATGTGGTCGTTCGAAACAGTGCATATGCCTGTTCAGATTTAAACGGTGATGGTGATACAGTAGATACAGGTGAGTGTGCTGATCCAACAAGTCCTCCACCAAGTACTTCAAATCCAACAGAAGTCGTCACAGAAACAACCACAGGTGTTGATGTGTCCGATACGGGGACAACAAGTACAAGTGGTTTAGGTGGTGATGACGATAACACTGTTGATGATACTCAAACTATTACGACAGCACCGACTGGCAGCGAGTTCTTTCTTTATAACAAAGTGGCGAACAACGGTAACAAAATTGATATGTTCGATGTTACCACACCAGCACCAGGTGACCCAGGTAACAGTTTCCCTGCTGGCACAACGTTTAGTTATTGGAATGCAACAGGTACTGCTCAGTTAGTCGATAACAACAGCAATAGTATTCCTGATACTGGACCTGTCCCATCCGCAACGTGTTTAAATTCAGGTTTACTTGCCGATGCAGCAAGAACTGAAGATGGAATAACGTTGAACTGTAATGAAATGCTAATACGTGTTGTTGTTCGCTTACCACCAGATGCTCATAATTCAACTGCACCATTTAATGCAACAACAACCATTACGTCTACAAATGATCCAACAATTTCAGCATCGAAAACTGAAAGTTTGACTACGGTATCACCACCAACGGTTGATGTGGCAAACCAACAAATTACGCCAAATCCTACAACCAATGTGGATCCTGTCGATGTAACAGATGGCACATTAGATCCTGCTGATATCGCCACTGTATTTAATGATGCAGAACTTGGTCAAACGTTGACAACGACAGTATATATTACGAACGAAGGAGGCAGTCCTGATTCATTCACACTAACCACTGGCGGTAGTTATGACGTAGCTGGTACAGCTTGGCTTGCGGATATGCCAACAAACTGGACTATTGTGTTTAAAGATGCAGGTATCGATACCGATTCAGATGGTACTGTAGATGTTCTTGGTACTAATACTGTCATTACGACCACACCTCCTATTCCAGCCAATGGCACACAAGTATTAACGGCAGAAATAACCGTTCCACTGGATCCAATCTATGCTCGTGCACAAGCAAATGATTCCGCGTTACCGTTTGCTGCTGGTGAGCAAGCAAGTGCAATAGATGCAAATAGTGATGGCGATAATGATTACATTATTTATATCCAAGTAACCTCAGCAGGTTCTGGTGCGACAGACATTAAAGTAGAAGCAATTGATATTCGTACGATTGCGAGCATTGATTACACGCCTACTACACTGTCAAACCAAATTGAAGCTGGTGGTGGTATTGCATATGAACACTTCCTATCTAACACTGGTAACACAAGAGAATACATCACATTAGATTCTGCTAACGATAAAGCAGCAGATGGCTTTGATAATACGTTAACTATATTAGATAACGATACGGGCCAACCTATTGAGATTGGTAACTTGTGTGATACAGGTGATAGAACCATTAATGTTGTGCCAATGGATGGTGGTGCTCCAATCGCTGTTGAAGTGCAATGTGACGCAAGTGACGGTACTGATTTACAGCCAAATATCCAGTTAGAACCGGGTGAAAGTATTCCTCTATTGAATACGGTATTTGCCCCAACTAATGCAACTGCGGGTACTGTGAATAAGACAACACTTACTGCTGTCGTCGTTTCTGCTCCAACTATTACCGCACAGGCTGAAGATAACTCAGAAGTTATTGCAGGTCAGCTACGCTTGTACAAATATGTAGATCTTGACGCAAATTGCGACTCGATTCCAGATAGCGATGGTGGATTCCAACAAAGACATTCTACGCTTGTCGAGCCTGGTCAATGTATTATTTGGAAGCTTGTTGCAGTGAATGAAGGTACAGATGATGCACTTAATGTAGTTGTAACGGACGAGTTAACCGAATACACCACGTTCCTCGATCTCACAGGTGCAAATGTTGGTGAGCTTAAGTCATGTCGTAACTCAATAACTACTCCTGTGTTATTTGGTGCTGGTACATATTCATTAACGTCAGATAACTTAGGTCCTCTATGTAACCCTGATGCTACAAGCCATACAGCAGGTACCATAACTCAAGGAGTTAGTGGTTCTGGTGTTACTTACACCATCGGAACACTTGAGCCTGGTGATAAAGTTATCAGTCACTTCTCAGTAACCGTTGATTAAATCACATTAATAAAGTCCTCCCTACAATTGTAGGGGGGCTTATTAAGCGTATTGCTAATTCGTTTAATAAGCCCTTTTCTTTTTCCCTTGGAGATCGCAATGGCATCCTATTATGTGGTAACTATTTTTAAGTTATTAGTTATCTTCATTCTATGTTGCAATAGTTTCTATGTCTCTGCTCTTACTCCTGCAGGGACAAGAATCACGCATCAATCGCAGATAACATATTTTGATCCAGAATCTGGAACAAACATTTCGGTTATTTCTAATTTTTCGACAATTACTGTTGCGCGTGTTTATGATTTCGAATTAATAACTGACTTTAGTGATGTTGAAGATGAAAATAGCCAAAGGTTAGCAGCAGCAGGAACAACGATTAATATACCTATTACGATTAGAAATACCAGTAATACAAAAGATAGTTATAAGGTTAATGTAATTAACTCTCCAGGAGATAATGGCGATATATACTCATTTAATTCAGGTGAAGTTAAAATATATAATGACTTTGATGGCAATGGTATTCTTGATGCTGGCGAAAATGAATTAAAAAAAGACAGTGATGGCAATTATATAACGTCTATTCTTGGTGTTGATGAAATAACAGCGTTACTTTACGTAATATCGATTCCAAGTCATGCTGTCGAAGGAGATTTTTATAACTTAAGTGGTAATATTGTTTCACTTGGTAATAATAATAAATCAGAGTTTAGTAATATAAAGGTTGTTGTTGTAGATGGTTCAGTAATTAATCTAACTATTCATAATAATCCTATTTGTTCTCAACATGTTGGTCCACTTGGCGATATGGAATATATCGTTCATTATAATAGTATTGGGAATAAATTACCTGATGTATCCTCTGACGGTTATCTCGTTTTTACCAAAAATGAAGCGGGTCAATTACTTTCATCATATGTGACCGGTGTATTAATTACGGTAACACTTCCCGCCAATGTTCGGTTAAAGCAAGATAAACTTAATGATGACGGGACTCCACTAAGAGATCATGCACCTATTAATTTCACTATGCCTAATTCAAACGGCGTGTTTAATGGAGGACTTGTCGTTGTTGGGATTAATAATACGTTCTTACTAGAACAAGAAAATGAAACCTTAGACTGGCATGATTACGGTACTTGGGATGGTGACGGTAATGTAGAAAAGATAGGTTTTCTTGTATCACCAGATCACCTTAAACCTGGGCAGTCGGGACACTTTAGCTACTATCTAGAAGCGAATACTATTTTACCACGTGGTGATTTGAGCCCTCTTCAAGTTTACTCTAGAGCAGAAGCTGAGATCTCTGATTCTGAAAACATTGTGACTCAAAGCAGTAAAGTTTGTAATACCTTGTTTGATGATAGCTCTTCATTTTCGAATGACCCTGATAATAATCAAGTGATTAGATTTCAATTGTTTAACCCTGAATTGTTTGCAGCGAGTCAAAATGTTTTAGTGAGACACTCTGATGATGATCACTATATTGATAACGATTTTTATTTTGTTAAAGAAACGGAAGAATTTCATGTAAAGCTTGATGCAATTAGTGCGCGTATTGAATTAGTAGAAGCCAATATGCATCGTTCGGTTATCGATATTATTGGTCCAGAAAGTTCTCACTATCCAATCATGGTAAGAACTGAAAAAGGTAAAGATTCTTTTCATTGGATGTTTGCTGAAACAGGTGCCAATACAGGCATATTTAGAAGTATTATACCGCTTCATGCATCGTTAATTGATGAAGATTTTCTTCGTGTTAAACAAGATCACTGCCTGGATGATGTCAATAGTAGTGTGGTTCCTTCAGGAGCTGGTTCTGGTTTTTCGGCGCTCTCAGACTTAGTGTCAGGAATAACAGCATTGGTTAATTTTAACGCAGATTTTCTTCAGGGGACTACGGCGGAAAATTGTGAAATTAAATCAGAAACGGATGACGTACTTTACTTAGATGTTATGCGTCGTGGCTCTGCAAAAATTATTTTGGATACCACCGCTAAAATAAGCCCAGAGTTCACTGTGTTTGATACAACGACATTTAAACCTGTAGAAAATGTAGATGTACATTTTTATCAAACAACAAATGGTTCCGCCCCTGATGCTAAAGTAAGAGCGCCTAATGTTGATAATTATAAGGCTCCTATTGCGTCAGTGAGGACGAATGAAAATGGTATTGCATTATATCCTAAATTAACTAAGTCCGATAATGAATATTATTTTATTTCTGTGGATCCTCCTACAGGATTTACGTGGCCTTCTAATTATACAGATATTAATACATTTAATATTTTTAATGTTAAGCCTGAGTCTTATGGTCCTTTTGGTAATGAAAATATTGCTGATTCAGGTATCTTTGAAATTAGAGGTCGTACATTAGTAAATCAATTCGATATTCCGATTGATCCAGGAATTGTCGATAGAAAATTAACGTTAAGTAAAACGGCAGATAAAAAAACAGCTGAAGTTGGTAGCTTTGTTAAATATACAATAATAGTAAATAATACCTTACCTGACGGCTCACTCTATAATGCTAAAATTATTGATAAGATTCCTTATGGATTTAAATATATAGAAGGCAGTGCTCGTTTAAACGAGGTTAAGATAGATGATCCAATAGCGAATGAAAATAAAGACACTTACACATTCTCTATTGGAGAGCTCAAAGGGGTAAACTTTGAGCCTACTTATGGTGTATATACGCTTGATTACGTCTTGCAGTTATCTGCAGGTGCGATTGATTCTGATGGAATTAATTACGCCTATGCCGAAGCCTCTTCGATGGCTGGTGGAGGACTAATCACATCAAATGTCGATAATTATCAGATCATCCCTTCTCAAACAGGCGTGATGTCCGACAGTGGTATCATTTTTGGTCGTGTATTTATTAATGCCAAATGTAATAAGTTAATGAAAAGTGATATCTGGCCGATTGGTGGAGTAAAAATATATTTAGAAACGGGTGATTATGTTATCACAGATGAAAATGGTCAGTATTCAATGTTTGGTATTAACCCCGGAAATCACGTACTAAAAGTTGATAGAGAAACATTACCAGATGATATTGAACTATCAGTAAATGGAAGTAGAAATGCTGGAGTACCATTTTCTCAATTCATTGATCTCATGGGGGGGGAAATGCACAAGGCAGATTTTGTTAGCCCATGCCCTACAGATAATCAAGAAGAAATTTATGAGGAACTTAAGAAGCGAAATGAAAATATTAATGGCGACTGGTTATTTGAAGAACAAATAAAAAGTAATGGTAATAAAAAGACAACGTCGAAAAAGGTAAACACGTCAGATTTAGTATCTGGTGTTGTCAGTGGGCCTAAAAATAAGGGTGATAATAAAAACGAGAGTGTATCAAAATTGTCTTCATTTAAAGGTTATGCCCTGCAAACATTTGAAGGCAATCAGATAGAAGCTGAAAATTTCATCAATAAACTGCCACGTAATATAAAAAAGAAATCATATATTTATCCAGTCTCTAATGATGTTGTTGGAGTAAGAATTGGTTTTAGTCACAATCAAGAAAATTTAATTAATTTACGCCAAAAGTTGATTGAAAATAATATTGAGAATAAACCAAAAGAAACATTATATGATCGTATTTTAGATGACGATAAATTAAACATTGATAATCTTATAGAAGATAAAGTACCTCTACCTCAGGAAGAAGTAAAAACGATTACTCAGTCTGAAGCAAAAGAAGGTACATGGTATTGGCCAAAAGGCGAATATAGTTATGATGGTCGTTTTATTGTTGTAATTAGAGGTGATGTTAACCCTAGCTTATACATTAATGGTGATCTAGTTGATGACACCCAACTTGGTGAACGTATTATCAATAAAAAGGAAAGGGCCCAAATATTAGCTTGGTATGGGGTAGAACTTACTGATGGAACAAACCTTGCCCAAATAAAAACAATGGATAGTTTTGGTAATGAAAGGATATTGTTAGAAAAGGAATTTCGTCACCCTAAATCAGCGAAAAATATAGAATTAATTTTAGATGAAACATCATTACAGGCTGATGGTGGACGATCTGCAATACCAATAACATTAAAATTAACCGATGAGTTTGGAAATTTAGCGCGGGGTATTTACTTTGTAACGTTAAATAATGATATGGGATTGCCTTGGTTAGAACCAGATATCCAAGCGTCTATTAATGGTCATCAGGTTCGAGTAATTAATGGGGTAAAAACGATCTATCTGCGTAGTAGTAACGAATCAGGAAAAATAAAAGTTAAAGCAGAGCTCAATGCGCTTGAAGATGTTGTAGATATTTATCAAGTCGCAGCAAGTCGACCTTTATTTGTTAACGGTATACTTAGTTATACTGGTAAATATGGTAAATTTTCAGGTTTAGTACCGTCTTCACAAAAAGAGGGTTTTGAAAATCAACATTATTCTGACGATGAAAGAGCCGCTATTTTCATGAAAGGTAATATTAAAGGAGATTTACACTTAACATTAAGCTATGACTCGGCAAAAGAAGATGTAGCGTTACAAAGAGAAATTTCACCTGATAGTTACTATCCTGCTCCCGGTGACGCAAGTATCAGGGGTTATGATGCAAGAAGTGATTCAAAATTATTCGTTAAACTCGAAAGAGATCGCAGTTATGCAATGTGGGGTGACTTCAGTACATCTGACGGTGTATATGAATATGATTTAGCCAGAACAAGCCAAATACTTAATGGTTTTAGTGGCGTATTTGATAAAGGTCCCGTTCGCCTTCAATTATATGCCTCACAAGCAGAAGATTTGCATAAGGTCGAGGAAGTACCCGGTAATGGTACAGCAATGGATTATACCTTAACTGATGGTCGATTAGTTCGTCACTCTGACATTGTTTCCCTTATTACTTACAGTAGAGATAACCCGGGTCTTATAATAAAAGAGACATCTCTCAAACGTTATTTTGATTACACAATTGATTATTTTACAGGTGCTATCAGATTCAATAGGGTCATCCCGATGTTTGATGAGGATTTTAATCCAGTTAAAATTCGTATTGCTTATGATTTAGATGGTGACGGGGAAAAGTATGAAGTCGCTGGTACGCGCGGGTTTTATAAGTTTAATTCATACTTTGATTCGGGCTTTAGTTATGAATATAACAGCAGTGATTCTACTGGTTATCACTTAGGAGGTATTTGGGTAAATTATAATATAAATAATAAAACTGAGATCAAAGCATCCGTCGCATCCTTATCACACGATAGGCTGTCTGAGGATGAAATGCTTGGTTCAATATCATCAATCGATGAGACTAAAAAAGTCTCAAATGCAATGGCTTATAAATTAAAATTAAAACGCGATTGGAGCCCTGGCAGCTTCTCTGAATTAGAATACTCATATGCAGATGATGATTTCTCTAATTCTGCAGCACCAGTAGTAGCTGGAAGGCAGGAGTTTAAATTACTTCATAGACAAAAATTATCTGGATTAATGAATTTAAATATTAATGCTAGCCACTCAGAAAAATTATCGACTAAAGATTATCAACAGTCTGTGGCAGTAAATATCGATTCAAAAATTTTGGGTTCTAAGTGGACAACGACATTAGGTAGTCGATATATAAAAAATAAAACAGAAGAACAAACGGAAAGTTATACAACGGCTATTTTAGGATTAGGTCGAACATTTGATTTATTTAATAAGCCCGGTCGTATTGATTCTGAATATGAACGAAGCTTCGGTCATAAGAGCAAACAGCGTTTTAATATAAAAGCAGATTGGCAATTACACAAACAGGCAAGCGTTTATAGTCAATATGAATACATTGATTCACTAACGGGTATTAATAATTTAGGTAGTGGAACAACAAGTCAGTTTACAGCTGGTATTGATATAGATTGGCTGCATGGAGGCAGTACATTTAACGAATTTAGGCAACGTGGCGTTAGCAACGGAAAAATGATGGAACTGGCTAACGGTTACCGTGGGCAGTTTGAAGTTATTCCAGGTATCAGCGTTGACCCATCTGTTGAGTATGTAGAGGTTTTAAAAGGGGATAAAGAGTCAGGTTTTGCCGTTTCTTTGGGGGTAGCTGATATACGTAACCCTAATTTTAAAACAACAGGGAGAATGGAATTTAGACGTGGTGATCAGGAAAACTATTACGGTTTCCTTGGTGCGTGGATCACACGTTTAAATCAGGATTGGAGCGGTTTAGTAAGGGAAGAGTATCGATACGTAGATAAAAAAGAGACAAAGAATACTTGGGATAACCATTTAAGTATCGCTGCTGCTTACAGACCAAGATTAAAGAATAATTATCACCTTCTAACATCCTATGAATGGAAAGTTGAGGATAATGAAAACAAAAGAGAAGCCCATATCTTTTCTGCTCATCAAAATCTTGAGTGGTCAAATGATTGGATATTATCTGGTAGGTTGGGAGTTAAATTAGAAGATTTTTCATATTACGATGATTATTATAACTCTGTATCCACCATACTTGATGCGAGATTAATTTATAACTTTAGTACACGTTGGGATTTCGATGTTCATGGCGGAATATTAGGAACTGACTGGTTTGATAGTCGACGTTATTCAGTTGGTATAGGAGCAAATTATATAATTTATAGAAATATTCGTCTTGGCGTTGGATATAATTTTATGGGATTTGCTGATAGTGACTTAGACCCTCAGGGTTATAACTTAGATGGATTTTATTTCGATATTATGTTCGCTCTTGATGAGAGTCTGTTTGGTTGGCTAAGTGAATAATGAGGTAATACCTGAATGAAGAAGTTATTATTTCTATCAGTTCTTTCTTCTTTTCTCCTAATTCAAAGCGGTTGTGTTAAGGAAGAAGAGATATTCGTCGACTATGGTGATTTATCTCAATTAGATTCAGATTTATATAGTGTTTACTACGAATGGCCCAGTGTGATTAATTTTGATTTTGATGATTTTCAATTAGATTATGGTGATAAGTTAAAGTTAGATAAAGTGGCGCAAACATTGCTTAGTAATATTGAGTTGAAAGTTGCGTTAATTGGATCAGCTGATCCTGAAGGCAGTAAAAATTACAACAATAAATTATCACAAAATAGAGCCTTATCGGTGGCGAGATATCTAATTGATAGTGGCGTTATGAGAACTCGAATAGTAGTAACTTCATCAGGGGTTAGTAACAAATACCTGAAAACGAATGATAGAGATGCCAATTTTGTTAATCGGCGTGTTCAAATTCTTTTACTTGGCACTGATTCTAATCCAGTTGAAATGATGTATGAAGTAAAACAATCTGACTAATTTTTACAGAGGACGTCATATGCATTATATAAGGTACTTCTTTGGTCTAATTGTAATATTTTATCTTTTTGTGAGTCCTCTTAGTTATGCATTGACCGAGTCTGGTACGATTATTAAAAACCAAGTAGGTGCGACCTATAAAGACAGCAATAACATTACTCGTTCAACAGCTTCTAATATAGTTGAAACATTCGTTCAGCCCGTTGTTTCTGTAACGGTTAGCGCTGATCAGACTAAGTTTGTTGCCCCCTCTGGTACAGTAAGATTTAATCACATTATTACCAATACGGGTAATGATGAAGATTCTTTTACATTATCCACGTCTCTTTCTAGCACAGCAATGACGAGCATTGCTATTTATCCTGATGAAAATAATGATGGTATAGAAGATGAGTCCTTAGGAATAATATCTTCTATTGGTCCTTTGGCGCCGGGTGAAAGCTATCATGTTGTTCTTTTGGGTGCTATTTCACCGAGTGCATCAAATGGAGATACGGGTACCGTTTCTTTTACTGCAACAAGTCAGTCATTTGCTAATAACGCGACAACGGTGCTTTCTGGTGGTGCGAGTTCTGCGATTAATACAGATACAGTGACAGTAACAAATTTACCGATCATAGAAATGACCAAATCTATGAATCAAAATGAGGGGGCTTCTCCAAGTGGTCCATATGTGGTGACATTGTCTTATAGTAATGTCGGTTTAACCGATATGTCATTGACTCAGACAAACGGCATTATGCTAAGTGATGAGCTTCCAGTTGGAATGAGATTCAATGGGAACGTAACTTGGAGCCTGAGCAGCGGCATAATTGGTGATATATCTAGTGGCAGTGTCAGCGAAGGGGATAGTGATTTATCATTCACATCATGTATAGCAGGTGCTCCATCTTGTCTTTCGCAAGATAAAGTTTCGTTTACTCTAGATGGCTTATCTTCAAATCAAAGGGCGACGATAAGTTTTGAGGTAATGATAGATTCTGGCTTAGTTGCCTCTAGATTAACGAACCAAGTAACGTTTGGCTACGATGAAGACAATGACGGTATTGTGGGAGCAAGCGAGCAACATAAATATAAAACCAATACCGTCCCATTTACTATCACACCACTTCATGCAGTTGTTGCGAATACAGGGGGATGTGGTGCCAATGATACGGCTTGTAATGCAACCGATAATATTAACTATGAACTAATGACTGTTGCCAATGCAGCGCAAGGTTCTAGAGTGTCATTTACAAGCTATATCTGGAACTTAGGTAATGATGAAGATACATTTAATCTTGAACTCTTACCTTCATCCACGTTCCCTGCGGGTACAAGTTTTATGATCTATGCCGGTAACGGTGTAGTACCTTTACTCGATAACGACGGTGACAGTAAAGTCGATACTGGTGTTATTCCTGCCGCTGGCTCAACCTGTCCTTCTTATTTGATTACAGCGGCTGGTAGCCAATGTGGTGCTAAAGTTATCGTTACAGCGACATTACCACCGGGGTCATTTGGTGGTGGGCCCTATTTTGTAGCACTACAAGCAACTTCTTCGAGTGATACTTCTCAGTCGGATACAGTGGGTAACCAATTAACAACGATTGCTCAAAGCACTGTCGACATTACAATAAATTATCCTTCTGAAACATCATCAACGACACAGAATAACTGTGATAATGTGAATGACGGCTGTGGGTATGGAGCCGGTGTCGAGGGGGCTGCTGTCGTTACGAATACAGCTAACCCGTCTACATCCACAACGTTTACGATATTTATTACCAATACCTCGACTGTTGCAGATACATATGTATTAGATTTTAGTAATGTTATTCCTTTCTCTTCAAAGGTATTAACAAGTGGTTTTACCGTTGTGTATACAGACACGAATGGCACACCAATAACAAATATTCCTCTTCTCTTACCTGATGAAAGCATTGAAATCAGAGCGCTAGTTTCTATTGACCAAACGGTAGGTATCTCAACTGAAAACCTCTATTTTAAGGTGAGTTCCCCTTCTACTGGTGCTGAAGATACCGTTTTCACTGCGGTTTCCGTTGAGTTAATTAATATTGTTGGTCCAGGAGGTGGAGGAGACCAATGTTTAGTCATCGGTACACCAAATCAATCTGGCGTTACCCAACCAGGGCGAGCAACCATCTATAAACATATTATTGATAACAATACAGCAGAATCATACACAGGCGTTTCATTCTCTCTATTGGATTCAGAGCCCGGTTTTACATCAATGATATATTTAGATAGCAATGGTAACGGTGAGTTCGATGGTAATGATACTAAGATTGATTCCACAGTGGACTTTGCCCCTTTAACGGAAGTCACTATTTTCTTAAAAGTCACAGTTGATTCAAATGTCCCATTAAACACAGTCAATAACTCGTCGATTTCGGCAACAGTAAGCTGTGGGGATATTTTAATGGTTGACTCCACAACTGTTGCCAACATAAGTATGCGAATTATCAAAGAGCAGGCTAAGGATGCCGGCTGCGATGGTATAGTTGATGCAGGAAGTGCTTATTCATTAAATTCGTTCTCTGTTGCGCCCGGTGAGTGCATACTTTACCGCTTAACTGCTGAGAATATTGCAATAGAAGATGCACACGAAGTTGTATTAACTGACGCGACGCCAGCTTTTACAACGTTTAAAGTGGTTGGGGGAATTCCTAATATAGACAAAGGTTCAATCAATATTATTAGTGATGGAAGCACTGGCGCGATAATTGGTAATGTAGGAACCGTCGCGCCCGGAGAAAGAGCGGTAATGGAGTTTGCTATAAGAGTTGATGATTAAAAACTAACGTAATATTAAGCGAATAAAAAAATCCATATTTTCTAAATATGGATTTTTTATTTCATCTTATGTCTTTGATAATTTTTAACTATGTGTGTACTTAGTTAATACTATTGATTACTTCAATCGCTTTTTTATTACCATTTCGGGCGGCTTTATTTAGCCAATATTGGGCTTTTTCAATGGATTCACTTGTACCATCGCCATTTGCATACATACTTGCCAAGTTATACATAGCAGTATTATTTCCTAAATTGGCTGATTTAATATACCAAAATAAAGCTTTTTTATAATTTTGTTGAATGATAGTGCCTTGGTCGTAGATACGAGCCAAATAAAAACTAGCATCTGGATTGCCTTTATTATCCTCTTTCTCAAGTGCTTTAACTAAATCATATTCATTGTTTTTAATTAGAAAAGGATTATCGATACTTAGGGTGATTGATTTAAAGTGAGCATTAGGTATATTTTGTTTTGCTGCTATTTGATAGTGTTTATGACTTTTAGCGATGTCTTTCTTCTTGTTATAAAGTCCACTTTGATAAATTTCGCCTAATGTAAAATGTGAATAGCCATGTCCTTTTTTGGCTGATTTTTCAATTAAATCAATGGCTCTTTCAATTTCAGAACGAGTATTAATCAAAGATATTGCAAGAAGGTAGTCACTGTATTCATTCCTTTCGAAGTCATCAACTGAGAAGATTTCAATGCAACGTTTAAAGTTATTTTTAATAAAATACAAGTAACCTAATGTGTACGTTGATGGAGCATGCCCTTTAGCATTTGTTTGTAGAAGTAGCTCTTCTGCATAATTTAAGTCAACATCTCCTCCTCTGCCATCAATTAACATTAATGCCAAAGAGTATTGAGAGAAAGTATGATTATCATTTGAAATGGAGATTTTATAGTAAAAACGCGCCTTTTCTTCAGATAACTCAACCCATTCTCCAAATTCATACAGATGACCTAAATAGTATGCAGCATCAGAATCGCTATTGGCGAGCTCTTTTAACTTATTGATAGCCTCTTGTTTATCATGACTGCTATAAATAGGATGTTCAATGATGGAAATAAACTCTTTAATTGTAAATTTTTTATTATTATCAAATGACAAATTATTTATTGTTTCTTTTTCAAAAGGCAAATCTTTATTATCATTTTGAGAGTTTTTTTCTTTATTTGCAATTTCATTGTTTTTTAAATCATTATCAGAGCTGCAACTCATTAATAATAAAATAATGACGATACACTTCCTCATTATTGATTTCTCCTTTCCCTGTACTATTTTTAATTTTAGAACATAAGTGAAGGGATGTATTATGCGTTATCTATTTATTTTATTATTAAGCAGTCTATTAACAGCGTGTGCGTCAAGTAATATTACGTCATCTTGGGTGGACTCGTCATATACAAAGTTTCCAATAAAAAGCACGATGGTTGTTGCTATGTCTGACAACTTACGTGTAAGACGGATCTTTGAAGATGATATGGTCAAACAATTACAAGCTCATGGGGTGGATGCGATCCCAAGTTCGCAAATTTTTCCTAATGAATTACCGTCTAAAGGTGATATTGCGGCTTATGTGAAAAAACATAATACCCAAACCGTTTTTGTCGCAAAATTGATAAATATTGAAGATAAAGAAGTGAGATATCCGGGTAATACCGGTTATGGCTATAATCGAGGTATTAGTTTTAACAGCTACTACAATACGTCTTATAGTTATATTTACGATGATAGTTACTCTGTTTCTTACGAATTTGTAAACGTTGAGTTCACCTTATTTGATACGCAAAGTCATATCCCGATTTGGTCAACATCATCAGAATCTGTTGATCCAAGTGATATGAATAATATTATTGATGAATTAACGGGAATATTAATCACGAATATGAAAGACAATAACGTGATCAGATAGAAATTTAAAAATAGAACTAAGCCCTGCAATAAGCGGGGCTTTTTATTGCTTGTTAATAGAAAATAATAAAGAGTATGAATAAATATCATACAGATAAAAGCAAAAACACTTCATTAAAAAACAAGCCTAATATTTGTTTGTTATACAAATTGATACTAGTCAATTACTAATATCCGAAAGTTTATTACTATCACCTCAAGAATTTGATGATAAACGTTTATAAAGTAATGGCTGCGTATTCATGTCTCAACATACGCAACAATTAATATTTTATCTCAATACAAATATTATTCACTTCAATTAGGTCGTAGTAATGGTCTCACAGCCTCATAATGTAGAAAAATATCAAGCCGTTATTGGTTTGGCTGGTCATGTTGATCACGGTAAAACCGCTTTAATTGAAGCACTCACAGGTATCGTCACAGCGCGTCCACATGAACAACAATTAGGTATGACACAAGATTTGGGTTTTGCCTATTTTAAAGATGATAACAATAATACCATTGGGGTTGTGGATGTCCCGGGACATGAACGTTATCTACGTAATATGGTATCAGGTGTATGGCACCTTAACGTGCTATTGCTGGTTATAGCGGCAGATGAAGGGTGGATGCCGATGACCACCTCACACTTACAAGTTGCACATGCGATGGGAATAGAAGATATCGTCGTGTGTATTAACAAGCGCGATAAAGTCACGGCAGAGCAACTCAGTGCGGTAGAAGATCAAGCGCTAGACAATGTGATGGAGATGACGGGCTTATTACCTGAGATTATCAGTGTATCAGCCTTAAAAAATGACAACATTCCTGCGTTACGTGATCGACTGATTGAGGCGGTTAAAGCCAATATTGATCGTAAAGCATTAGCTGATGTTATAGGTGATCAGGTCGTAGCCCCAATAATGTATATCGATCGTTCATTTGTCGTAAATGGCATGGGCACCGTACTTACAGGTACATTGGCACAGGGAACATTGAGTATTGGCGATAAGGTTCGCTGCTTTCCTAGTAACATCATGGGAACGGTTCGTTCTCTGCAAGCTTATCATCAACAACATCAGCAATTATCTGCCACCTGCCGTGTCGCTGTGAATGTTAAAGGGATCAGCCGTAAAGAAGTAGGGCGAGGGCACTTATTAACATCTGCGACAATAACCCCACCATTACATAGTCAGTGCATCGTTCGTATCAATAAGACGTCAGACAAACTCAAGCAACGTAAACAACGCCATGTTGAAGTTGCCATGGGGACTTGGCATGGCTCAGCATTGTTAAGTTATATTCCGAATACTCAATTAGCACGACTAACCTTTGAAAAGCCCATCCCAATGATTTTTGGACAACGATTAGCAATGATCCAAAAAGGTGGCTGTGGGCTACAACACGGTGCTGAAATTGTGTGGTCAACACCTGTTATGGGTTATCAAAAACGCCGTTTATACCAAGCATTAGATAATTTACCGGTACTTTTAAAGCCTGAATCACAACGTGAGATGTTACTCGCTCTACAAGGTTACTTTGAAACGACCGAAGCAGGTTTTGAATCGGCACAAGGACAAACTTATTTAACGCCTTATTGTTTTGAAGATAGCTGGTTAGCTGACAATGTTATGCAAATTCAGACGTTACTGTCTGATGGGATCTCAATGTCATCTGCCGAAATAGCAACACGTCTACGTATTAATGAAGTAGTGATTGATATCTTAATGCAGCAATTAAAGCTGCAAGAAAAAGTACATGTTAGTTATGGTAAATGGTGCTTAGGGCAAGGTGATAACGAAGATGAATTACCTCCTGTGGCACAAGAGATTCTGCAACAAATACGCGAGCTAGGTAAAGCAGGACTAGAACTGAATAAAGTAACGGTTGCTGGTGGTAAAAAGTGGCTTAGACAGCTCAGCCATCAAAAATATATTACCGCTTTGGATGACACCATTTACTTCGATATGGGTTTATATCTTGATTTAGTTAAAGCCGTGATAGCTGAACATCAACCCCAAGATCGCATATCGATGGGAGATATTAAAGATCGGACAGAATTAAGCCGAAAATACTCAATCCCGTTAGCAAATAGAATGGAAAAAGATGGCTGGGTGCGTCGTGATGGTGATGAGCGTATTATCCTAAAAGCGTGGGATCAGTAATAAATCTAACGATGATTAAAGTGAGTGTTGAAGTTACCCGTAACAATCAATGTTAGTCGCTATTTTAACTTACTTGATATTACGGGTTATTAAACTCGTATTAGCTAGCTATAACTATTAACATAATGCGTATTATTGTTAATTGATTAAAGAAGTTGTGATTATGTCTTTACCGCCGTGCCCAAACTGCCAATCTGAATATGTGTATCAAGATCAAGCGAACCTAGTGTGTCCTGAATGTGCCTATGAATGGAACCCTGCTGAAGTTGCAGAGGAAGAAACCATAGTAGTGAAAGATGTTAACGGCACATTATTGCAAGAGGGCGATAAGGTCACGCTAATTAAAGATCTGAAAGTCAAAGGCAGTTCACTGGTGCTAAAAATTGGAACGAAAGCGGTTATTAAACGTATTGCTGAAGGTAAAGACCACCAACTAGACTGTAAACTTGATGGTGCTGGTGACATGATGGTTACTGCAAAATTCGTTAAAAAAGCGTAATACATCATTACGCAATTTTATTAACAAAGTTTGATTGATCCCGTCACGTTTGACTGAGCCAATAACCACTAAAATCTCTGTGGCATCGAGTGATAAATCACACACAACATTAACCGCAGCGACTGTCTGTAAACGGACCGATTCAAATGGGTTGCGAAATAACGGGCATGTTTCACGCCCCTCAATCACTTTCCAATTAGTAAGATCGTTGGTATCAACATGCAGTGTGTCTTTTTCGGTTTCGCGCATTTGCCATAATTTGACAAAAATCGTTGTACCTTGATGGCTAAAGTACAAGTGTTTCGTGATTGGTTGCATCAAGAAGTGAAAGGATGATTTTTATAGGAAATAACAGCCAATAAAGGGTTTTAAACGTACTAGCACTGTGTTTATTAAATAAGAACAAGTGATGCACAAAAAATCCAATTTACCCGCTAAGGTGTGTGCGGTTTGTCAACGGCCGTTTACTTGGCGCAAGAAGTGGCAACAATGTTGGGATGAAGTGAAGTATTGCTCTGAACGTTGTAGGCGCACACGCCAACACATGGGCTCATCAAGAAAGAAAGTAGGCTGATACATAACGAAAAATGCGTCAGCCATTGTCGTTTAGCGGTGTTATTTAGGCTTTAAAAATCTTCAGCAACTTCAAACACCACGCGCTCGTTAGTTATCGGATGGTTGAATGCCAAGTATTGAGCATGTAGGCATAAACGATCGCCTTTTTGCCCGTATAAATCATCACCGACAATAGGCATGTTCATCCCTTTAACATGGGCGGAATGGACACGAAGCTGGTGTGTACGACCTGTTTTTGGGTAGTAATAGACCTTGGTTCTGCCGTTTTTACGCTCAAGCACGTTCCATGTGGTTTGTGCAGGCTTGCCGTATTGGTAACACACGATTTGACGAGGGCGATCGTCTAAATCCACCCGGATTGGAAAATCAATCAGCCCGCTATCACTGTCACTGTTACCTTCTAATAGGGCAACGTAACGTTTTTCGACAGTGCGCTCTATAAACTGTTTTTGCAGTGCTTTGTGAGCATCTTTGGTTAAGGCAATGACCATTAAGCCAGAGGTCGACATATCTAAACGATGGACAATCAACGGGCTATCGCTATCTGGGAACATGGCTTGCATTCGGCTATATACTGAATCGGTAATGGTTTTACCGGGTACAGATAAGAACTCTGCAGGTTTATTAACAATCACCATCGCATCGTCTTGATAAACAATACTTAGCTCTTTGCCTTCGGCTGGGTTTTGCTCTAGTGGGTTCTCGTCTATCTCAATGCCAGACAACATATGGGCTAAAATAGGCTCACATTTGTTTTTTGAGGCTTCATAAAAGTAAGCATGTTTTAGCATTTGTGGCGCGGGGGACTTACCCCACCAGAAATTTGCCATTGCTAACGGTGTTAATTGGTGGTTAAACGCATACTGAAGCAGTTTGACGATAGCGCAATCGCCCGCCCCTTGTAATGGCTCATCAAACAACTGATTGAGATCTTTATATTCCTCAAATTGGTTCACAAAGCGGTATTGGCGATGAATACTTTGTTCTAATTGTGTTGCTAATTTATCTTGCTTGGCTTTTAGTTCAGCAAGCGCAGTGGTATCTGCTTCAAGCTGTTCGCTTAGTGATTGCAGCGTTTGTTGCCACTGTTGGCGCAAGGCTTTTTGCTGATGTTTATCGTAAGCGCTTTCACGGGCTAGGCGATGAAACACTTCTGTTTTAACGTTTTCATCATCACTTTGCTCGGCAGCTTTGCGTTGCAATTTACGCTGCTTGCGCTGTTCAATCATCTGTAAACGAAAGGCTTCAGATTCTTGCTCAGCTTGCGTTTTCGCTTGAGTATATTGCTGTTGCAGCGCAATGAACTGAGGCGAAGACGCAATAGATTCAATGTCAGATTCTAGTACTGTAAGCGTGTGTTTAATCGCTTGGATCTCAGGATCGGTGTTAAGCGCATCAAACACAGGCGGCACAAATTGGGGTAACTGTGTTTGCCCTGCGATAGTGCCTGAAAATGCCGATAGATAACCGATGTTACCTTGCTCGCTTTGTACCACTAACACACCGAACATATTGCCAATGGCGTGATTATCACTGTCTTTATTTAAGCCATCTAAACCAAAATCGTGTTGCCATTCGGTTTGTGTTTCTAGGTGTTGTTGCAACTCTTGCGCGGCTAACACACTCAGTGGATGTGGCTTATAACAAAAAGGATAAGTAAAACGTTCAGGTAAGGCGATAGCCTCAATCGATGAGCGAAATGGAGTAAAAAGGGAATCGTACATGGCTTAATCTATCGCAAAATGGGGCGTGGATTTTATCACTCTCTGGGAGAGAGTACGAGTGATAGGATTTAGCTATAAAATTGATATGCATGTTCGTGCGAGAACAATACGCAAAGTATTTTAATTTGTGGCTGTAGGTGTCACACATGCGATGATCAATATATTGGGCTAGAAAACAATGATATCTGCTATATGCTAAAGACCAGCAACATCAAAAAATTAGAACAAAAACGTAACCCAATGGTGAAAATCATGGGTTGAGACTTTATTTGGAATAATATGAGAGAGATTTATTTTATATAGGAATATAACTAAAAATCTCTATTAATGTATTCGTTATTTCCATAATTTATATTTCTTTATAGGATTCTTTAAAAAAGAATAATAGCTTAATATCATTATAATGACTATTTAGTAAATTTTTTCAGTATACAAAAATATTGAGAAGTAGTTCAAAATAATACTTTTACATATTCATTTTTGAGGGGTTTTTATTGTGAATGAAAAATTAATCAATTAAATTCAATGAAGTGTATAACTATAATGTAATTAGATTACATAATTACATCTAAAAATATTAAGATTATATCAGTGGTTTTATATCTAAATTAAACGTGGGTTATATATTGTAATTTTTAATAAGAAATTTTATTTTAATAATAGCTTTAATACAAGGAAGTCGTATGTACAAAATAGCCTTTATATTAGTGATACTTTTGGTTTCTGGTTGCACTACGCTCCCTGTCGCTCCACTTAGTAAAGAAAATTTAAATAATATTAAGAGTGTTGCGATTGTTGACTTTCCGGAAATGCGAACACATGCATTAGTCGGAGAGTTTATGCTATCTATGGATCAACAACACTTTACAGATAAACAATCTATGTATTTTGATCTTGGTAAAGAAGTCGAACCGATAATAACTCAAGAAAAGAAAACCAATGCTACCTTTCTACCAAATCAAACAGTAATAGAAAATAACTCAAGTGTAATAGTAATTGAAAATAATAACTCGAATGCAATAGACTCTGGAATAACAGCGGTTGCTGCTAGTTTAACTGCGGGAATTATAAATGAGATAGGTAAAAAAACAAATGAAAGAGCATCTAATTTTAATGAAATATATTCTAGTACAAACCCTAAGATAAACTTAAGAAGAGATTTTCTTAACGAACTCTCAAGCTCTTTAAAAGAAAAAGGAATTGATGTTTCTTTATTGAAAGATCAAGTTCACTCTGTACCTTACTTGCGATGGTCTGCTTTAGACTCACAAGGGAAATTATTTAGGCAGAGGTATCCAAATGAACTTGAAAGTGTTGATGCTGACCTTGTTATACAGGTTAGCCCTGTAGCTATATATAATGCAGGAAGTGCCCTTAATGCATATGCCCGGATAGTCAGTGTAAATGTTGCAATTTACAATGGCAGAACGAAAGAGTTTTATGGTGTTAAAAGCTTCTACTCAGTAGAAGATAATGTAACAGGGTATCATACCTACAACGGCCTAGTTGAAAACTTAGGAGAAGCAGGGAAAAAGCTTCATGAATCGTTATTAGCTGTAGTTCCTCAAATCTCAATGTTAATAAATAGTTCGAACTCACAATTGGATTAGATATAATTCAATCTAAAAATAAGGCTATCTATCTACATTCATTCATATTCGAAGTATTAGATAGTCTTATTCAAGATAAATATTGAAAATATGATGGAAGTTATACTGAAAAGTCGAGTATCCCATGCGCCTTACTTACCAGTCTAAATAAACAAACCTTAAACATGTTCTTGTCCATAAATGAGTTTATTATTCAGTAAACTCGTTGTTTATAAATCTATTAACCGCTAAGTGCCCCATTTCTTATACCCATACGTAATAAAAAAGTTATTAGAATGTTTGTTTTAATATAAGTCGCAACAACCTAGTAATACTGGGTTCTTATTTTTTATTACTTCTTCATGGTTTTTTACCGAACGTTAACATTGTAATTTTCTGACGGGGTATTATCAGTGGCAGAATGTTGCGAGTATTTATGACTTCATGACTTCATGACTTAAGGTACGAGTAATTGCATTTAGCCACAGAGTTATCAGGCATAGTATTTATTATTAAGATGTATTTATGAATGATAGAAGATTAGCGTTAAAAAAATTATCAGCATTAGTTGCGATGTCTCTGTTATCAGGCAATAGCATTGCTCGTAGTTTAGGCGGTAATAACGAGTTAAGTAGTGATAAAGGTTACACTATTAATTACCCTGACTTTTCAGGTTCAGATGTGATTGAAATCTTTAAAAGTTCACTGGGTTTTGCTTTGAATTTTATTCCTGAAGTTGGCGGTGTTGTGTCATTTCTCGTGCGTTTATTGTGGCCGTCACCGAAAGAAGATGTTTGGGGAAAAATTAAAGACAAAGTAGAAGAACTAATTGATGAAAAATTAGACGAAGAGGTTTTTTCAAGATTAAGTACAATAGTAGCAGGCATGAATCTCTCTCTAAAAAAATATTTAACTCTTGTCAAAGGCGCTTCTCCTGAGGAGATAACGTCTCTTATTGTTACGTTAAATGATGACTTCATAAGAGAGGGCCCTGAGTTTCAACAAAAAGGCTATGAATATATATTGTGTCCATTATTTGGTGTTTTCGCTTCGTTACATATGACTTTTTTAAGGGATGTTTTACTGCATCACAAAGACAATTTATCTAAACATATGTATGACTCGTTAAAATCAGAAATGAAAGAATATAAAAAGCAATATTCTGATTACTTAAAACAGACGATTAAAAACCAAAGAGAGGTATTGGAAAAAGACCGTCCTCCTGTAGGGCAACATCGTACTGATACTTACAATTATTTTTTTTCGTCCAGCACTATCGCTGTAAAATATTGCGATGACTTTATACAAATGTTTGAGCAAATGGATATTGATGTTAATCCAAGATCATTTGTATTGGACTCAAGTAAATTTAATGACATTTACTCTCCAGCTTACGGCACTGCGGATGATTGGGATCAAGAGTGTAATGAGGTTGCCCGTGGTGGAAGAGGGGTGATAGGAGGAGTATATAGACAGCCAACGCTATCTTTCACTTCACTGTATCTTGATTACTTCGATGGGCGCCCAGTAAACTTAAACGTTTATTATCCTGATGGTAAGGGGCCTATTAATAATGATGGTCAGAGAGTAAATAAAACAGATGTTATTGCTTATCCAGCATCAGGGGTTGAAACAAAAAATGTCACGATAGAGAGTATTGAAGATGAAGAATTTCCAATATCCTATGCGATAATAAAGTCTCAGAGTCTCCCTTCACATTTAACGCTGTATGATATTCATGATAAAGATTATGAGTTATGGGATAGTTATGAGGCTCAATTCCAACAAGAACATAAAGTCGCATTTTTTCCTCGTCGACTTTCAACGATGACAGCTTGGACTCATAGTGCCTATTTTCATCAGGCGATAGGTTGTTTAATTTTGGGCTTTACTTGGGTACCTCCTAAAAATAAGAATGAAGAGTTTCTTCAGCAACATTACATATCATCCATTGAAGAGCCAGATCTTGACGTGTTAAGTGAAGTTCATCAATTAGATGCATACTCGTGTATAACATCTGAACATGAGGCTGCTCGTGATGAGTTTTGGGCTTATGCAACAGATGGGAACAATGA
The DNA here is from genome assembly GCF_003026165.1 of Photobacterium sp. GB-1. Classification (NCBI taxonomy): domain Bacteria; kingdom Pseudomonadati; phylum Pseudomonadota; class Gammaproteobacteria; order Vibrionales; family Vibrionaceae; genus Photobacterium; species Photobacterium sp. GB-1. The sequence goes on along the minus strand of NZ_PYOB01000010.1, from coordinate 12,561 downwards.
TAGAGGTGATAGGCGCGGTGGCTCTATTGATGCATTGCCGTTAGTTGGGCTGGCAGGAGCGGCGCTTTTAAAAGAAGCGATGAAGAAATAAGGTTATGTATTCGGAGAGTCATCCTTATGACTCTCTTGATATTACTAATAAAAAACTACAAATACTGCTATCTATAAATGTGTAAAGTAAAAAGGCTGCTTGGCAGTATTTATGCTGTAAGATTTCCTAATCTTGCGTTTTAATCTGTTGTTCTTGTTGTTCTTGTTGTTCTTGTTTTTCTTTATTCTTCAGTTTTCTGTCTTGGTCGAAGTGCCACTTGATCGCAAAATATCCAGCAACCATTAACGCAATGACTTTAATCGCCATAGCGACATAAGGGAAAAAGTCTGTCCAGTGATTCATCGTAAATCTCCATTCCAACCGATATCAGATTAATAACAAAGAATGTGTTATCAATGCAATTCAATAAAATCTGCCATCGTTAAATTAATATCAAAAAATCGCATGCAAAATATCAAAATATATCCAATTACACATAGGATATGGTGCACAGATATAAAAATGGTTTGTATTTAATTGATATAAAAAGCCCCTCTAGTCACATATTTGGAGTGAGGGGCAATGGTTATGATGAACCTAGACACTTGCATATAAATTTATAGTTACGCTAATGCTTTTTATCAAGTGCATTTATTAAGTCGCACCTTCAATCTACTTTTATGTCTTACTTTTGATTAACTCGACAGGCACTGTCCCATAATGATAAATGAGCAGCCGATTGCTATCGTCCAAGCGATGGAACGCAAAACACCGAGATTTATTAGATACAGTATGTGGTAGACAACTCTAAAGCTAATGTGGAGAAGTGCCAATAACTGAATTTTTTCATTTGTGGTGCCTGTTGCGATTGCTAACAAAACGGCCATGGAAAAAATAATCAGTGATTCAAAGGCATTTTGATGTGCTGCTAATGCTCGCGCACCAAAACCATGCAATTTTGCTTGTTGGTCTCGGGGATGGTTATTATCGTAGCCTCCCACTTTATGCATTGCGACGGCGAGAGGTATTTTGGCTATGTAAGGAAGTAATGCTGCGGCAATTAAACTATAAATTAAAATATCCAATGAATCGTCCCTGGTTTTATCAACTCGCTATTTGATTTTATATTAATAAGTATACTTGTTCTTTACCGTGATCATCAGTCAATTAGGTATATGAAGGCAGAATCTATTGCTAAATGAAGACTTTTCTTGAGGACGTTGAAATAAGTTTTTAGCTGTTTTTCAATCACAAATACTGTTCATCCCTGACGATTTATTGATAGGGTATATATTGAATTAGGATTTAAGAATGCGAAGGAGTTAACGATGGCACAACAAAAAGCGATACTTGCTGGCGGCTGTTTTTGGGGGATGCAAGATCTTATTCGTCGTCAAACTGGGGTAATAACAACCCGCGTTGGCTATACGGGCGGTGATGTGGCAAATGCCACTTATCCCAATCATGGTACTCATGCTGAAGCGATTGAAATAACTTTTGATGATGACCAAACCAGTTTTGAAAATATTTTGGCGTACTTCTTTCAAATTCATGATCCAACAACGACCAATCGCCAAGGTAATGATATCGGTACTTCTTATCGCTCTGCGATTTTCTATACTTCAGAGGCGCAAAAAAACACGGCCCAAGATTTGATTAAGCGTATTAATGCTTCTGGCATTTGGCCGGGCACGGTAGTAACAGAAGTCGTGCCAGCAAGTGATTTTTGGCAAGCAGAGCCAGAACACCAAGATTATTTACTTCACCGACCTAATGGCTATACCTGTCATTTTCCGCGTCCTGATTGGGTATTACCTGAAGAATAAAGGTGAAGCGAAGTCATTTTTTGAGTATTAATATTACTTTTTTAGGATGAGACTTTTTTTATTTTTAGGCTTACATTCAGTGTCAGATATTTAAGAGAATTACTGAGGTGTATCATGAGCTTAAAAATCAAATGTGAACATATGGAACTAACTGATTCAATCAAAGCAGTAGTATCTGATTATATTGAAAAGATGATGGTTATCGATCCTGAATTTAAACATCTTCATGTGGATATCATCAAAGAAGATACAGGCTATGCTGTTGATTTGAAAATGGATACTGAAGTGTTCCATAAAGTGAGTGCTAAAGCGCATAACGTAAATTTAGAAGAATGTATTAAAGAAGCATTTTTCCATTTTGAAAAAGTGGTTGAGAAGAAAGCAGCGCATCAATAATTTCATGCGATTGCATTTCTTGTCATCAAAATTAAAGGCTCGTAATGAGCCTTTTTTATTGTCTGCCTATTACGGTTATTGCTCTTAAATGTATGCAATACCCAATCACATAATGATAAATTTAATTCTATGTTTATTGTCAAAGCCCTTATACTGTTTGAATAGTAAAGGTTAAATCATCTATCGCGTTAAATATTCAGCTTCAAGTCATTGTTTAGCGAATAAGATAAGATTGTTATCTCTTTTATAACGTATATTTTGGGGAGTTATATGATGAAATCACTATTATTGGTTGCGCTATCTATTCTCGCTTTTCAAGCACATGCACAAGATAGGTATGTGTGTAAAAGTGATCATTCTGAGCGTGTCATCGAAGTTGTTTATGCTAATCCAAATAGCAAAGTACCGTGTGAAGTTCGCTATACTAAGCCGGAAGGCACTGCTGTATTATGGGATGCGAAACATGAGGTCGGTTACTGTGAAGAAAAAGCGAAATCTTTTGCTGAAAAATTAACCAGCTTAGGGATGTCATGCTCTGGCGTCGATGTCGCATCAAGCGCTCCTGTTGTAACGGAACAGCCTACAGAGGCACAAACCCAACAAGATTCAGCTACACCTTTAGCAGCACCTTTAATCGATACTCCAACATCTTCAACGCCAGAATCTACCAATGCAGCGCCAGTTGTAGAATCACAAACGCATGCTGACTCACCAACAGCAACGCAAATTCAGCAAGATGCGGCAGCACCTTTAGTTGATACTCCAACCTCTTCAACACCCGCATCTGCAACAGAAGCAGCACCATCTCAAGCGGAATAGGTCCGTTATTCATGGTTGATATAAATTGAGTGGGTACTAACTTTCTCGCTCATTTTATTTCAATGTGATAACGGATAACATGGTTAAACTATTTTAGAAATAAATAACACTGTTTGAGATTTATGAGTTTTGAAGAAAAACCTTACCTACGAGAAATCGCTTTAAAGCGCGAAAAAATTGATAATTACGATCAATTTCCGTTTTGTATTCCAGCCCTCAAAGCGTTAGATGTCATTGAATTTCATCCTGATGTTACTTTTTTTGTCGGTGAAAATGGTTCAGGAAAATCTACGCTAATTGAAGCGATTGCAGTCGCGATGGGGCTTAATGCGGAAGGGGGGAACAAGAATACCGGTTTTGCTACCGCGCAAACGCATTCTGAGTTAGATCGCTACATTAAAACCGTGAAAAGTTTTAAACGCCCGAAAGACTTCTATTTTTTAAGGGCTGAGAGTTTTTATAATGTTGCCACTTATTTAGATCAGCTTATGCCGCCACCGTTGCAAGGTTATGGTGGGCAATCACTACACCATCAATCTCATGGTGAATCTTTCATGGCAATGATCTCTAATAAGTTACGCGGTAATGGTTTATACATTATGGATGAGCCCGAAGCTGCTCTCTCACCAGCTAGACAAATGGCTGCGCTTTCAGAAATGCATCGTTTAGTTGAAGCAGGTTCGCAATTTATTATTGCTACTCACTCACCGATTTTATTGGCCTACCCAAGAGCTAAAATCTATCAGTTCAGTGATAGTGGCATCGATGAAACAACGTATGAGGATACCGAGCATTATGAGATCACTCGAAACTTCCTGAATCACCATCAGCAGATGATGAAAATCTTAATGGAAGAAGAGTAATTGAGCTTAATATTGCTCGATGAATCGCTTGAGTTTACCTATTCAAGTTTACTTTGAATAAAGTTAATAAAACAGCGAGTCTTGGCGGGTAGTAACCGTGTTTCGGTTATGGCGTATATCGGCACAGGAGAACTTTGCCAGTCCGGTAATATGCGTTGTAATGTTCCTTGCGCTAACTCATCTGTGATCATTTCTTGTGGGAGTAATCCCAATCCCATATTGAGCACTATTAATTGCTTGATCATGCCAATACTATTTACAAATAGTTTGCTGTTTACCTTAATATCTGCCGATTTATCTTTGCTATGTAATGCCCAATGGGCTGATTTTACGATACTAAAACACTGATGTTGAGTAAGTTCGTCTGGTGATTGTGGTTCGCCATATTGTGCCAAATAAGCGGGAGAACCATAAACATAGTGATGGAAGTTAGCGAGTTTACGAGCAATTAAGCTTGAGCTTTCACTTTCACCTGCTCGAATTGCTACGTTGAAATATTCCGATGTCATATCCACACGCCGTGAAGATAAATCAAATTCCAATTCAATATCGGGATATTGTTTTGAAAATTCGGGTAGTAATGGCGCAATGAAGTGGGTCGCAAAATCAATAGGGGCAGACACGCGAACCGTACCACTAGGATTTTCTGCTATATCACTCAATTGTTGATGGGCGAGTTTGGCTTCTTCAACAATACGACGACAACGCTCGTAATACAGTTGACCGGCCTCTGTGAGTTCAATTTTTCGTGTTGTACGGTGGAGCAAACGCAGCCCAATGGCTTTTTCTAATGCACTGATGCGCCTTGAAAGGGTGGAATTAGGCACTCCAGTAATCTCTGCGGCTTGGCGAAAGCTCATTACGTTGGCGACTTCTACAAATAACGCCATATCATCGAGTGATTTCATAATTATCCCATTTTTGAACCAATCATTTCCATTTTATAGTATTTAATCCAAATATAGAATTATATAACATGGCTTCAACGTCAGAGATTAACGAGAAAATGATTATGCAAACTCAAAAGAAGAAAGTACTTGTTGTTGGTGCCACAGGTTTCCTAGGTCGTAAAATTTTACGTAGTTTAATGCAGCATTCAAACGTCGATATTAAAGCGATGTCACGCCGTGGTGCACCAAAAGGTGAATTTTCAGAGCTAGAGTGGGTAAAGGCTGACATGATGGATCCTGCTTCTTTAGATGCTGCATTACAAGGTGTGGATGTGGTGATTAGCTCTGCTAACGGTTATATGAAAGAGAGCCTTGATGCCGATTTCCAAGGCAATAAAAATCTCGCAGAAGCAGCAGCACGAGCAAACATTGAACGCTTTGTTTTCTTGAGTATTGTTAATAGCGATGAAGCGCAAAGCGTGCCACATTTTCATGCTAAAAAAGTTGCAGAAGATGTGATTAAGCAAGTCGGCATTCCTTATGTATTTGTGCGTGCACCAGCGTTTTTAGATCAAACGTCTGATTACATTGCGGATGGCTTTAAAGCGGGTCGTTTTTACGCAATTGGCGATACAACTACTAAGTGGTCGTACATTTTGACTGATGATTTAGCTGATTATCTTGCTAAATCTGCCGCATTTGAAGGTGATGAAATCAATAATAAATCGATTGATGTAGGTTGGAGTGATGGTGCCAAAAGCCAAGCGGAATTGGTGCAATTAATTAGTGAAGTGACAGGTAAGAAGTTATCAACATGGACTGTGCCATGGTTTGTTTTCCAATTACTTGTTCGCCCAATCAAACTATTCAGTGAGCTTGGCTATGACATGCTTGAAATGTTCCTGTTCTTCAAAAAAGGGCGTTTTGTTGCTGACATTAGCGATCAAGAACGTTTCTTTGGCCCTGCGCCATTAGCAAAAGAGGTGATCACTCGTTGGGCTAAGAATAATAAGTTCATTGATTAACATACAACGTTTTCAATAGAAGCTGACTTAATGTCAGCTTTTTTATTATTGGTTTTATTCACTGTCATCAAAGGCATAAATCCAGCCAATAATGAAATTCAATTTTGCAAATAAAGATTAAAGAAAAATAGGAATGATTTCTATTTTAATACGGCAATTTTTTCTGAGGAATAGGATAACCACTCTCCGTTTTATCATTTTTTGATTATTTTTATTATTAGTCAATTTCGTGAAAATTAAGCTGTTGATAGTAGTTATATTCTCCATTTTCAACGATGTTTATTTTTTCATAACTGCTCATACTAAGTAAATTTTTCTCTTATTTTGTTTGCTTGTTTAAATTTAAATGTTAATAGAAAGAGAATTTATTTAAATGTTAATGGTTTTATGTGCTTTATGCATAGACTAAATGCAGATGTATCATTTTACTGAGAATTACCGCTGTAGTAATTTCATTCAATCTTAGTTAATTGCCTTAGTTCTTATTTTAAAAGCTACTTAAATTTAACTGCTTATTTAGTGATTTTTAATATAAGTATTAATTATTATTGGAATATGAATCAGTGAATAAATTAACAGATGAAATTCAATTAGGCTTATCACAAGCCAAATTCAAAAACCGCATTGTTATGGCACCAATGACCATTCAATCTGCATTTTTTGATGGTGGTGTTACACAAGAAATGATCGACTATTATGCCGCTCGCTCTGGCGATGCTGGCGCAGTCATTGTTGAAAGTGCGTTTGTTGAAAATTACGGTAGAGCATTTCCCGGTGCATTAGGTATCAATACCGACAGTAAGATTGCTGGGCTCAAGAAGTTAGCATCGGCAATTAAAGAGAAAGGCTCAAAGGCTATTCTTCAGATCTACCATGCTGGCCGTATGGCAAATGGCGAATACAATGGTGGCCATCAACCTATATCGGCGAGTCCTGTCGCTGCGCTTCGCGATAATGCAGAAACACCACTTGAAATGACGAAAGAGCAGATTGGCTTCATGATTGATGCTTTTGCTAATGCTGTTCATCGTGCAATTGTTGCGGGCTTTGATGGTGTTGAGATCCATGGCGCTAATACATACATCCTTCAACAGTTTTTCTCTCCACACTCAAACCGTCGAAATGATAAGTGGGGCGGTAATATTGAAAAACGTACGACATTCCCTCTTGCTGTTTTAAATGAAGCGAAAAGAGTTGTCGCTGATCACCAACGCGATGATTTCATTATTGGTTACCGTTTCTCTCCTGAAGAAATTGAAGAGCCTGGTATTCGTTTCGAAGATACCATGTACTTGCTTGATAAGTTGGCTGCGAGTGGTCTTGATTATTTCCACTTTTCGATGGGTAACTATACTCGAAATTCGATTGTAAACCCTGAAGATAAAGAACTACTTATTCGTAAATACCATGCGCTTAAATCTGACAATGTTGCCAAAATCCCTGTAATAGGTGTTGGTGGTATCGCTCAGCGTTCAGATGCTGATCAAGCGTTAGCACAAGGTTACGACATGGTGAGTGTGGGTAAAGGTTTCCTTGTTGAGCCAACATGGGCGACTAAAGCGATCAATGGTGAAGAATGTGCCGAGTTCGCTGATATTGAGCAACAACATCAACTGAAGATCCCAACACCACTTTGGGAAATCATGGATTACATGATTGTTGATAGTAAAGCTGAGGCATTAAAGCACCAGCGTATTAAAGAATTACAAAACGTTGAGATCACCTTTGAGCCTGGTGAGTACACCGCTTATGGCTACGGTCATAATGGCAAATTACCTGTAACGGTGACGTTCTCTGAAGACAAGATCCTCGATATTATCGTTGATTCATCAAAAGAGTCAGACGGTATTGCTAACCCTGCGTTTGAACGTATTCCACAACAAATTATGGAAGGCCAAACGCTAAATATTGATGTGATTTCTGGTGCGACAGTGAGTAGCCAAGCGGTTATTGACGGTGTATCTGATGCTGTTGATTTAGCGGGTGGTAACTCGGAAGCGCTTCGTTGTAAAGCACGTGAAGCGGTTGAATGGTCTACGGAAGTTATCGAAAAAACTGTCGATGTTGTTGTTGTCGGTGGCGGTGGTGCAGGTTTAAGTGCAGCGCTTACTGCTTTAGATAATGGTAAGTCTGTTATCTTGCTAGAAAAATTCCCTGTTGTTGGTGGTAACACTGTACGTACAGGCGGTTGGGTGAATGCAGCAGAGCCTAAGTGGGTAAAAGATTTCCCTGCGATTGCTGGTGAAGTGGATTATCTTAAAGCAATTGCCGATACACCTGAATCAGACATTGCAGAAGAATATCTTGCAGATTTCCGCACACTGAAAGATCAACTAGCTAACTATTTCCTTGATACTGAAAGTGGCAAAAATTATCTGTTTGATTCCGTTGAACTGCACCTAATTCAGACATACCTAGGTGGCAAACGTACTAACCTTGATGGCGAACCAATTCATGGTCAATACGATTTAGTACAGACGTTAACAAGTCGTGCAATGGAATCGATTGATTGGTTAACGGAAAAAGGCATCAACTTTAACCGTGGCATGGTGGATATCGCTGTTGGTGCGCTATGGCGTCGAGCGCACAAACCTAATCGCCCTAAAGGTGTTGAGTTTGTCGAAAAACTGCAAAAACAAGTAATTGCCCAAGGTGGTCATATCATTACGGATGCGCGAGCTGAAGAATTGATTGTTGATGATGGAAAAGTGGTTGGTATTAAAGCAACGCATTCAGACGGTACAAAATATGTGTTGACCACTAATTGTGGTGTTGTACTGGCTTCTGGTGGTTTTGGTGCTAACACCAAAATGCTGCAAAAATACAACAACTACTGGAACGAGATTGCCGACGATATTAAAACAACCAACTCACCTGCACTTATTGGTGATGGTATTGAAATCGGTGAAAAAGTCGGTGCTGATTTAGTGGGCATGGAATATGTTCAGTTAATGCCGATTGGTGATCCTAAATCTGGTGCGTTATTAACGGGTCTTATTGTTCCACCTGAAAACTTTGTATTTGTTAACAACCAAGGCAAGCGTTTTGTCGATGAATGTGAAAGTCGAGACGTGCTTTCTCGTTCTTTCTTCGACAATGGTGGTGTGATTTATATGATTGCTGATGAAGCTATCCGTCAAACAGCAGCGAACACCACAGATGAAACCATTGAGCGTGAGATCGAAGAAGGTATTATTATTAAAGCGGATTCAATTGAAGAATTAGCGCAAAAAATTAATGTACCGACCGAAGCGTTAACAGAAACGATTCGCCGTTATAACAGTTACGTTGATGAAGGCCGTGATCCTGAATTCCACAAAGGCGCACTTGGCTTAAAAGTGGAAAAAGCACCGTTCTATGCAACGCCACGTAAGCCTTCAGTTCACCATACAATGGGTGGCTTGAAGATCAATACTCAAGCGTGTGTATTGGATAAAACGGGGACACCAATCTCTGGGCTATATGCAGCCGGTGAGGTGACTGGTGGTATTCATGCTGGTAACCGTTTAGGTGGTAATGCGTTGATTGATATCTTCACTTATGGTCGTATAGCGGGTGATAGCGTATCTAACCGCGTTTAATTAGATATATACCCAAGCATCTTGAAGTTACTTGGGTACAAAGGGAAGCCATGTGCTTCCCTTTTTACTATTTAACGAGAACAGAGTTAATGGCAAGTTATAAAACGCGTTTTCCTATGATGGGAACCTTTATTGATCTTGTGGTTCATCATGAACGTGGTGAAGCATTGATCAAAGAATGTTATCTGCAACTTCAAGAATTTACTCAACGTTTTACGGTTAATCAGACGCAATCTGAACTGATGCGCGTCAATAACTACGCAGGGATTCGAGCTGTCCGTGTAAAGCCGGATCTTTATGCGCTGATTAAGAAATCAAAAGCGATCAGTGTCGATCCTCAAAATCCGTTTAATGTGGCGATTGGGCCACTGGTTAAAACATGGCATATCGGTTTTAAAGATGCCAAGTTACCCACCGATGTGGAGCTTGCGGAAAAATTACAGCTTGTCGATCCATCAAACATTATCCTAGATGATGACTATCAGTCGGTATACCTTTCTCAAACGGGTATGCAGATAGATTTAGGCGCTATCGCTAAGGGATATTTTGCTGATCGGATCAAAGATTTTCTTACCGCTAACGGGGTCGAGCATGGCTTTATTAACCTTGGTGGTAATGTACTGACCATTGGTTACTCGCCTGAGAATGCTTCACAAACATGGAATGTCGGTATTCAAAACCCGCTGGCAGCTTCGCGTGGCGATATTTGCCGAGTTGTGCCTTTAAGAGATTATTCAATGGTAACGTCTGGCATTAATGAACGTTATTTTGAATACCATGGGCAGCGATATCATCACCTTCTTGATGGGCAAACGGGCAAGCCTATCTCAACCAATATCGCGAGTGTGACGATTATTTCAAAGCTCTCTGTTGATGGTGAAATATGGAGCACTGCTGGCTTTTTATCATCCATTGATGATGCGCTTGCTTATCTTAATCGTCAGGCAGGGATTGAGGCGGTATTGATCTCAAATCAAGGTGACGTTTTTGTCACTCATGGCCTAACTGATAACGGTACAGTTATTCAGATGCGCTAAATAGCAATATTTGACTGTTAAAGTGAAATACAGCTCTATATTTTCCTGTTTTCACCACTTAAAACGACAAAAAATGTGTAAGTTGCATTTCCTACATTGCTCCATGATGATAAGTTTCTCACACAGATAGATGACTGGCTGGTATTTGAGTTTGTCAGTGTTTGTATAAATGAAACGATATTATTCAATTGCCAATTATTCGGTATGGAGAAATGAACATGGCGTGCTCAGCGATCAAAACAGCGGTTATTGGTTATGGTTTTTCCGCTCAAACCTTTCATATTCCATTTATTACAAGCCTAAAAGAGTTTGAGCTAACGGCGATAAGTACAAGTAAGCAACAACAACTTCAAGAAGATTGGCCATTAATTCAACATTTTGATAGTGCAGAAGCGCTGATAACCTCTTCCGATGCTGAATTAGTGATCATTACCGCGCCAAATGATGTCCACTTTCAGTTAGCTAAAGCAGCCTTAGAGAATGGTAAACACGTTATTATTGAAAAGCCATTTGTCACCAAGGTTGAAGATGGAGAAGTACTGATCGCATTAGCAAAAGAAAAGGGGCTAATGCTGAGTATTTACCACAATCGACGTTGGGATGGTGACTTTCTTACCGTGAAAAAAATGATCGATGAAAAACGTTTTGGAGAGTTAAAACATTTTGAATCTCACTTCGATCGCTTTCGCCCAGTGGTTCGCGAACGTTGGAAAGAGCAAGCCGCAGATGGTGGCGGCATATTATTTGATTTAGGATCACATCTGCTGGATCAATCGATCACCTTGTTTGGATTACCAGACGCGATCACGGCAGATTGTAGAGTCACGCGTAAAGGCTCTAATAATGTTGATTACTTCCACTTACTTTTACATTACTCAACTCACCTTGTTGTGCTTCATGGCGACATGATAAGTGCTGGCGAAAATAAGCGTTTTACTATTAAAGGTACTGGTGGCTGTTATGAAAAGCTGGGTATTGATCCGCAAGAGCAATACTTAGTTTCTGGTGTTATGCCTGTAAATGAAGATTGGTCAGCAGAATCACCGTCTCAGTATGGCAACTTTTATGATGAGCAAAGTTGTACGCCTGTGCCAACAGTGAAAGGGTGTTATCAGGAATATTATCACCAAGTGGCTAAAGCCATTCGCCAAGGTGTGACATGTCCAGTTAAAGCAGAAGATGCGCTTTTAAATATTAAGTTAATAGAGTTGGCGTTGGAAAGCAGCCGTTTAGGTAAGAAAATACAACTTAAAGATGCTGTCTAAATACACTCTCAATAGGCGTTTAGATATTTAAGAACGCTAATCAGTTTTAAATAAAAGCCAAACTTAACTTTTTAAGTTTGGCTTAGTTTCTCCGTTCAATGAAATTAGATTGGTCTAATTACACCGTTTTCATCTGTACTCCAGTCGACCATAGCATTATTTTTACCCACTAATCGACTTATGCTACTGACAAAATGACTTTCATCTGTGTTGGTATTATGACTATAAATTAAACCATAGAATTCATGAGCAAAAGCGTCAACGGTTTTGATACCATTATCATTTGAGAAGGTAAAAGTACCACCTAAATACACTTGGTCGGATTCGACTTCTTGAATATTGGCTTCTTGATCTGTTGCCTCTGGTATTTTAATAAAATTTGTTTCTTTTTGTGTGTTAGCAATATTATTTTGATTGAGCTTAAAAGTATTTGTGTTTTGATTAATTAAAGGTGCATGAAATTGTATGTCTTTAACCGTGCTTATCTGAATCTTATCAGCTTGCTTTTGAACAGATAAAGTCCCTGATATCTCTTCAATACTCAACCCTTCATTATGATTGCCACTATCGATAACTGCACAAGTATTATCGGTTTCGCCAATGTTAAGATCTTTTGCACAGTTTAGGGCGCTTTCAGTAATAACTAAAAAAGTATCATAGTTAACTTGTGCGTATTGCTTTTTAACATCAGATGTTAAATTACCAAGATCAAGTGGAGTAGCTTTGTCTGTACCACCACCACCACCACCACCGCCACCGCTATTATTATCGTCATTACCGCCTGTCTCTTATGCACATCCGACGCTGCCGACGACTAGGCGAATGTGC